>NZ_JBSGHL010000035.1:0-83965 GCF_053604375.1 Streptomyces sp. NPDC004031 | reverse complement strand
GGGCACGCCGAAGGGGCGCGGGAGCCGCGCACTGAGCCCACCACCGGCCGGTGGTGGGCTCAGTGCGCGGCTCCCGCGCCCCTTCGGCGTGCCCCGCGGCGCAGGCGCTAGCTCAGCGCCGACTGGGGGAGGACGTACGGGGTGGCGGAGCCCTCGGGCGTGGCGGTGAAGAGCCAGGACGGGACGAGGGCCTGGCCCCCGCCGGGGAGGAACTGCGGGGAGAGCCCGAAGCGGGCCTCGCTGACGTCCACCGGCACGCCCCGCGTACCCGGCGCGGTGGCGCACACCGTGGACGTGACGCCCGCGTCCGTCATCGCCCCGCCGCGGCACCCCGTGCCGCCGGGATGCATGAGCTGTCGCTTCGGCAGCTCCTCGAACGCCCGCCGGGCGCCCACGACGCTCTTCCGCTCGCCCGCCGTGAGCTGCGCCAGATGCCCGTGCGCGCTGCCGATCACACCGTCCCCGGTGACGACGACCGAGGTCTCCCAGCCGCTCGTGGGCAGCCCGCCGACCACCGGGTTCACCGTCACCGTGCGGGACGTACCGGCCGTGCGCGCGGCGTCCACCTCCGCGCCCGACAGCCCGAGAACGCCGAGGACCGGCGCGGCCACCGCCCTCGCCCGCTGCTCGCCGACGGGCTCGCCGCCGTCCGCCAGGACGACGCTGCCGGGCGCCACGGGCGTGGCGCGGTACGTGTCCGGGCCGCCGTCCTTCGCGGGCGGCGGCACCTTCGGCTGTGCGGGCGGCACGACGGTGCGCTGCCCCGGGACGCCCTGCCCGTTGCGGGCGTACGACCAGGTGCCGGGTGCGTCCCTGCTGACCAGCAGCGCCGGGCCCGTACCGTCCGGTGCGCCGACCCGCCAGAAGCCGCCGTCGTCGACGGCGGGCCCGGTCAGACCCAGCGCGGACGCGAGCCGGGTGACCGCGGCACGGTCGGGTCCGGCGGCCGCGGGGCGGTACAGGGGTGTGGGACCGGGAACGTCGTCGGGCAGCGCGCCGGTGAGCCGGTAGGAGCCGGAGTCCGCGGGGAGCGGGGCACCGCTCCGGGCCACGGTCGGTTCGAGGTGTTTCGCTGTGACCGGGTGCGCGCCGCCCTCGGGGTCCCCGACGATCCCCAGGAACGCCGTGCCCGTCACGAACGCCAGCACCGCGGCCACGGCCGCACCGATCATCAGCCGGCGCCTGCGGTCCGCCCGGTCGCTCGGCCAGTCGTCGACGCCCGCCCGCTCGTCCTCGTCCTTCATCGCGCGCACCCCTCCGCTCCGTCACCGTTCAGGTGCCGATGGGACGCGGCGGCCCGCGCGCCGGTTCCGCGCCGCGGGAAGGGGGTTCAGTCCCCGTACTCCGCCATACCCGCCACCACGTGGGCGGACGCGGGCGGGACGGTGATGCCGTGCGGGCCCGCGGTCCGCTCGACCGGGGCGGCGGGGGCGGTGGTGTGCCAGTGCGCGGCCATCCTCCGGCAGTCGCCGATCAGCTCCTCCATCGAGTCGGGCTCGGCGAGCGGGGCGGGGGCGATCGGGGACGGGGTGGCCGTGCCGTGTGACGTAGCGCTCATACCCTCGACACTGGCACGGCCGGACCGGGGGAGAAAGCCCTACTATCGGGTAGTTTCTCCGGGTCGCCGGACGCCGCGTCCGCAACCCGGGGCAAAGCGCGGATGTCCGGGCCGCGCGGCGGATTGCCGGTAGCGTGGAGGACTGCCCGGACCCACGCAACCCCCCGGTCCCATTCCCCCGTCACCAGGAGCCCGCCGCCGTGCGCATCGCCGTCACCGGATCCATCGCCACCGACCATCTGATGACCTTCCCCGGCCGCTTCTCCGACCAGCTGGTCGCCGACCAGCTGCACACCGTCTCGCTGTCCTTCCTGGTCGACTCGCTCGACGTCCGCCGCGGCGGGGTCGGCGCGAACATCTGCTACGGCATGGGCCTGCTCGGCACCCAGCCCATCCTGGTCGGCGCCGCGGGCAACGACTTCGGCGAATACCGGGCCTGGCTCCAGCGGCACGGCGTCGACACCGCGTCCGTCCGCATCTCCGAGGTGCTGCACACCGCCCGCTTCATCTGCACCACCGACGCCGACCACAACCAGATCGGCTCCTTCTACACCGGCGCCATGAGCGAGGCCCGGCTCATCGAGCTGCAGCACGTCGCCGACCGCGTCGGCGGCCTCGACCTCGTCTCCGTCGGCGCGGACGACCCCGAGGCGATGATCCGCCACACCGAGGAGTGCCGCTCCCGCGGCATCCCCTTCGCCGCGGACTTCTCCCAGCAGATCGCCCGGATGAACGGCGACGACATCCGCGTCCTCGTCGACGGCGCCGCGTACCTCTTCAACAATGAGTACGAAAAGGGCCTCATCGAGACCAAGACCGGCTGGACCGAGGAGGACATCCTCGGCCGGGTCGGCGTCCGTGTCACCACGCTCGGCGCGCGCGGTGTGCGCATCGACCGCAAGGGCGAGGAGCCGATCGTCGTCGGCTGCGCGGAAGAGCAGGCGAAGGTCGATCCCACGGGCGTCGGCGACGGCTTCCGCGCCGGCTTCCTCTCCGGCCTCGCCTGGGGCGTCGGCCTGGAGCGCGCGGCGCAGGTGGGTTGCATGCTGGCGACTCTGGTCATCGAGACGCTGGGGACGCAGGAGTACGAGTTGCGGCGCACGCACTTCATGGAGCGCTTCACCAAGGCGTACGGTGACGCCGCCGCCGAGGAAGTCCGCGCTCACCTGAGCTGAGCTTCCCCCCTGCGGGGGGCGAGCCATCAGGGGCGCGGGGAACTGCGCGCTCAGCCCCCACCGGGGCGCGGGTAGTCAACCGGCCCGAAGGGGCAGTTGCTGTCGTGTCCGGACCACCGGCCGGTGGGGGCTTGTCGCGCAGTTCCCCGCGCCCCTAAAAACGCTCACCCGGCTGCGCAGCCGTGCCCTGAAAACGCTCGCCCCACGGCGCAGCCGTGGCCTGGAGAACGCTCACCGCCCTGCGCAGCAGCACGCTCAGGTGCGGCGGCGGACGACATAGGCGGCGCCCCGCGGAGCGGGTTGCGGGCCCAGGTAGTCCTGGGAGCGCATCGCGCACCACGCCGGGATGTCGAGCGCCGCGGCCTCGTCGTCGGAGAGGACGGTGACCGTCCCCCCGACCGGGACCTGGTCGATGACCTTGGCCAGCTCGATCACCGGGATCGGGCACCGCTTGCCCAGTGCGTCCACGACGAGTTCCGCCGGGGCGGGCCCGGGGGCCGGGGCGGCGTCCGCCCCCGGTGCCCCGAGGTGGGCGCGGACCTCGGCGACCACCGACGGCAGCACGTCGAGGAAGCGCTCGACCTCCGGGCGCGGGGTGCCCGGCGGCAGCGAGACGCGGATGTTGCCCTCGGACAGCACGCCCATCGCCTTGAGGACATGGCTCGGGGTGAGCGTGCTGGAGGTGCAGGAGGAGCCGGAGGAGACGGAGAAGCCCTCGCGGTCGAGGGCGCCGAGCAGCGCCTCGCCGTCGACGTAGAGGCAGGAGAAGGTCACCAGGTGCGGCAGCCGCTCCGTGGGGTGGCCGACGACCTCGGTGTCGGGGACGAGTGCGGGCACCCGGGTGCGGACGAGGTCGACCAGCGCGGAGAGCCGCGCGGCCTCCTGCGCGGCCTGCGCGCGGACGGCCCGCAGGGACGCGGCGGCGGCGACGACCGCCGGGAGGTTCGGGAAGCCGGGGGAGCGCCCCGCCTCGCGCTCGTCGGCCGGGTGCGCGGGCGCGAACCGGGTGCCCTTGCGGACGGCGAGCAGGCCCACCCCGGGCGGCCCGCCCCACTTGTGCGCGCTGGCCGCGAGCAGGGACCAGCCGTCCTCCACCGGGCCCCAGGCCAGGGACTGGGCCGCGTCCACGAGCAGCGGCACCCCCGCGGCCCGGCACAGCTCGGCGATCTCGCCGACCGGCTGGCGCGTGCCCACCTCGTGGTTGGCGGACTGGACGCAGGCCAGCGCGGTGTCGGGGCGCAGCGCCGCGGCGAGGTCGGCGGGGGAGATCCGTCCGGTGCGGTCGACGCCGACCGCGGTGGTGTCGTACGCCTCGGCGGCGTGCAGTACGGCGGAGTGCTCGACGGCGGAGACCACGACGTGGCGCCCGGTCCTGCGCCGCCCCGCCGCCGCCCCGGCAACCGCGGAGTGCAGCGCCACCGTCCCCGAAGGAGTGAAGACCAGCTCGTCCGGGCGGCAGCCGACGGCCTCGGCGGCGGTCTCCCGGGCGGCGTCCAGCAGCAGCCGGGCCCGGCGCCCCTCCCGGTAGAGCCGCGCCGGGTCGGCCCACCCCTCGTCGAGCGCGGCGAGCAGGGCCTCACGTGCGACGGGGTGCAACGGGGCGGCGGAGGCCGTGTCGAAGTAGGGCATCCCCGCACGCTACCGCCGGGCCGGGCGCGTACCGTCGTCCGCGGTGGGGCCGCGTACCGCCGGGGCGGTGACGGCCGGGGCGGCCCGGCGGGCGGTCAGTGGGCGTCAGAAAGACGCCCTGAGCGCGGGATTCCATCCCTTCGGGGTGCACCCCGGCGCGTTGGACCCCCTCCCCGCGCGACCCCAAATAGCGTCCAGTAGGGTTTGGTCCGCATAAACATCCACACCTCAATGCCTGCAGCTCGGGCCGACCGACCAGCACACGGCCGGAACACCCGGACGAGCGGGCGAGACTCTCGGGAAGGCGCTACGTGAGTCCCAACGGCTCCGACCTCCCCCCCAGCCCCAAGGGCGTGGGAGGTTCCTCCACGTCACGGCGCGGGTTGCGGCGGAGGCTCCCGCAGGCGCTGGCTGCGGGCCTGGTCCTTGCTATGGCCACCGGTTGCTCCTACAAGGACTATCCCCGTCTCGGCATGCCGAGTCCGGCCACCGAACAGGCTCCGCGGATCCTCGCCCTGTGGCAGGGCTCCTGGGCCGCGGCGCTGGCGACCGGCGCCCTGGTCTGGGGTCTGATCCTGTGGAGCGTGATCTTCCACCGGCGCAGCCGCACCAAGGTCGAGGTCCCTCCGCAGACCCGCTACAACCTGCCGATCGAGGCGCTCTACACGATCGTCCCGATCGTCGTGATCGCGGTGCTCTTCTACTTCACCGCGCGCGACGAGAACAAGCTCCTCGCGACGTCGAAGAAGCCGGACCACGTGGTCAACGTGGTCGGCTTCCAGTGGAGCTGGGGCTTCAACTACGTGGAGAACGTCGACGGGAATCCGGCGACCGGTGCCACGGTTCCGTCCGAGCTGTCCAACATCCCGGCGAACAAGCTGCTCTTCCCGAAGGGCGCCGAGGGCGTCTACGACGTCGGCACCCCGGCGAGCGTGGACCCCGACACCGGTAACCCGGGCCCGACCCTGTGGCTGGCCGAGGGCCAGACCGTCCGCTTCGTGCTGACCTCGCGGGACGTCATCCACTCCTTCTGGATCGTGCCCTTCCTGATGAAGCAGGACGTCATCCCCGGCCACACCAACGTCTTCGAGGTGACCCCGAACAAGCTGGGCACCTTCATGGGCAAGTGCGCCGAACTGTGCGGCGTCGACCACTCGCGGATGCTGTTCAACGTGAAGGTCGTGACGCCCGAGCAGTACCAGCAGCACCTGAAGGACCTCGCCAAGGCGGGCAAGACGGGGTATCTCCCGTCCGGAATCGCCACGACGGGCAACGCGAAGAACTCGGAGCCCAAGACCACATGAGCATTCTCAACGAACCCCACGGGGCGGCTCCGGCCGACGACTCGTACGAGGACGAGATCCCGGCCCGTGTCAAGAGCCCCGGCTCCGTGGCCGTGAAGTGGCTGACCACCACCGACCACAAGACCATCGGCACCCTGTACCTGGTCACGTCGTTCGCGTTCTTCCTCATCGGCGGCGTGATGGCGCTGCTGATGCGTGCGGAGCTGGCCCGCCCCGGCAACCAGTTCATGTCGAACGAGCAGTTCAACCAGGCCTTCACGATGCACGGCACCGTGATGCTGCTGATGTTCGCGACGCCGCTGTTCGCGGGCTTCACGAACTGGATCATGCCGCTCCAGATCGGCGCCCCCGACGTCGCGTTCCCGCGGCTGAACATGTTCGCCTACTGGCTGTACCTGTTCGGCTCGCTCATCGCGGTCGGCGGCTTCCTGACCCCGCAGGGCGCGGCGGACTTCGGCTGGTTCGCCTACTCGCCGCTGTCCAGCGCGGTCAACTCGCCGGGTGTCGGCGCCGACATGTGGATCATGGGTCTGGCCTTCTCCGGCTTCGGCACCATCCTCGGCGCGGTCAACTTCATCACCACGATCATCTGCATGCGCGCACCGGGCATGACGATGTTCCGCATGCCGATCTTCGTGTGGAACGTGCTGCTGACCGCCGTCCTGGTCCTGCTCGCCTTCCCCGTGCTGGCCGCGGCGCTGCTCGCCCTGGAGGCCGACCGGAAATTCGGGGCGCATGTCTTCGATGCCGCCAACGGCGGGGCATTGCTCTGGCAACACCTCTTCTGGTTCTTCGGACACCCAGAGGTGTACATCATCGCCTTGCCGTTCTTCGGCATCATTTCCGAGGTCATCCCGGTCTTCGCGCGCAAGCCGATGTTCGGTTACATCGGCCTGGTGGCCGCGACCATCTCCATCGCGGGCCTTTCCGTGACGGTGTGGGCGCACCACATGTACGTGACCGGCGGTGTGCTGCTGCCGTTCTTCTCCTTCATGACCTTCCTGATCGCGGTACCGACCGGTGTGAAGTTCTTCAACTGGATCGGCACCATGTGGAAGGGCTCACTGAGTTTCGAGACACCGATGCTGTGGGCGATCGGCTTCCTGATCACCTTCGCCTTCGGTGGTCTGACCGGTGTCATCCTGGCCGCCCCGCCGCTGGACTTCCACGTGTCCGACTCGTACTTCGTGGTGGCGCACTTCCACTACGTGGTCTTCGGCACCGTCGTCTTCGCGATGTTCGCCGGCTTCCACTTCTGGTGGCCGAAGATGACCGGCAAGATGCTCGACGAGCGGCTCGGCAAGATCACCTTCTGGACGCTCTTCTTCGGCTTCCACGGCACCTTCCTGGTGCAGCACTGGCTCGGCGTCGAGGGCATGCCCCGCCGCTACGCCGACTACCTGGCGGCCGACGGCTTCACCACGCTGAACACGGTGTCGACGATCAGCTCGTTCCTGCTCGGTCTGTCGATACTGCCGTTCCTCTACAACGTGTGGAAGACGGCGAAGTACGGCAAGAAGGTCGAGGTCGACGACCCGTGGGGCTACGGCCGTTCGCTCGAATGGGCGACGTCCTGCCCGCCGCCGCGGCACAACTTCACCTCGCTGCCGCGTATCCGCTCCGAATCCCCGGCGTTCGACCTGCACCACCCGGAGATCGCGGCGATCGACGCTCTCGCGGGCCACACCGCGGGCGGCACGGCGATCTCCGGCACTGACAGCAAGGGGGCGGACCAGTGAAGATTCAGGCCTGGATGTTCGCCGGGTTCGCTGCCTTCATACTGGCGGCAGCCGTGGTCTACGGCCTCTGGTCGAAGGAGCCCGCCGGTACCACCGCGCTGTTCCTGGCGTTCGGTCTGTCCACGATGATCGCCTTCTACCTCGGCTTCACGGCCAACCGGGCGGACACCGGGGCCATGGACCGCGAAGAGGCGGACATCGCCGACGACGCCGGCGAGCTGGGCTTCTTCAGCCCGCACAGCTGGCAGCCGCTGATGCTGGCCACCGGTGGCGCCCTGGCCTTCATGGGCATCATTTTCGGCTGGTGGCTGCTGTTCTTCTCGATGCCGGTCATCCTCCTGGGTGTCTTCGGCTGGGTGTTCGAGTACTACCGCGGCGCCGACCGCACGCAGTGACCGCGGCCTGACCGCACCGCTGCCCCGGGCGGGCCGCGGCACCCCACCAGGTGCCGCGGCCCGCCCCTTTTGCACCCTTCCGCCGTGCGGAACCGGCGCGGCGTTCTTACGTTGAGCCCATGAGCCACAACTCACGACACCGGATAGCGCTGAGCTGCGCCCTGCTCGCGGCTCCCCTCGCGGTGGGGCTCACCGCATGCAGCGGCGACGGCAACCCGCTGGCGGCCCCGCCCCACGAGTCCGCGGCCAAGGTCGCGTACTCCATCGCGGACGGCGGCAAGGCCGACCCCAGCAAGCCGCTCAAGGTCACCGTCAAGGACGACGGCAGCCGCATCACCGACGTCACGGCCACCGACGGCGCCGGCCGCTACGTGGCGGGCAAACTCAGCGAGGACGGCCTCAGCTGGCAGTCCACGACCGCGCTGGCCGCAGGCGCCCACTACACGGTCCGGGTGAGCACCGAGGACTCCGACGGGCACCCCGGCCGCAAGACGCTGACCTTCGACACCACCCCGGCGGACGCCGGCCTGCACGTCACCTTCGGCCCCGACGCGGGCACGTACGGCGTCGGGCAGCCCATCACCGCGGCGCTGAGCGTCCCGGTCAAGTCCCCGGCGGCGCGTGCCGTCGTGGAGGCGCACCTCCAGGTGAGCAGCAGCCCCGCCGCGTCCGCGGGCTCCTGGTACTGGGTGGACGACCGCACCCTGCACTACCGTCCGAGCGCCTACTGGCCCGCGCACGCGCGGATCACGGCCAGCAGCACACTGGGCGGGGTCAAGGTCCAGGACAAGCTCTTCGGCGGCGCCGACAAGCCGCTCACCCTGCAGACCGGCGACCGCATCGAGGCGATCACGGACGCCGCGACCGACCAGATGACCTTCAAGGACGACGGCAAGGTCGTCCGCACCCTGCCCGTCACGACCGGCAAGCCCGGCTTCGACACCCGCAACGGCATCAAGGTGGTGCTCGCCAAGGAGAGCTTCGTCCAGATGAAGAGCTCCACCGTCGGCATCGCCGCGGGCAGCTCCGACTCCTACGACCTGCCCGTCTACTGGGCCACCCGGGTGACGTGGAGCGGTGAATACGTGCACGCCGCCCCCTGGTCCGAGGGCTCGCAGGGCTCCGCCAACGTCAGCCACGGCTGCACGGGCATGAGCACCGAGAACGCGCACTGGTTCTTCGACCATGTGCGCCCCGGCGACATCGTCCAGGTCGTCAACAGCCAGGGCCCCATGATGACGCCGTTCGACAACGGCTTCGGCGACTGGAACCTCGACGAGGCGAAGTGGCTCCAGGGCAGCGCCCTGGGCAAGGCCACCGCCCCGAGCGCGCAGCAGGGCTCGTCGTCCACGGGCGGTAATCCGATGTCGAACCCGGCCCGGCTGCGCCCCGAGACGGCCTGAGCGGCCGCTAGCGGGCCGCGACGGCCTTGGAGGGACCGTCCGCCCCGTGGATGCTGCGGCGCAGCAGCACGGCGAGCGTGTCGTTGAGCGCCACCGGGTCCACCGGGTGCGTCACGGCCGCGTCCGCGCGGCTCCAGGTGGCCAGCCAGGCGTCCTGCGGGCGCCCGATGAGCACCAGGACCGGCGGGCAGCGGAAGATCTCGTCCTTGATCTGGCGGCACACACCCATCCCGCCCGCCGGAGCCGTCTCCCCGTCCAGGATGCAGGCGTCGATACCGCCGTTGCCCAGTTCGGTCAGGACCGCGGGCAGCGTCGCGCACTCCACGAACTCCACCGGCGGCAGGTCCGCGGCGGGCCGGCGGCCGACGGCGAGCCGGACCTGCTCCCGGGTGTTGGCGTCGTCGCTGTAGACCAGCACCGTGGCGGTCGCCTGCATCCTGGCTCCTCGAAGCTCGTGAACGCTTTCTCAAGTGCTTGCCGATGCTACTCCCGCCGGGGCCGTCCGTGGAGGGGCCGGAGCACCCCCGGATCCGTCGGCACGTCCGGCCGTCGCCCGTCCGGGTGACCTCAACACCGCTGGACACGGTCGCGCGAAGGACCTTGACACACCGAAGGGGACCCCCGGAGTGAGCGCCAGATAAGCGACCGACATAATGACGGACGTGGCGACAGCAACAGCAGTAGAAACCGGGCACGCGCACCCGTCGGTCAACCGGCCGAACCTCACCAGCGTCGGGACCATCATCTGGCTGAGTTCCGAGCTGATGTTCTTCGCGGCCCTCTTCGCGATGTACTTCACCCTTCGGTCGGTCACGGGTGCCGACTTCTGGAAGGAACACGCGCATGCGTTGAACGTGCCGTTCTCCGCGACGAACACCACGATCCTGGTGCTCTCCTCCTTCACCTGCCAGATGGGCGTGTTCGCCGCCGAGCGCGGTGACGTGAAGAAGCTGCGCTCCTGGTTCATCGTGACGTTCATCATGGGCGCGGTGTTCATCGGCGGGCAGATCTTCGAGTACACGAACCTGGTCAAGAAGGACGGGATCTCCCTCAGCTCCGACCCGTACGGCTCGGTGTTCTACCTGACCACCGGCTTCCACGGGCTGCACGTGACGGGTGGTCTGATCGCCTTCCTGATGGTGCTGGGCCGTACGTACGCGGCCAAGCGCTTCACGCACCAGCAGGCCACCGCTGCGATCGTCGTCTCCTACTACTGGCACTTCGTCGATGTCGTCTGGATCGGCCTCTTCGCCACGATCTACCTGATCAAGTAGTCGGTCGCGTACCACAGCACGGTGCCGGACAGGCACAACCACCCGAAGCATCGAGACAAGAGATCCTGACACCGGGGTAATCCGTGAAAAAGCTCTCCGCACGACGGCGCCACCCGCTGGCGGCGCTCGTCGTCCTACTCTTCGCGCTAGCGGCCACCGGGGGGCTGTACGCCGCGCTCTCTCCGGCACCCAAGGCGCAGGCCGACGACTCTTCCCAGTCCATCGCGATCACCGAGGGACAGAAGCTGTTCTCGGTGGGCTGCGCGAGCTGCCACGGCGCGCACGGCCAGGGCAGCTCCGACGGCCCGAGCCTGGTCGGCGTCGGCTCGGCGGCGGTGGACTTCCAGGTCGGCAGTGGCCGGATGCCCGCGCAGCAGCCCGGCCCGCAGGTCCAGAAGAAGAAGAAGCAGTACAGCCAGAAGGAAATCGACCAGCTGGCCGCGTACATCGCCTCGCTCGGCCCCGGCCCGGTGGCCCCGACGGCGGACCAGTACGACCCGGCCGGCGGTGACGTCGCCAAGGGCGGCGAGCTGTTCCGCACCAACTGCGCGCAGTGCCACAACTTCGTCGGCAAGGGCGGCGCCCTCACCGATGGCAAGTACGCCCCCACGCTGAAGGGCGTCGAGCCCAAGCACATCTACGAGGCCATGCAGACCGGCCCGCAGAACATGCCGTCCTTCCCGGACACGACGATGCCGCAGCAGCAGAAGCAGGACATCATCGCGTACCTGAACGAGGTCGACACCGCACAGTCCAAGAACCCGGGCGGCTTCACGCTCGGCGGCTTCGGCCCCGTGCCCGAGGGTCTGTTCGCCTACGTCTTCGGCCTCGGCACGCTGATCGCCATCGCCGCCTGGATCGCGGCCCGGACGACTAAGGCCAAGAAGTCATGAGCGAAACCGGATCCAACGACGTGTCAGAGCCACACGAGCACCTGCCGGCCACCGGCGGCGACCACGGTGCCGAGACGGAGGTCCACCGCGACCCGTTCGGCGACCCCGGTCACCCCGAGCACGAGTACCGCCGCCAGGACATCGACGAGAAGGCGGCGAAGCACTCCGAGCGTGTCGTCGCCGGGCTGTTCACCCTCTCGATGATCGGCACCATCGCCTTCATCGCGAGCTTCGTGATCTTCCCGGTAGGCAAGTACGTCTACATCTTCCCGTTCGGCCACGTCAGCGCGCTGAACTTCTCCCTCGGCCTGACGCTCGCCGTCGCGCTGCTGGGACTCGGCGCGGGCGCGGTCCACTGGGCCCGCACCCTGATGTCGGACGAGGAGATGGCCGACGAGCGGCACTCCGCGGGTGCCGACGAAGAGCTGCGCGCCACGATGGAAGAGCAGTGGAAGCAGGGCGTGCAGGAGAGCGGCTTCGGCCGCCGCAAGCTGGTGCGCAACACCATGCTCGGCGCGCTCACGCTCGTCCCGCTGTCGGCCGTGGTGATCCTGCGCGACCTCGGTCCGCTGCCGGAGGACAAGCTCCGCCACACCGCGTGGGCCAAGGGCAAGGCGCTGATCAACCCGAACACCAACAAGCCGCTGCGCCCCGAGGACATCGCCGTCGGCTCGCTCACCTTCGCCAACCCCGAGGGTCTCAGCGAGGACGACGAGGACTACCAGGAGCAGCTCGCCAAGGCCGCCCTGATGGTCGTCCGGATCAAGCCCGAGGACATCAAGGACAAGAAGGAACTCGACTGGTCCCACGAGGGGATCGTCGCCTTCTCGAAGATCTGCACGCACGTCGGCTGCCCCGTCAGCCTCTACGAGCAGCAGACGCACCACGTGCTGTGCCCGTGCCACCAGTCGACGTTCGACCTGTCGGACGGTGCGCGCGTGCTCTTCGGTCCGGCCGGGCACCGGCTGCCGCAGCTGCGTATCAGCGTCAATGGTGAGGGTAATCTGGTCGCCATGGGCGACTTCGAGGTTCCCGTCGGTCCGGCCTTCTGGGAGCGCGGATGAGTACATCGACTGAGACCGCCTCGACGAACACTCGCCGAGGTCCGAAGCCTGCGGGCCAGAAAGTCGCGGAGTGGACGGACGCGCGACTGGGGCTCTACAAGGTCGGCAAGGCCAATCTCCGGAAGATCTTCCCCGACCACTGGTCGTTCATGCTGGGTGAGATCTGCCTCTACAGCTTCATCATCCTCATCCTCACGGGTGTGTATCTGACGCTGTTCTTCCACCCCAGCATGGCCGAGACGATCTACCACGGTCCGTACGCCCCGCTCCAGGGCCAGCGGATGTCGGAGGCCTACGCCTCCACCATGCACATCAGCTTCGAGGTGCGCGGCGGTCTGCTGATCCGTCAGATCCACCACTGGGCGGCTCTGATCTTCCTCGCGGGCATGCTCGTGCACATGATGCGCATCTTCTTCACGGGTGCGTTCCGCAAGCCGCGTGAGCTGAACTGGCTCTTCGGCTGGACGCTGCTGTTCATCGGCTGCTTCGAGGGCTTCACCGGCTACTCGCTGCCCGACGACCTGCTGTCCGGCACCGGTGTCCGATTCGTCGACGGCGCGATCCTGTCCACGCCGGTCATCGGAACGTACCTGTCGATGTTCATCTTCGGCGGCGAGTTCCCCGGCCACAACTTCGTGCCGATCTTCTACTCGGTGCACATCCTGCTGTTCCCCGGCATCATGGCGGCCCTCGTGACCGCGCACATGATCCTCGTCGTGTACCACAAGCACACGCAGTTCCCGGGTGCGGGCAAGACCGAGAAGAACGTCGTCGGCATGCCGCTGCTGCCGATCTACACGGCCAAGGCGGGCGGCTTCTTCTTCCTGGTCTTCGGTGTCATCGCGGCCCTCGCGGCCATCGCGACGGTCAACCCGATCTGGGCCATCGGCCCGTACCGGCCGGACCAAGTCTCGACGGGTGCCCAACCCGACTGGTACATGGGCTTCCCCGAAGGCCTGATCCGCGTGATGCCCGGCTGGGAGATCAACGCATGGGGTCACACGCTCGTCCTGGGTGTGTTCATCCCGTTGATAATCTTCCCGCTGGTCCTGGTGGCCATCGGCGTGTACCCGTTCATCGAGTCCTGGATCACCGGTGACAAGCGCGAGCACCACCTGCTGGACCGCCCGCGCAACCGCCCGGTGCGCACCGGACTGGGTGTCGCCTGGCTGACGCTGTACTTCACCCTGCTCATCGGTGGCGGCAACGACCTGTGGGCGACGCACTTCCACCTGTCGATCGAGACGATCACCTGGGCCGTGCGGATCGGCTTCTTCGTCCTGCCGGTGATCGCCTTCTGGGTCACCAAGCGGATCTGCCTCGGCCTCCAGCGCCGGGACCGCGAGAAGGTGCTGCACGGTCGCGAGACCGGCATCATCAAGCGGCTCCCGCACGGTGAGTTCATCGAGGTCCACGAGCCGCTCCCGCAGGAGCAGCTGCACGTGCTCACCGCGCACGAGCAGCCGCAGCCGCTGGAGATCGGTCCCGCGGTCGACGAGAACGGTGTCGAGCGCAAGACCAGCCCCGTCACCAAGCTCCGGGCCAAGCTGTCGCGCGGCTACTACGGCGAGCACAGCCAGATCCCGAAGCCGACGGTCGAGGAGTACGACGAGATCACGAGCGGCCACGGTCACCACTGACCCGTCCGCCCGCTGATCCACCCGCCGGGTGGGCCCCTTCTGGGGCCCACCCGGTTTTCGTGTCCCGATAAGGTGTGCGGCGGGGGAGGGCGAGGGCCCTCCGCAAAGCGCAGGAGCGTGGACCATGAGCGTTGTGAACCCGGCAGGCGGCGGCACCGGGACGCACCGGTCCTGGCCCGACGTGCTGACCGCGCTGATCGAGCGGCGGGACCTCGACGCCGAGGACACCGCGTGGGCCATGGACCAGATCATGACCGGCAGCGCCACCGACGTGCAGATCGCCGGCTTCGCGGTCGCGCTGCGCGCCAAGGGGGAGACGGTCGAGGAGGTCACCGGCATGGTCCGGGCGATGTACGCGCACGCCCGCACCATCGAGGTGCCCGGCCCCACCGTCGACATCGTCGGCACCGGCGGCGACCGCGCCAAGACGGTCAACATCTCCACCATGTCCGCCATAACGGTCGCCGGCACCGGTGCCAAGGTCGTCAAGCACGGCAACCGGGCCGCCTCCTCGGCGAGCGGGGCCAGCGACGTGCTGAGCCACCTCGGGGTGAACCTGGACCTGCCGCCGGACCGGGTCGTGGAGGTCGCGGAGGAGGCGGGCATCACCTTCTGCTTCGCCGTCAAGTTCCACCCCGCCCTGCGGCACGTGGGCACCGCGCGCGGCGAGCTGGGGGTCGCGACGACCTTCAACTTCCTCGGCCCGCTCACCAACCCCGCCCGGGTACGGGCCCAGGCCACCGGCGTCGCCAACGCCCGCGTCGCGCCCATCATGGCCGGGGTGCTGGCCGAGCGCGGCTCGTCCGCGCTGGTCTTCCGCGGCGACGACGGACTGGACGAACTCACGACCACCGACACCTCCCAGGTGTGGTGGGTCCGCGACGGCAAGGTCACCCAGCAGTCCTTCGACCCGCGCGACATCGGCATCGGCCTAGTGCCCGTCGAGGCGCTGCGCGGCGGCTCCCCGGCGCAGAACGCGGACGTCGCCCGGCGCGTCCTGGCCGGTGAGACCGGCCCGGTCCGCGACGCGGTGCTGCTCAACTCCGCGGCCGCGCTCGTCGCCCTGGAACCCGGCAACGGGACGCTGGAGGAGCAGCTCGCCGCCGGTGTCGAACGGGCCGCCCAGTCGCTGGACTCCGGGGCGGCCGCCGCGGTGCTCGAACGCTGGGCCGCGGCCAGCAACGCCTGACCCCGACGCCACCGCCCCGGCAAGGCGCTGTCCGTACTGCGGACGGCGCCTTGCGCGTGTGCGGGGCTGTGGCAGAATCCCTCTCAGGTCACGAGTGACAGCGCAAAGGCCCCGGCTCGCTGTCCGGCAACCCTCCGTCCGAGGCGGGGTGCCCCGGGTGATGACCAGGCTGTGAGCAGCAGGGCTCGCAGCAAGCCGGACAGGGGAGTTCTCTCATGCGCAAGCGAATGCGATAGGGCCTTTCGGCCCCGGTCCCGCCTACCCGCGGTGCCGTCCAGTGCACCGGTACCACCTCGTCCGCTGCCCATTCCACGCCGTCCGACGCCGTTCGCCCGCGCAGGCCCGCCGCCTGCCGCCGAGGCGCGCCGCCGTCCGCTGCTCTCGTGCCAGGAGACCGCCATGACCGCGACCACCGTGTCCGCCGCCGCCACCGAAGCCACCGGTTCCGCCGACCCCGCCTGTCCCGAGCCGCTGCCCGTGCTCGGCCGGGACGTCACCGTCCCGCTCGTGACCGGCACCGACGTCACCTACGCGGCCCTCGACTACGCCGCCAGCGCCCCCGCCCTCCAGCGGGTGTGGGACGACGTGGCCGCCTACGCCCCCTACTACGGCAGCGTGCACCGCGGCGCGGGCTACCTCTCCCAGCTCTCGACCGACCTCTTCGAGCAGAGCCGCGCCACGGTCGCCGAGTTCCTCGGCTGCCGCCCCGGCGACCAGGTCGTCTTCACCCGCTCCACCACCGACTCGCTCAACCTGCTGGCCGCCGCGCTGCCCACCGGGACCCGGGTCTTCGTCTTCGAGACCGAGCACCACGCGGCCCTGCTGCCGTGGCAGCGCGCGGACGGCGCCGAGGTCGTCTGCCTCGCCGCCCCGCACACCCCCGAGGAGGCCGTGGCCGCCCTCGACGTCGCCCTGCACGGCGCGCCCAAGGGCCCCAAGCTGGTGTGCGTCACCGGCGCCTCCAACGTGACCGGCGAACTGTGGCCGGTCCGCGAACTGGCCGCCGCCGCGCACCGGCACGGCGCCCGCATCGTGCTGGACGCCGCGCAGCTCGTGCCGCACCAGGCCGTGGACATCACCGCGCTCGACGTCGACTGGGTCGCCTTCTCCGGCCACAAGCTCTACGCGCCCTTCGGCTCCGGCGTCCTCGCCGGCCGCGCCGACTGGCTGCGCGAGGCCGAGCCCTACCTCGCGGGCGGCGGCGCGACCCGCACCGTCGTCCGCCGGGCCGACGGGACCGTCGAGACCGAGTGGCACACCACCGTCGCCCGGCACGAGGCCGGATCGCCCAACGTCATCGGCGCCTACGCGATCGCCTCCGCCTGCCGCGCCCTCACCGAAGCGGGCTTCGACCGGCTCGAAGCGCGCGAGCAGCACCTGCTCAAGGAACTGCGGGACGGGCTCGCCGCGATCCCCGAGGTCCGGGTGCTGTCGCTCTTCGGCGAGGACTCCGCCCGGGTCGGCGTGCTCAGCTTCGTCGTCCGCGGCTGGAACAGCTCGCACCTCGCGGCGGCGCTCTCCGCGGAGTACGGCATCGGGGTACGGGACGGGCTCTTCTGCGCCCACCCCCTCGTCCGCCGCCTCCTCGGCACCGACACGGAGGACCTGGGCGCGTGCGGGTCCCCCGACCCGGGGGCGGGGTTCAACGGCAACGCGGTGCGGGTGAGCTTTGGCGCGGGCACACCGCGGGAGGACGTCACCCGGTTCGTGGCGGCCCTCACCACCCTCGTCCGCGAGGGGGCGGCCTGGACCTACGCCACGGAGTCCGGCCGCTGCGTGCCGGTCGCCCCGGGGGCTTGATCCGGGAGAGCTGCCCTCTGCGGAGGGCGGTGCGCGTTTTTCAGGGGCGCGGGGAACGGCGCGACAAGCCCCCACCGGGGCGCGGGTAGTCAACCGGCCCGAAGGGGCAGTTCGGTCCGCTCCGGACCACCGGCCGGTGGTGGGCTGAGCGCGCAGTTCTCCCCCAGGCTTCGCCTGGGAGGTGCCCCCACGCGCCCCTGGTGGTTGCGCCGCGCGGCAAGCGCATGCTCAGGCGTCGAGGCCGATCGCGAAGGCGGCTTCGAGGTCGTGCTGGGAGTACGTGCGGAAAGCCACATGCGTGTCCGTGGCCTCGACGCCGGGGATCTTGCTGATGCGGCCGGGAATGATGTCGGCCAGCTCGTCGTGCTTGCCGACGCGGACGAGGGCGATGAGATCGTACGTGCCGGTCACCGAGTAGACCTCGCTGACGTTGTCGAGCGCGGCGATCGACTCGGCGATCTCGGGGATCTTGTCCACGGTGGTCTTGATGAGCACGATCGCGGTGATCACGGCTGCGCGTCTCCTTGGGTCGTCCCGGCGATGACGCTCAGCTTAGACCGGGGCCGGTAGCAGGCCCACGCCCAGCAGAAGCCAAGGGCGAAGCCCACGACGTGGGCGAGGTAGGCCACCCCCGGGCCCGCGGCGGCGGACTGCGCGGCGAACCACTGGAGCACGAACCAGAAGCCGAGCACCACCCACGCGGGGAAGCGCAGTGGGACGAAGAAGAGGAAGGGGAACAGGCTCGTGACGCGGGCCCGGGGATAGAGGTAGAGGTACGCCCCGAGGGCGCCGGAGATCGCGCCGGACGCGCCGACGAGGCTCTGCGTGTCGGTGGTGTGGGCGAGGGCGAAGCCGTACGTGGCGAGGTAGCCGGCGGCGAGGTAGAAGAGGGCGAAGCGCACCCGGCCCATGCGGTTCTCGACGTTGTCGCCGAAGACGTAGAGGAAGAGCATGTTGCCGATCAGATGCAGCCAGCTGCCGTGCAGGAACATCGACGTGAACACGGAGAGGTACGGCGACAGCGGGTACGGGTCGGCGTCGCCGCAGCCGGCGGGCAGCCCGAGGGCGGCCGCGGAGGGGCGGGCGTGGAACAGCTCGGCGGGGACCACGCCCCAGCGGTCGAACCAGAGCGCCTGGCGGCAGGCGAGGGTGTGCCCGGTGCCGTAGGCGGGGAGGAAGCCGGACAGCGGGCCGAGCAGGAAGACGGCGGTGCACAGGGCGATCAGCCCGTACGTGACGACCGGCGTACGGCGGACCGGGTTCTTGTCGTACACCGGGATGACCATGGATCGATCATGACGCAGCGGGCGTAACGGACATAGGCCGCCTCGCCGCAGCGCGGCCTGTGCGAAAGGCCGTAGGGTGACCGGGACGCACGCTCCCGACAGGAAGAGGTACCAGCCATGCCGGTTCCCCTGCCGACCGCGACCACGCGGTGGCGCTGCACGCTGTGCGGAAACCTGACGCGTTTCGACGTCACCCGCTCCTCGCGGGTCGTGGAGTACGTGCACCTGGACCTGGCGGGCGAGCCGTCCGTCGAGGAGACCGAGGTGCTGTCCGAGACCGTGGAGTCGGTGCGCTGCCGCTGGTGCAACGCGGTGGACCGGATCGAGCTGGTCGACCGCCCCGGCGCCGCCGCGGACGGTGACGACGGGAACAGCAGTGCGGAAAGTGCCGCCGGGAGCGGTTCCGCGTCTGGCTGAGGCCCGGACGGGGACAATAGAAGCAGGCGTTGTCATCGAAGGGGGCCGGGAGGACGCCGAGGGTGGTCGGCAGATTCGGACGGGAGTGACTGGTGGACGGAAGCGGCGGTTTTCCGCGCCCCGGGACGGACGGGGCCGCGGCGGAGCCTGCCGGGCCGTCGGCCGGTGAGCCGTCCGGTGCCGGCGCTGCGGAGCGGACCGGCCCGCCCGAGCCCTCCGACGCGCACGGCGGCCCCGACGAGCCCGCGCTCGACCGGCCGCTTCCCGAGGGCGTACGCCACCGGGTGGTGGCCATCGCCGCCGACGCCTTCGGCGGTTTCACCTACCAGGAACTGCCCGTCTCGCTGCGCCCCTACGCCCGCTTCACGCCCAGCCGCCGGGTGAAGTACGCCGGCACCGCGCTGGCCGCGGCCCTGGAGCACGACCCGGCCTTCCGGCAGCGGGTGGCGGGCAAGCTGCGCGAGACGCAGGCCGAACTCGCGGGGGCGCTGGAGGACGGCACCCCGCCGCCCGCCGCCGACCCGCTGGACGTCGCCGCCGCCGCGTATCTGCTGCGCCCGGCGGGCTGGGCGAAGCTGGTGGCGACCGCGGGCGAGGAGGCGCAGCGCGCCGACGCCGAGCGGGCCGACGAGGAGGCGCTGCGCGAGCTGGCCGCGCTGCGTATCGAGGTCGAGGCGCTGCACGAGCACGGCAGGGCCGAGGCCGCGCGGGCGAGGGCCGAGCTGGAGTCCGTACGCAAGGAGGGCGACGCGCTGCACCGCAAGCTGCGCAGCGCCCTCAGCGACGTCAAGCGCGCGGAGGCCGCGCAGCGGCGTCTGCAGGCGGAGGTCGACGAGCTGCGTACGGCGGCCGCGCAGGAGCGGGCGGCCGCCGACAGCGAGGCCCGCCGGCTGCGTGCCCGGCTCGCGGAGGCCGAGGCGGCGGTCGAGGCCGGCCGCCGGGCGGCGCGCGAGGGACGCAGTGTGGAGGACGTCCGGCTGCGGCTGCTGCTCGACACCGTGCTGGACGCGGCCTCCGGGCTGCGCCGCGAACTGGCCCTGCCGCCGCGGGACACCATGGGTGTGCTGCCCGCGGACACCGTGGACGCGGTCGCGCCGGGGACGTTCAGCGCGCGGGACATCGCCACCCGGGCGCTGTCCGCCGACGACCCGGCGCTGCTGGACCAGTTGCTGGCGCTGCCGCAGGCGCATCTGGTGGTCGACGGCTACAACGTGACGAAGACCGGCTATCCGGCGCTGCCGCTGGAGAAGCAGCGGCTGCGGCTGCTCGGCGGGCTCGCCGCGCTCGCCGCGCAGTCCGGCGCCGAGGTGACGTGCGTCTTCGACGGCGCGGACCTGGACATGCCGGTGCTGCTGGCGCCGCCGCGCGGGGTGCGGGTGCTGTTCAGCAAGGCCGGGGAGACCGCGGACGAGCTGATCCGGCGGCTGGTGCGGGCCGAGCCGCCGGGGCGGCAGATCGTCGTCGTCTCCGCGGACCGCGAGGTCGCCGACGGTGTCGCCAAGGCCGGGGCCCGCCCGGTCGCCTCGACGCTGCTGCTGCGCCGTCTCGCCCGGGTCTGACCCCGGCCGTCCGGGGCCGAACCCGGTACCTCCGCAGGCCCGTTCACCCTGCTCGTACGCCCGTACGGGTGTTCACTAGCGCACCAGTGCGCACGCTGTGTCAATCGGTCATCACGCTGTGTCGAAAGCATGTAAAGAAAACTTGAACCGGTCGAGATTTTGCCTTCCGGGATTTGAACCGATCACGGAAAGGTCACTAAGGTCAGGCCTCGTACCTCCGCGCAGTCGATCATCCAATCCGGATGGCGCTCGGAGGCCGCCCGCCAGTCGTCAACCGGTAGGCGGCTGAAGGAAGAAGGAGCTCGCCTTCGTGGCGTCCCACCGTCGACCCAAGCCGGCAAGCCGCACGCGCGTGACCGTGCTGACCGCGACCGCAGCGGCGGCCGTCGCACTGTCCGCCCAGGCTGCCAACGCCGCCCCCGCCAAGCCGAGCAAGCCCACCACGGTCAAGGACGCCAAGGCCCAGGTGGACGTGCTCTACACGCAGGCGGAGCAGGCCACCGAGAAGTACGACGCGGCGAACGAGAAGCTCAAGTCGCTCCAGACCGAGGCGAGTTCCCTTCAGGACCAGGTGGCCCGGCAGCAGGCGCACCTCAACACGCTGCGCGACGGCCTCGGCGTGATCGCGGCCTCGCAGTACCGGACCGGCGGAATCGACCCGTCGCTCCAGCTCTTCCTCTCGTCCAACCCGGACAGCTACCTCGACCAGGCCTCCGCGCTGGACCAGGTCAGCTCGATCCAGAGCAGCGCCCTCACCCAGCTCCAGGACGCCAAGCGGACCCTGGACCAGGAGCGGGCGCAGGCCACGGCGAAGCTCGCCGAACTGGAGTCCACCAAGACCGAGCTGGCCAAGCGCAAGACCGAGGCCAAGGACAAGCTCGCGCAGGCGCAGTCCATCCTCAACGGGCTCACCAGCGCGCAGCGCCAGCAGATAGCCAACGACCAGGCCCGCGCCAACCGCGACACCGGCCGTGCCCCGCTCGGTGGCACGGCCGCCAGCAAGTACGCGTCCAGCGCCTTCTCGTTCGCGCAGTCCAAAATAGGCAAGTCCTATGTGTACGGCGGCTCCGGCCCCAACACCTTCGACTGCTCCGGCCTCACCTCCTGGGCCTACCGCCAGGCCGGGGTGTCCATCCCGCGCACCGCGGCCGAGCAGGCCAACGCCGGAACGCGCATCTACTCCAAGTCCGACCTCAAGGTCGGCGACCTCATCATCTTCTACAGCGACCACCACCACGTCGGCTTCTACGCCGGCGACGGCATGGTGCTGCACGCCCCCAAGCCGGGCACGGTCGTGCGCTACGAGGCGATGAGCAACATGCCCTTCCAGTTCGGCGTCCGCATCTGAGCGTCACCCCCTCCTTGCGGGGTTGACCCGCACCACCGCCCGGACGCTACGGCGTTCGGGTGGTGCCGTTTCCGGCCCCGACCGCCCGCGAGCCCGCTGACCTGCGACGCGACCACCCCCGCGCAGATGTGCGGTTTGCCCGGGTACCCCTCGTGTTTGTACGGTACGTGCCCGGATGACTACTGTCGGCTGCCGTGGCATCCCATCGACGCGCACCGCAGCCGGGCCCCGCCGCCCGCACCACCCGGCTCACCGTGCTCACCGCCGCGGCCGCGGCCACCGCGGCGCTCACCGGCGGCACCGCCCAGACCGCCGCCGCCGACCCGTCCGCGACGGCCGCCGGCACCACCGCCCGCCTCGACCGGCTCTACCAGCAGGCCGAAGCGGCCACCCAGGCGTACGACGCCGCCACCGAGCGCACCGGGCAGCTGAACGCCGACCTCGCCACGCTCCAGCAGCGCGCTGCGCAGGGCCAGCAGCAGGTCAACGAACTCCGCACCGGCCTCGGCCTGATCGCCGCCGCGCAGTACCGCGGCGGCGCCATCGACCCCACCCTCGCGCTGCTCCTGTCCGACGACCCGCGCGGCTTCCTCGACCAGGCCGCGACCCTCAGCCGCCTCGGCGCCCGGCAGGCCGGCCGGCTCGACGAACTGCGCTCCGCCCAGCAGGCCCTGGACAGCCAGCGCGCCCAGGCCGCCGCCAAGGTCGCCGAACTCAGCCAGGCCACCGCCGAACTGGCCCGCCGCAAGGCCGCCGTCCAGCACGACCTCGCCGAGGCCCAGCGGCTCCTGCACACCCTCCCCGCCGCCGAGCAGGCCCGCTACACCCCCGACCGCGCCTCCCGCTCCTTCCCGCCGCTGCCGCCCCTCGCCGACCTGCCCGCCGCCTCCGGCCGCGCCGCCCTCGCCGTCGCCGCCGCCCGCCAGGTCCTCGGCGCCCCCTACGTCTGGGGCGCGACCGGCCCGCACTCCTTCGACTGCTCGGGCCTGATGCAGTACTCCTACGCCCGCGCCGGGGTCTCCCTCCCGCGCACCTCCCAGGAGCAGGCGCACGCCGGCCGCCGCGTCCCGCTCTCCCAGGCCCGCCCCGGCGACCTCGTCATCTACCGCAACGACGCCAGCCATGTCGCGATGTACGTCGGCGGCGGCCGCGTCATCCACGCCCCCTACCCCGGCGCCCGGGTCCGCTACGACCCGGTGTCGATGATGCCCGTCACGGCCGTGGTGCGCCCGTAGGGCGAGCGGCGGGGCCCGGCCCCGTACGATCGCCCCATGACCGCGCCGCTCACGAGACGTTCCGCGATCGGCGTCCTGGCGGGCGCGGCCGCCGCGCTGACCGCCTGCACCGGCGGACACCCGGGCACGTCCGCGCAGCCGGCCGCCATCACCGACCCCGCCCTCCAGCGCCTCCTGACCCGGCGCGCGACCGCCCTCCTGCACCGCGACCGGCGGGCCTTCCTCGCGGACGTCGATCCGCGCGCGACCCGCTACCGCGCCGCCCAGCAGCGGATGTTCGACGACATCGCCGACGTCCCGCTCGCCGCCTGGTCCTACCGCCTCGTCCGCACCGGCGCCTTCCCGCTGCCGCCCTCCGCCGACGCCTCCGGCACCGCGCGCACCGCCGCCGAGGTCGAGCTGGGCTACCGGCTGCGCGGCTACGACGCCCGGCCGGTCGTCGCCACCGAGTACCTGACGTTCACCCGCCGCGACGGCCGCTGGTACGTGGCCGCCGACGACGACGGGACCTCGGCGGGCAAGCACACCGCCGTCCAGCTGTGGGACCAGGGCAAGGTCACGGTCGTGCGCGGAACCCACAGCCTCGTGCTGGGGCTCGTCGACACCGCCACCCTGCGCCGCTACGCCGCCGACGCCGACCGCGCCGTGCCGCAGGTGCAGCGGGCCTGGGGGAAGGCGGGCTGGCCCGGCAGCGTCGTCGTCGAGGCCCCGAAGACCCTCGACCAGCTCGGCGCGCTGCTCGCCGCGAACCCCGACGACTACCGCGACATCGCCGCCGTCACCACGGGCGAACTGGGCGGCATCGCCGCCGCCCCCGCCGACCGGGTGCTCGTCAACCCCGCCGCCTTCGGCCGCCTGTCCGCCTTCGGCCGGCAGGTCGTGCTCACCCACGAGACCACCCACGTCGCGACCCGGCTCGCCACCACCTCCCACACCCCGCTGTGGCTCTCCGAAGGCTTCGCCGACTGGGTCGCCTACCGCGACACGGGCCGCACCGCCCCGCAGATCGCCCCCGAACTCGCCCAGGACGTCACCTCCGGCCACGTCCCCGCCGCCCTCCCGGCCAACGCCGACTTCCGCCCCACCGCGCCCGCGCTCCCGCAGGCGTACGAGGGCGGCTGGCTCGCCAACCGGCTCATCGCGGACCAGTGGTCCCCGGCGACGCTCACCGCCGTCTACCGCGCGGCCGGCACGGGCACCCCGCTGGACACCGTCCTCCAGGCACACCTGCACCTGAGCCTCGCCGCCTTCACCGCCCGCTGGCGCGCATACGTCCGCCAGGAGCTGACGTGAGCGCGGGCAGGCGCCGCGGCGCCGGGGGAGACCGGGGTGCCCGGGGCGGACAGCCCGAACGGCGGGACGATGCCGCGACCGGCGGCCCGGGACACCAGGGGGACGCACGATGAACCGGCCGGAACCGCCGCCCGACACCCCGGCGGCGGAGGACTTCAGCCCCGAGCACGTCGCCCGCGCCCGCGCGCTGCGCCAAGGCGTGTGGCCCGTCGCCCTCGCCGGACGCGCCGCGAACCTCGCGCTCCTCCTCACCCTCGGCCTCACCCCCGCCGGGGCCCGGCTCGTCGCCGCGTTCGGCGGGTCCTGGGCCGGGCGCACGGCGGGCGCCGCGGTCACCCTCGTCCTGCTGCCCCAGCTCCTCACCCTGCCCTTCGCCGCCCGCGGCCGCGTCGTACGGGCCCGCTTCGGCCTCGTCACCCAGAACTGGCGCGGCTGGGCCGCGGACCAGCTGCGCGGCCTGCTCATCTCGCTGCCGCTGCTCGCCGGAGCGCTCTTCGCGGTGTACGCGCTCGCGGGCGTCACCCGCTGGTGGTGGGCGTGGGCCGCGCTCGGCGCCGCGGCCGTCACCGTCGTGCTCTCCTGGGCGGCGCCCGTCCTCTTCGAACCGCTCTTCAACCGCTTCACGCCCATGCCCGCGGGGCCGCTGCGGGACGCGCTGCTCGCACTCGCCGCGCGGGACGGCGTCGCCGTACGCGATGTGCTCGTCGCCGACGCGTCGCGCCGCACCACGGCGCTCAACGCGTACGTCTCCGGCTTCGGCCGGACGCGGCGGATCGTCGCCTACGACACGCTCCTGACCACGGCGGAGCCGCGCGAGGTCGAACTCGTCGTGGCCCACGAACTCGGCCACGTCGTCCACCGCGACGTCGCCCGCGGCACCGCGCTCGGCGCGGTCGGGGCCGCGCTCGGGGTGGGCCTGCTCGCCCTCGTCGTGACCTGGTCCCCGCTGCTCGCCGCCGCGGGTGTCGGGCACTTCGCCGATCCGCGGTCCGCGTGGCTCCTCGCGGCCGCCGCCGCGACCGGCGGCGCCCTCGCCGGGCCCTTCGGCTGCGCGCTCTCCCGCCGGGTGGAGCGGCGCGCCGACCGGCACGCGCTCGCCCTCACGGGGGACGCGGCCGGGTTCATCGCCATGCAGTGCCGCCTCACGGCGGTGAACGTCGCGGAGCCGTCGCCCCCGCGCCTCCTCCACCTCCTGTGGGGTACGCACCCCACGCCCGCGTCCCGCATCGCCCTCGCCCGCGCCACCCCCTGACGGGGGTCACCTCGACGCCGCGGGCTGCGTGGTGCGGTTCGCCGCGCGACCTTCTGCCGGTGGGGGCTGAGCGCGCAGTTCCCCGTGCCCCTGAAAACGAGAACTCTCCCCCGCGCAGTGAACAACGGGTGCCGACCCACCCCGCGCGAACCGGAAGAGGCAGCCCGAGGCGGAAGCCCCCGCGGAGGTAGGGTCGGGCGGGATGGAGAAGACCCTGATCGTCACCAATGACTTTCCGCCGCGGCAGGGCGGGATCCAGTCGTTCGTGCACAGCATGGCCCTGCGGCTCGACCCCGCGAAGGTCGTCGTCTACGCCTCGACGTGGCGCGACGGCACGGAAGTCGCCCGGTTCGACGCCGAACAGCCCTTTCCCGTGGTGCGGGACCGCACCAAGATGCTGCTTCCGACGCCTCGCGTCACCCGCACCGCCGTCAAGCTGCTGCAGGCGCACGGCTGCTCGTCCGTGTGGTTCGGCGCCGCGGCCCCGCTGGGCCTGATGGCCCCGGCGCTGCGGAAGGCGGGAGCGTCCCGCCTCGTCGGCACGACGCACGGCCACGAGGCGGCCTGGGCCCAACTGCCGGGCAGCCGCGCCCTGCTGCGCCGTATCGGCGAGGGCACCGACACGCTCACGTACCTCGGCGAGTACACGAGGTCGCGGATCGCCTCCGCGCTCACCGAGCGGGCGGCGGCGCGCATGGTGCACCTGCCGCCGGGGGTGAACGAGAAGACGTTCCACCCGGGCTCGGGCGGCGCGGTGGTGCGGGCGCGGCTGGGGCTCACGGACCGGCCGGTGGTGGTGTGCGTGTCACGGCTGGTGCCGCGCAAGGGCCAGGACACCCTGATCCTCGCGCTGCCGCGCATCCTGCGGGACCAGCCGGACGCCGCGCTGCTGATCGTGGGCGGCGGCCCGTACCGCGGCGAGCTGGAGACGCTCGCGGAGCGGACAGGCGTCGCGGGCGCGGTGCGCTTCACCGGGCCGGTGCCGGAGGCGGAGCTGCCCGCGCACTTCGGCGCGGGCGACGTCTTCGCGATGCCGTGCCGGACCCGGCGCGGCGGCCTGGACGTGGAGGGGCTCGGGATCGTCTACCTGGAGGCGTCGGCGACCGGGCTGCCGGTCGTCGCGGGCGACTCGGGCGGGGCCCCCGACGCGGTGCTGCCCGGCGAGACGGGGTGGGTGGTGCCCGGCGGTTCCCCGGAGCTGGCGGCCGAACGCATCCTGGCGCTGCTCCGGGACGCGGACCTGCGCCGCACGATGGGGGAGCGGGGCCGGGCGTGGGTGCACGAGGCCTGGCGCTGGGACCTGCTGGCGGACCGCCTGCGCGATCTGCTCTGAGGGGCCGGGCCCGCGGGCCGGTGCGACGTGCTCACCGGCCCCGCGGCGACCGGGCCTCAGGCCCGCGGCACGCGCAGCGCGGCGAGCACCGGCAGGTGGTCGGTCGCCGCGTGCAGGTCCGCGTGCGTGACGCCCGGGACGGAGTGCGGGACCCCGCACCCGAGCACCTGCACCGGCTTGGTCGTGAAGATCGCGTCGATCCGCTGGTAGGGCGGCCGGACGTTGGTGACCTCGCCGCCCCAGGGGGCGACGGCGAAGGCGTCCTGGAGCTCCGCCGCGATCCGGGCGAAGCCCGCCCGCTCGGGCGGCTCGTTGAAGTCGCCGCCGACGACGACGTTCGGCTCGCCCGTCGCGGCGACACGCTCCAGCAGCAGGCCCGCCTGCTCGTGCCGTTCGACGGGGTCGAGGCTCAGGTGCGTGCTGACGGCGGCGATCCGCGCGCCGCCGATCCGCAGCACCGCGGTGGCGAAACCGCGCTGGTGCAGCGGCGGGTTGTGCGGCAGCAGCACGTCCTCGGTGTGCTCGACGTGCGCGCGCAGGGACGACAGGATCATCGGCCCCGCGGCTGTCGCGCCCCCGGTCACGTGCACCAGACCGGTCGTACGGGCCAGGCGGGCCGCGGCCTTGCGCCACCGGAAGAACCGCGGGGCCTCCTGGACGAGGACGAGGTCGGGGGCGCAGGCACGGATCACCCGGGCCAGCGCCGCCGTGTCGTCCCGCATCGAACGGACGTTGTAGCTGAGCACGCGGACGATCGCCGAGTCGTGCTCGGTGGCGGAACTCGGCAGATCTTCCACGGTCATGTGATCAACCTAGCCCAGTCTCAGCCCTGCCGTGCGAGGTCGGCGGCGCCGACCAGCCCGGCCTTGCCGCCGAGTTGCGCGGCGAGCACCTGGGCGTGCGGACGCCATTCGCCGCCGATGAGCCAGCGCCGGAAGGACTTGCGGATCGGGTCGAGGACGAGTTCGCCCTCGTCCGACACTCCGCCGCCGACGATGAACGCCGACGGGTCGAAGAGCGAGGCCAGGTCGGCCAGGCCCGCGCCCGCCCAGCGGGCCAGCTCCCGGAAGGAGTCGACGGCGACCGGGTCGCCCTGCCGGGCGGCGGCGCTGATGTGCCGGCCCTCGATGCCGTCCACGGTGCCGTCGCCCAGCGCGAGCAGGGCCGCGGCGTTCTCCGGGGTGGCGTTGGCGCGCTGCTTGGCGTAGCGGACGAGCGCGCGGCCCGACGCGTACTGCTCCCAGCAGCCCTGGCTGCCGCAGCCGCACAGCAGCCCGTCCGGCACCACGCGGATGTGGCCGAACTCGGCGGCGACGCCGAACCGGCCGCGGCGCAGCTTGTTGCCGATGATGATGCCGCCGCCCAGGCCCGTACCGAGCGTGATGCAGATCACGTCGGAGTGGCCCTGCCCCGCGCCGAAGCGGTACTCGCCCCACGCGGCCGCGTTCGCGTCGTTCTCCACGACGACGGGGAGCCCGACGCGCTGCTCGACCTTGTCCTTGAGTGCTTCGTGCCGCCAGTTGATGTTGGGCGCGAAGAGCACGGTGGCGCGCTTGTCGTCGACGTAACCGGCGGCACCGATGCCGACGGCCTCGATCGTGTGACCGGTGCTGACCTGGCGTACCGCCTCGACGATCGCGTCGACGACGCCTTCGGGAGTCGGCGGCGTCGGCACCTTCACGGTCTCAAGGATCGAGCCTTCCTCGTCGACCACGCCGGCCGCGATCTTGGTGCCGCCGATGTCGACGCCGATGGTGAGTCCCATGTGTCCCTCAGTTTTCGGTCGTTCCCCGCTAAGAGAACCGTACCGGAGAGGGGGTCAGTCGAGGTCGATGTGTTCAGCGGTTGAACGCGCGGACCCCTCGCCGGACGTCCAGCGGGATTCCGCTCCGGCCACCGCGGACCGGTATGCCGCCAGCAATTCGGCCCCCGCGGCCGCGAGGTGGTCGAAGACGTCGGGATTCCGCTCCTTGATGGGTTCGACAACAGAACGCACTTGGGAGAGCATCCCCTGCGCCGCGACCTGCACCGCGGGGTTGCGCAGCGCGGCCAGCCGCTCACCCACCGCGTCGCCGACCGCCTCGGCGAGACGCCGCAGTTCCTCCGCCGCGCTGCCCTGGCCCGCCTCCGTGCGGCGCCGGGCGTGCTCGGCTGCGATGTCCTCGGCGCTGGCCTTCGCCCACGCGTCGGGGTCCGGCCGGTCGGTGGCTTCGCTCATGACGGTCTCCCAACGGGGCGCCGCGCTCGGGCCGCCTCCCTTCTCGACGGTACCCGAACGCCCGCCCGGACGGCCGGTGTCGGCACGGCCCTCCGGACGGCGGCGCGATCCGCGGTCAGCGCGGCCAGAGTCCCGGGTCGGGCGTGAAACGCACCCGCAGCACACCGTCCCGCAGCGCCGCGCCCTGTACGGTGCAGCGCCGCAGCGCGGACGGCAGCGGCAGGATGCGGCGGAAGCCCTCGGCGTCGACGACGAGTTCGTCCCCGCGCCGGACGAGGTCCAGCCCGTCCTTGCCCGCACCCGGCAGCGGCAGCGACCACTCCAGGTAGCCGTCCTCGGCGAGCCGGTCGACGACGGTCCAGGGGTCGCGTCCGGGGCCGGCCGTACCCGAACCTGCGACACCGGCTTTAGGAGAGCCGTGCTCCATCCCCCCGGCCTCCGCCGGGAACGGCACCGCCAGCGCCTCCTCCGGCAGCTCCGCCTCCCGGCCCAGGTGCGGCAGTTCGTGCAGCGGCGTGCCGTCGGCCTCGCAGGCCTGCGCGAAGGCCTTGACGCGGTCGTGCTGGGCTGCCGCGAGGGCGGCCGTGAACGGGTCGGCGGCGGCCGCGGGCAGCAGCCGGTTGACGGCCACCGTCGCGAGGCCGAGGCCGTGCAGGGCCAGGCCGGTGCGGGCCGTGCGCAGCGCTTCGGCGCCGTGGCCGGAGGGCTCGACGACCACCGTGACGGACGTGCCCGGCGCGTCGATGACGGCCTGGACGGCGGAGAGTTCGCGGTCCGCGCGGGCCGCGGCGTCGTACGCCCACTCCGCGGGCATGGGCACCCCCGCGAGCTGGGCCAGCACCGGGCGCAGGGCGCGGGCGGCCTGCCGGTCGGCGGGCAGCAGCCGGGCGAGGTAGCGGCGCAGCTGGCCGGGCAGCGCGAGCAGTGTCACGGCTTCCCGTACCGGCGGCAGGTCGACGACGACGAGCCCCCACCCCGCGTCCTGCGCCGCCCGTACGGCCCGCAGCAGCGCGAGCGCCTCCGCGCCGGGCAGCGGCGTCAGCTCCTCCGGGTCCAGCGGCGCGGCGCCGAGCAGCGCGAGCAGGGTGCCGCCGCGGGACTGGAGGTCGAGCAGCGCGTCCTGGAAGGCGCCGCCGGGGTCGGTGCGGCGTACCGTCAGGCCGGGCACCGCGTCGTCGAGGGCCGCGGCCGCGGTGCGGTCGCCGGTCAGCAGCAGCGTGCGGGTCCCGCCGCGGGCGGCCGCGGCGGCGGTGGCGGCGGCGACCGTGGTGCGGCCCGCTCCTCCGCCGCCGGTGACCAGCAGGGTGCGTACGGTGTCCGCGGGCATCAGCCCGTGGTCTCGGCGCCGGCGGCACCGGCGGCACCGGCCGCGGAGTCCTCGGGCCCGCCCGACTCGACGCGCTTCTTCAGCCCGGCCAGCGCCCGGTCGATGATGACCTTCTCGGCCTTGCGCTTGATCATGCCCAGCATGGGGATCTTGACGTCCACGGTGAGCTGGTAGGTGACCTCGGTGCGGCGGCCCCCGTCGAGCGGCACGAGCGCGTAGGAGCCGTCGAGGGTGCGCAGCATCTGCGACTTGACCAGCGACCAGTGCACCTCGTCGGCGCTCACCCAGGTGTAGGCGAGGGTGTGGTCGTCCTTGATGGCGCCCGCGTCGAGCAGCAGCCGCACCTGCTCGGCGCGCCCTTCCGCGTCCCGCGCGAGGACCTGGGCCTCCTTGACCTCGCCCGTCCACTCCGGGTAGCGGTCGAAGTCGGCGATGACGCCCATGACAGCGGCCGGGGCCGCCTCGATCGTGATGCTCGACCGTGTGTGTTCCGCCATCGCCGTGGCCCTCCAGGACTACTGGTGCAGGATGCCCCCGAAGGCTACCGCGCCCAGGTGGGAGCGGGCCGCGTGCGCCGCCCCGGCCGCGGGGGCCGCCTCACCATTCCAGGACCCACGGCTTACGGGTGTGGTTGAAGTGGCCGACGTTGATGCATTCGGTACGGCCGATCCGGGTGCGGGCCAGCAGCGGCTGGTGGACGTGGCCGAAGAGCGCGTACTTCGGCTGCACGCTGCGCACCGCGTCCAGCAGCGCCTCGCTGCCGCGCTCGAAGCGGCGCGCCACCGTGTCGTAGCACAGCTCGGGCAGCGCGGGCGGGATGTGCGAGCACAGCACGTCCACCGTGCCGAGCGCGGCGACCTTGGCGGCGTACTCCTCCTCGCCGATCTCGTACGGGGTGCGCATCGAGGTGCGCAGGCCGCCGCCGACGAAGCCGAAGACCAGGCCGCCCAGCTCCACCGTCGCGCCGTCCAGCACCGTCGTGCCGGGACCGGCGTACTCCGGCCACAGGCCGGGGATGTCGACGTTGCCGTACGTGGCGTAGGTCGGGGTGGGGAAGGCGGCGAAGAGCTCGGCGTACTGCTTGCGCACCGCGCTCTCGATCGCGGCCCGGCGGTCGATGCCCGCCCACAGCTGCGCGTCCAGCAGCCGTGCCTCGTCGAAGCGGCGGGCGGTGCGCAGCTCCACCATGCGGTCGGCGTTCTCGACGCCGAACAGGTCGGGGAAGATGCCCCGCGCGTGGTCGGCGTAGTCGAGGAAGAGGATCAGGTCGCCGAGGCACACCAGCGCGTCCGCGCCCTGTCCTGCCTGGGCCAGCGCCTGCGTCGCGCCATGGACGTCGCTCACCACATGCACCCGCATGACCTCACCTTATAGCGCCGCGCCGCGCGCCCCCAGACCACCGTCCACCTGCGGATCCGCAAGCGGCTGGACTACTCTTCCGGCGTCGGCCCACCCGCGCCGGCCGGCGCGTGTGACGCTGGGAACATCTCCCGTGCGCCCCCTACCGCCGGAGCTTTACCGATGGGTAACGTCCAGTAGGTCCCCCCGCCTTCCCTCCGGGTGCGCCGTGGCACCGATGAGGAGCAGCCGCCTTGCGTGAGTTCAGCCTTCCGGCCCTGTACGAGGTCCCCGCCGACGGCAACCTGACGGATCTGATCCGCCGCAACGCCGCCCAGCACCCGGACACACCCGTCCTCGGCCGCAAGGATCCGGCCGGCCACTGGCAGGACGTCACCGCGAGAACCTTCCTCGCCGAGGTGCGGTCCGCCGCCCGCGGCCTGGTCGCCGAGGGCGTGCAGCCCGGCGACCGGGTCGCCCTGATGTCCCGCACCCGCTACGAGTGGACGCTGCTGGACTTCGCGGTGTGGAGCGCGGGCGCGGTCACCGTGCCCGTCTACGAGACGTCCTCGCCCGAGCAGATCGAGTGGATCCTCGCCGACTCCGGGGCGGTCGCCGTCGTCGTCGAGTCGGACGCGCACGAGCGGGCCGTGGAGTCCGTACGGGAGCGGCTGCCGCTGCTCAAGCACGTGTGGCGGATCGACACCGGCGCGGTGGAGGCGCTCGCGGCCGCGGGCACCGGGGTCTCCGACGCCGTCCTGGACGAGCGCGGCGCCGCCGCCAACGCCGACTCGCCCGCGACCATCGTCTACACCTCCGGCACCACCGGCCGCCCCAAGGGCTGCGTGCTCAGCCACCGCAGCTTCTTCGCCGAGTGCGGCAACGTCCTGGAGCGCCTCGCCCCGCTCTTCCGCACCGGCGAGTCCTCGATCCTGCTCTTCCTGCCGCTCGCGCACGTGCTGGGGCGGCTCGCCGAGGTCGCCAGTGTCATGGCGCCGATCCGGCTCGGCCACGTCCCCGACGTCAAGAACCTCACCGAGGACCTCCAGGGCTTCCGGCCCACCCTGATCCTCGGGGTGCCGCGGGTCTTCGAGAAGGTCTACAACACCGCCCGCGCCACCGCGCAGGCCGGCGGCAAGGGGAAGATCTTCGACCGGGCCGCCGCCACCGCCGTCGCCTACAGCCGCGCCCTGGACACCCCGGCCGGTCCGTCGCTGAAGCTGCGGATGACGCACAGGCTCTTCGACCGGCTCGTCTACGCCAAGCTGCGCGCGGTGCTCGGCGGCCGGGCCACCCACGCCATCTCCGGCGGCGCCCCGCTCGGCGAGCGGCTCGGCCACTTCTACCGCGGCATCGGCTTCACCGTGCTGGAGGGCTACGGTCTGACCGAGTCCTGCGCGGCCACCGCCTTCAACCCGTGGGACCGCCCCAAGATGGGCACCGTCGGCCAGCCGCTGCCCGGCTCGACCATCCGCATCTCCGACGACGGCGAGGTGCTGCTGTACGGCGAGCACCTCTTCACCGGGTACTGGAACAACGAGCCGGCCACCGTCGAGGCGATCGGCGACGGCTGGTTCCACACCGGCGACATCGGCACTCTCGACGAGGACGGCTACCTCACGATCACCGGCCGCAAGAAGGAGATCATCGTCACCGCGGGCGGCAAGAACGTCGCCCCCGCGGTGATCGAGGACCGGATCCGGGCGCACGCGCTCGTCGCCGAGTGCATGGTCGTCGGCGACGGCCGCCCCTTCGTCGGCGCGCTCGTCACGCTCGACGAGGAGTTCCTGCCGCGCTGGGCCGAGCAGCACGGCAAGGCGGGCCGCACGGTCGCCGAACTCGCCGACGACCCGGATCTGCTGGCCGCCGTGCAGCAGGCCGTAGACGAGGGCAACGCGGCGGTCTCGCGCGCCGAGTCGGTGCGCAAGTTCCGCATCCTGCCGGGGCAGTTCACCGAGGAGTCCGGGCACCTCACGCCGTCGCTGAAGCTCAAGCGCTCGGTGGTGCTCGCCGACTACGCGGCCGAGGTCGAGGCGCTGTACACCCGCTGAGCCCCGCGGGGCTCAGACGACCGCGCCGCGCCCCGGGTCGTCGTCCTCGTCCTCACCGGTGCGCATCCGCGCCACCAGCGTCGCGAAGCCGCCGAGGAAGCCGCCGACGCCCACCGTCGCCGCCCACCAGGTCATCTCGATCTGGAAGAGCACGAAGGCGAGCAGCAGCAGCGGCCCGCCCAGCACCGCGATCCAGGCGAACTTGGTCGTGACGTCCGCCTCCGGCAGCGGCGGCGGCTCGGGCGGCACGTAGTGCGCGTCCTCCTCGTCGTCGGCCAGCTCGTAGTCGCGCGGCCCGCGGATCACCGGGTGGATCACGATCGTCCGGTCGGACGGCGGCGGCACGGTGCTCACCGCCGCCGGGTCGGCCGGGTCGGGACCCGGCTCGGGCTCGGCGTCCGCGGCGGCGGCCGCCTTCGCCGGGGACACGTTCTCCGCCTCCGGCCAGACCACGGTGCCGGGCTCCGGCTCCTCGTCGTAGCCCGCGACGAGCGCGGCCCAGACCGCCTCCTCGTCCAGCGGGGTGTCCGGGCGCGGCGGCTCCTCCTCGTGCGGAGCGGTGCCCTCGTCCTCGCGGTCAGCCACCGGCGGTGCCCTCCTTCAGCGTGTCGCCCGCCCCGTCCGCGGCCCGCGGCGCGGTGAGGCGCTCGACGAAGGCGTACGACTCCGCGAAGATCCGCTCGGCGTCGTTGTCCAGGGTGGCGACGTGGAAGCTGTTCTCCAGGACGATCTCCGTCACGTCCGTGGACGACACCGAATGCAGCACGACCGCCGAGTTCGACGGATCCACCACATGGTCCACCCGGCTGTGCAGGAGCAGCAGCGGCTGCGTCACCTGCGGCAGCCCGGCCCGCGCCACCGGCCACAGCTGGTTCATGGCGTGCACCCCGTTCAGCGGGGCGCGCCCGTAGCCCGTCTCGGTGACGCCCTCGCGCGCGATGTCGCTCGCGATGCCCTTGACCGACGGCACGACGTGCCGCAGCACCGCCGCCGCCCGCAGCTTCGGGCTGTCCGCCTTCACCGACGGGTTGACCAGCACCAGACCGCTGATCGCCGTCCCGTGCTTGGCCGCGAGCCGCAGCGCGAGCGTGCCGCCCATCGACAGCCCGCCGACGAAGACCCGCGAGCAGCGGTCGCCCAGCGCGAGCAGCTCGCGCTCCACCTCGGCGTACCAGTCCTGCCAGCCGGTCATCGCCATGTCCTGCCACCGGGTGCCGTGCCCCGGCAGCAGCGGCACCGACACCGTCAGGCCGCGGTCGGCCAGATACCCGGCCCACGGGCGCAGCGACTGCGGCGTGCCGGTGAAACCGTGACAGAGCAGCACGCCGGTCCCTCCGCCGTCATGGCGGTACGGTTCGGCTCCTGGCAGCAGCGGCACCGCTGGGCTCCTGTTCTGAAGGGTCCGAGGGTGTTTCCGGGGGCTCCGCGGGCGTGAAACCGCGAACCCGGGTACACGAGGTACACGGAGGTCGGATGTTCAGCGTACGCGGCTGCGATACCTGGCGGTAAGCCCCGTCAGGGCCAGCCGTACCCGCCCCGTGGCGCTAAGGTCGGTGCGACGGCTACAGGAGGTCCGGGTTGTTCTACGGCGCGATGAAGATCGCCATCGGTTCGCCGCTCAAGGCGGCCTTCCGGCCCTGGGTCGAGGGCCTGGAGCACATCCCCGCCGAGGGTCCCGCGATCCTCGCGAGCAACCACCTGTCCTTCTCGGACTCCTTCTTCCTGCCCGCGGTGCTCGACCGCAAGGTCACCTTCATCGCGAAGGAGGAGTACTTCAACTCACCGGGCGTCAAGGGCAAGCTGACCGCCGCCTTCTTCAAGGGCGTCGGCCAGCTCCCCGTCGACCGCTCCGGCGCCCGCGGCGCGGGTGAGGCCGCCGTCAAGAGCGGCGTCGCCGTCCTGGCCCGCGGTGAGCTGTTCGGCATCTACCCCGAGGGCACGCGCTCCCCGGACGGCCGCCTGTACCGGGGCAAGCCCGGCGGCCTCGCCCGCGTCGCGCTGGCCAGCGGGGCGCCGGTCATCCCGGTGGCGATGATCGACACGGAGAAGGTGCAGCCGGTCGGGAAGGTCGTCCCGAAACTCTCGGTCCGGCCCGGGATCCGGATCGGCAAGCCGCTGGACTTCTCCCGCTACGCGGGGATGGAGGCCGACCGCTTCATCCTGCGCTCCATCACGGACGAGGTCATGTACGAGATCATGAAGCTGTCCGGCCAGGAGTACGTCGACATCTACGCGACGGCGGCCAAACGACTCCTCGCCGAGTCCGCGAAGTCCTCCGCCGCTCCGCCCACCGCGTAGGGTCCGCGCCCCCGGAAAACGCGCGCCCGGCACGGGCTAGGCTCGCCCCCCGAGGGGGGAGACATGCGCATGTCGGTGGAGGGCCCGCTGTGGCGGGCCCTGGTGGCGTACCGGGTACTGACCTGCGCGTACGCGATCGCCGTCTTCGTCTACGCCTACGACGACCTGAAGCACCCGCTCATCGGCGGGATCTACCTGGGCGTCCTGGGGGTGTGGACCCTGTCCACGCTCGGCCGGGTGCGCTCGGCCGAGCGCTGCACGCGCGGCTTCCTCGCGATCGACCTCACACTCGCGCTGCTGGGGATACTCCTCACGATGGTCGTGGACACCCACGCCCGTATCGAGGAGGGCGCGTTCACGCTGCCGTCGATCTGGACGGCCGGCTCGGTGCTGGCCTTCGCGGTCAAGGGCGGGTGGCGGTGGGCGGCGGTGGCGTCCTCGCTGGTGGCGGTCGCGGATCTGGTGGAGCGCGGCAGCGGCGCCGGGCGGGACACGCTGCGCAACGTCCTGCTGGTGTGGGTCGCGAGCATCGGCATCGGCTACGTCGTCGAGGTGGCCCGGATCAGTGAGCGCACGCTCGCGCGGGCGCTGCAGATCGAGGCGGCCACCCGGGAGCGGGAACGGCTCGCGCGGGACATCCACGACGGCGTGCTCCAGGTGCTGGCGATGGTGCAGCGGCGCGGTGACCAGGCCGGAGGAGAGGCCGCGGAGCTGGGCCGGATGGCGGGCGAGCAGGAGGTGGCGCTGCGCGGTCTGATCAGCGGCGCGCCGGTGCCCGCGCCGCGCACCGGGGAGGAGCCCGCGGGACCCCCGGGCCCCGCGGACCTGCGGGCGCTGCTCGCGCCGTACGCGTCGGCCCGGGTGACGCTGTCGGCGCCGGGCACCCCCGTCACGGTGGAGCCGGCGGCGGGCGCGGAGCTGGCGGCGGCGGTGGGGGCGGCGCTGGACAACGTGGCGGTGCACGCCGGGGACGGGGCGCGAGCCTGGATCCTGGTGGAGGACGAGCCGGACGCGCTGCTGGTGACCGTGCGGGACGACGGGCCCGGCATCCCCGAGGGGCGGCTCGACGCGGCCGCGGCGGAGGGGCGGCTCGGGGCGGCCCAGTCGATCCGCGGCCGGCTGCGGGATCTGGGCGGCAGCGCGCAGTGGCTGTCGCTGCCCGGCGAGGGCACCGAGGTGGAGCTGCGGCTGCCGAAGGCGCGGCAGAAGGCCGGTACGAGCGGAGGGGGAACGGGATGACGGCCGAGGACGGGGCGGCGCGGCCGCCGCAGGTCACGGTGATGGTGGTGGACGACCACCCGATGTGGCGGGACGCGGTGGCCCGCGACCTGGGCGAGGCGGGTTTCCGGGTGGTGGCGACCGCGGGCGACGGGCCCGAGGCGATCCGCCGGGCGCGGGCCGCCCGCCCGCAGGTGCTGGTGCTGGACCTCAACCTGCCGGGCGCTTCCGGCGTGCGGGTCTGCAAGGAGGTCCTCGCGGTCGATCCGGCGGTGCGGGTGCTGGTGCTGTCGGCGAGCGGCGAGCACACGGACGTACTGGAAGCGGTCAAATCCGGGGCGACCGGCTATCTGCTCAAATCGGCCGGGCGGGAGGAGCTGGTGGACGCCGTGCGCAGGACGGCGGTGGGCGACCCGGTCTTCACTCCCGGCCTGGCCGGGCTGGTGCTGGGCGAGTACCGGCGGCTGGCCACCGATCCGCCGCCGGCCGCGGCGGACGGCCCCGCGGCGCCACGGCTGACCGAGCGCGAGACGGAGGTGCTGCGGCTGGTCGCGAAGGGGCTGAGCTACAAGCAGATCGCCGCCCGCCTGGTCATTTCGCACCGAACGGTGCAGAACCATGTCCAGAACACCCTCGGAAAGCTCCAGTTGCACAACCGTGTGGAGCTTGTCCGATATGCGATCGAAGCCGGGCTCGACGACGATCGGTAGACTTGCACGGACGGCGACATGTGACCCAAGTCACGCTAGCTTGGCGGGAGTTGCACTTCCGGCACAGCTGGCCTGCGACGAAGGGAAAAGTCCATGCGAGTCGGAGTCCTGACCGGCGGCGGAGACTGCCCCGGCCTCAATGCGGTCATCCGCGGCATCGTACGCAAAGGCGTCCAGGAATACGGTTACGAGTTCACCGGCTTCCGGGACGGCTGGCGCGGCCCCCTGGAGGGGGACACCGTACAGCTCGACATCCCGGCCGTCCGCGGCATACTCCCGCGCGGCGGCACCATACTCGGCTCCTCGCGCACCAACCCGCTCAAGGTCGAGGGTGGGGAGCGCCGGGTCCTGGAGACACTGGCGGCGGAGGGCGTGGACGCGCTCATCGTCATCGGCGGCGAGGACACCCTCGGGGTCGCCGCCCGACTGCACGCCGACACCGGGCTGAAGGTCGTCGGCGTGCCCAAGACCATCGACAACGACCTGTCGGCCACCGACTACACCTTCGGCTTCGACACCGCCGTCAACATCGCCACCGAGGCCATCGACCGGCTGCACACCACCGCGGAGTCGCACATGCGGGTCCTGGTGGTCGAGGTCATGGGACGGCACGCGGGCTGGATCGCGCTGCACTCCGGCCTGGCCGGGGGCGCCAACGCGATCCTCATCCCCGAGCACCGCTTCGACCTCGACCAGGTGTGCGGCTGGGTCGAGAGCCGCTTCAAGATCCGCTACGCGCCCATCGTGGTCGTCGCCGAGGGTGCCATGCCGCGCGACGGCGACATGGTCCTCAAGGACGGCACCCTCGACTCCTTCGGGCACGTACGGCTCTCCGGCATCGGCGAGTGGCTCGCCGCCCAGATCGAGAAGCGCACCGGGAAGGAGGCCAGGACGACGGTTCTCGGCCACGTCCAGCGCGGCGGCACCCCCAGCGCCTTCGACCGCTGGCTCGCCACCCGCTTCGGGCTGCACGCCGTGGACGCCGTCCGGGACGGCGACTTCGGGACGATGGTCGCGCTGCGCGCCACCGACATCGTGCGGGTCCCGATCGGCGACGCGACCGCCCGGATCAAGACCGTCGAACCCGCCCTCTACGCCGAGGCGGGCGTGTTCTTCGGCTGACCTTGCCGCGGACGACACCTCTGATTTATCTTCCCTGCACCCGGCTAGTTCCGGCCGCTTCGTTCCCCCCTTTGAGCACATGAGGAGCGCCCGGTATGACGGGTGTGGCGAGCGGGCTCTTGACGCCCGTACTGGCGGTCGCAGGCGGCACCGCATCCGGCAAGTCCACCCTTGCCGAGGCGTTGGCGCGGCACCACCCCGACAGCGTCGGCCTGATCCATCTCGACGACTTCTACGTTCCCGCGCACGATCCCCGGCGCGGGGTCCGGACGCTCAGCGCCACCGGCGCCGAGACGCTGGACTGGAACCATCCGGGGTCCATCGACGAGGCCGCGGCCGCGGCCGCCCTCGACACCGCCACGGGGTCCGGGCGGTACCGCCTGCTCGTGGTCGAAGGCCTGTTCGCGCTCACCCTGCCCGCGGTGGCCGCCCGTGCCGCCTGGCGCGTCTACGTGGACACGCCCGACGACATCCGGCTGGCCCGGAAGATCCTGCGCAAGATCGAGGTCCAGCGGCAGGACCCCCGGGTGTCGCTGCTCAACTACCTGACCACCGGCCGGGAGCGGCACCACGCGCACGTGGCGCCGTCCCGCATGCTCGCCGACCTGGTGGTGGACGGCACCGGCGACGAGTACGCGATGATCGCCGAGGTGCTGACCCTCATCGGCCCGGTGCTGGCCGAGCCGGTGCTCGCCGACTCGGCCGTGGACGCCAGCTGCTACGGGGAGACGGCCTGACGGCGGCCCCGCTCACCGCGCCGGCGCCAGCACCCCCGCGAGCAGTCCGGCGGCGATCTCCACGCCGTTCAGCGTCAGCACCGACTCCGGGTGGAACTGCACCCCGGCGAAGCCCGGCCCGCGCATCGCGTGGACGTCGCCCGTCGCCGGGTCGCGGCTCAGCTCCACGCGGTGCATCGCCAGCTCCTCCGCCGCGGTGTCGTCGCAGCGTGCGGTGAAGGAGTTGTAGAAGCCGACCGTCTCGCGCCGCCCGAAGAGGTCCACGGTGAGCTGCGCGCCCTGGAAGGGCTCGTCCTTGCGCACCAGGTCCAGGCCCAGTTCGGCGGCGAGCAGCTCATGGCCCAGGCACACCCCGAGCAGCCCGTGCGGGTGGTCGCGCACCAGCTCGGCGGTCAGGGCGCGCAGGAAGCGCATCTTGGCGTCGGCGGTGTCGGCCGGGTCACCGGGGCCGGGGCCGAGCACGACCGGGCCCGGGTGCGCGAGGGCCGCCTCGCGCAGGCCCGGCTCGTCGTAGCGGCGCACGGTCACCGCGTGGCCGGTGGAGCGCAGCAGGTGGGCCAGCATCGAGGTGAAGGTGTCCTCGGCGTCGACGACCAGCGCGTGCGCGGCGGCCTCGGGGTGCCGCTCCTGCATCTTCAGCCAGAACGGCGCCAGGTGCGCCCGGCGGGCGTCCAGCGCGGCCCGTACCCGGATGTCGTCGGCGAGCCGCGGCCGGGGCGTACCCGGTGTGCGGGCGGGGGCCGGGCGCACGCCCAGCGCGGTGAGCACGCCCGCCGCCTTGGCATGCGTCTCGGCAACCTCCGACTCCGGCCGGGAGTGCCGTACCAGCGTCGCCCCGACCGGCACCCGCAGCTCGCCCGCGGGGGAGATGTCGGCGGTGCGGATGAGGATGGGGGAGTCCAGGGTCTGCGCGCCGCCCGCGTCCCGGCCGATGAGGGCGAGCGCCCCGGCGTAGTAGCCGCGGCCGCCCTCCTCGTGCCGTTCGATGACCCGGCAGGCGTTCTGCACCGGCGAGCCGGTCACGGTCGCGGCGAACATCGTCTCGCGCAGCACCTCGCGGACGTCCAGGGTGGAGCGCCCGCGCAGCTCGTACTCGGTGTGCGCGAGGTGCGCCATCTCCTTCAGCCGCGGGCCCACCACGACCCCGCCCAGGTCGCAGACGGTGCACATCATCTTGAGTTCCTCGTCCACCACCATCGTCAGCTCCTCGGCCTCCTTGGGGTCGGCGAGGAAGTCCAGCAGCCCCTGCGAGCTGGGGCCCTGCGCGGGGTAGCGGTAGGTGCCGCTGATCGGGTTCATCACGACGGTGTGCCCGGACATCCGCACGTGCACCTCGGGGCTCGCGCCGACGAGGGTGCGCTCGGGGGTGTGCACGACGTACGTCCAGTAGGCGCCGCGCTCGCCGCGCAGCAGCCGGGCGAAGAGGGCCAGCGCGGCGGCCGGGCCGTAGCCGGGGACGCGGCCGCGGAAGGTGCGGCGGATGACGAAGTTGGCGCCCTCGCCGCGGCCGATCTCGTCCTCGATGACCCGCCGCACGATGGCCGCGTAGTCCTCGTCGGAGGTGTCGAAGGCGCCGTCGGCCACCTCGACGGGGGTGTCGGGCAGCGCCGCCAGCAGCTCGGCGAGCGGCAGTTCGCAGGTGGTGTCGGGGAGCAGCACGGCCAGCGGGGTGCCGTCGTCGCGGACGTCGAAGCCGCGCTCGCGGATCTGCCGGAAGGGCACGAGCGCGAGCGCGTCGGTCCGCGGGCCGTCCTCGGGGCCGCCGTCCGGCAGCGGGATGTCGGCGAGCGCGGCGACGGTGGTGACGGGCCCGGTCAGCACCTCGACGACGTCCTCGGGCCGCCCCGGCGCCCGGCGGTGCAGCAGGGCGAACGGCGGGTGGCCGGGCGTGAGCAGGCGCGCGACGAGCGCGGCGGCGGCAGAGCTCTCAGGGGTGTGCGGCACGGTCGGTGGTCCTTCCTTGACGGGGAGGAGGGGCGGCGACCGGCCGGGAGAACGCCGAAGGCCGCCCCTTGGGGCGGCCTTCGCGAAGTGCTTGCCTACGCGTGGTTCAGCTGGGCCGCCGGGAAGCGGTCCACCACCAGGACTGGCGGGACGTGGGAGCCGTCTGAAACGCGTTCATGGGCCCAGACCCTAGCGCACCGGGGCCCCTTCCGTCAGGCGAGCGTCTCGTAGGTCTGCCAGCCGGGTCCGACCTCGGTGCGGGTGGCGTAGGGGGCGGCGGCGTCGCCGGTGCCCCGGTAGAGCCACAGGGTGCCGGAGGTGTCGCGCGCCACGAGGTCGGCGACGCCGTCGCCGGTCAGGTCACCTGCGGCGGCCAGGCTGTCGTAGATGTTCCAGTCCGGCCCTATCGGCGTCCTCGCCGCGAAGGGCGCCGAGGCGCTGCCGGTGCCCCGGTAGAGCCACAGCGTGCCGGCGGGGTCGCGCGCGACCAGGTCCGCCGTGCCGTCGGCGGTGGCGTCGCCCGCGCCCACCAGCGCGGTGTAGGTGCCCCACCCGGTGCCGACCTTCGCCCTGCCCAGGAAGCGGCCGGACGGACTGCCGGTGCCCGCGTAGTACCAGAGCGTGCCGGCGGTGTCGCGGGCCACCATGTCGCCCGTGCCGTCCGCGCCCAGGTCCGACATGACGGCGAGCGTGTCGTACGCGCCCCAGCCGCTGCCGACCTGGTAGCGCGTCAGGAACGGGGCCGCGGCGCTGCCGCTGCCCTGGTACTGCCACAGCAGACCGGCGGCGTCGCGGGCCACGACGTCGTGCCGCCCGGCGGTGGACACCGGGCCGACGCTCGTGGTCAGGGTGACGTCGGAGGCGCGCACCCACGCGATGCGGTGGTTGTAGCGGATCGGGTAGAAGAGGTTCGTCCCCGTCACCAGCGTGCGGTCACCGGTCGCGGTGCCCGCGTACGTCCCCGCGTACCAGTAGTCGCCCGCCTTCTCCGGGCCCGCCTGCGCGTACGCCTGGCCCGCGGCGATCGTGTACTTCGTCAGCGAGGCCGAGTTGCTCGGCTGCACCGGCACGCCCGTGCCCGAGTAGGCGGCGTCCTCCGGGTAGGCCCGGCCGTAGACCGGGACGGTGCCGGACTTCGGCGTGACGACCGGCGTCGGCGGCAGCACGGCGGTGTACTGCCCGCCGGGGTTGTGGAACCACAGCTTCTGGTTCTGGTACCAGATCGCCGTCCAGTCGCTCTGCACGGCCGCGACGACGTACGCGCCGCCCGCCGGGACCTTGTCCGCCCAGTTCGAGCCCTCGCTCCACGTCACGCTGCCCAGGTACGGGTCGGCGGGCAGCGCCCCGCTCGTGCTGGGCGTCTTGTAGAGGTAGACGAAGTTCGCCGGGTGCGCGGGCACCGCGGCGCCGCCGTTGGTGAGCTCCGGCTGGTTGTCGGTCGTGTACGGCGGGACCACGCGGACCAGCTGGCCCACCTGCAGCAGGCCGCCGGCGCCGCCCGCCCCGTCCGGGGCGCCCAGCAGCGTCATGTAGTGGTTCCAGTCCCAGAACGGGCCCGGGTCCCAGTGCTGGGTCTTGACGTTCGCGTCGAGCACGCCGGGCACTTCGTCGTGGCCGATGATGTGCTCGCGGTCCAGCGGGATGCCGTATTTCTGGGCCACGTATTTCACCAGGGTGGCCGAGGAGTCGTACTCCTGCTCGGTGTACCAGTCACCGTTCTTGATCGCGTAGCCCTCGTGCTCCACGGCGACCGAGTGCATGTTCACGGTCTTGTTCGCCGCGTGCCACGCCTCGTCCTTGAGCTGCACCATCTGCGTGACCCGGCCGTCGTCCGCGACGAGGTAGTGGGCGCTGGCGTAGGCGGAGGGGTTCTTGAACTCGTCGATGCTGCCCTGGAAGGTGCCCTCCATGTCGTGGATCACGACATAGCGGATGTCCTCGCCGTTGGACGGGCGGCTGGACACGTTGTAGTTGCCGAAGTCGTCCGCCGCCGTGCCCGCCTTGGCGTAGGCGGCGGGGACGAAGTTGCAGGCCAGCCCGGACGGGCACTCCGGGGCGGGGGTCGCCGCCGGGGTGGTGTCCGCGGGCGTGGTGTCCGGCGGGGCCGGGGCCAGCGGCACCACCGCGGGCTCCACCGGCTGCACGCCCGGGGCGGCGGCCAGCGTCACCGTCTGGCCGTCCGCGGTGACCCGGCCGGCGCCGGAGCGGACCGTGTCGAAGACGCGCCGCACGAACTGCGTGGCGCCGTCCTTGTCCGGCGACTGGCTGTAGCGCGCGACCCCCGCCCACCAGCGGCCCGGGTCGGCCGGCAGCGAGCCGGTGGCGGCCTTCTCGTACCGCGCCAGCAGCGCGGCGCCGGCCCGGATGCTCTGCCGCGGGTCGGAGCGCACCTCGGCGGCCGGGACGCCGATGAGCCGCGCGGCGGTGTCCAGGGTGTGCAGCGTCGCGGCCGAGGTGTCGACCGCGGCCCGGTCCCCGCGCAGCGCCCGGGAGGCGCTGAAGTGCTTGGAGACCGCCGGGTCCCCGCTCCGGTCCAGGTGCGCGAGCCGGTCGGCGTCCGACGGCTGCTCCACGTCGGAGGCCGTGACCTGGGTGAGGCCCATCACGTTGTAGTTGCCGGTGGTGCTCGGCCGGCCCTGGTGCGACTCCCACAGCGTCATGCGGTAGGAGACGGCCATCAGGACGCTCTGCGGTACATGGAACTCGTCCGCGGCGGCGGCGAAGTCCGCCTGCAGCACGCCCGCCCGCCCCGCCGTACCGTCCGCCGGGGCGGCGGACGACGGGGGTGCGAGCGCGATCGTGCCGGCTGCCAGCGCGCTCGCCGCGGCAGTGGCGAGCGCGACCGCGCCCGCCCCGTAACCTCTCCACGTGGTGCCTGTGCGGTGTCTGGTGGTCAACCTGCTGCCCTCTCGGTTTTCCCGCGTGCGATGAGGCGCGCCCTTCCGAGGAGCCCGCGCCGGGGCGGCGGCGGGTCTGAAACGCGACGACGGTATCAGCCCCCCGCGCGGTTTCCGCGGTGCTCGCGGGACGGCATGTCTCACCCACTGAGCGGGCGGAAAACCAGCGGACCCGACCCCGTACTGTGGTCCCCGTGACCGTGAACGCAGACATCCACGCCGGGGCCAACACCTGGCATGATCTTCCCGCGGCGCAGCAGCCCGAGTGGCCCGACCCCGAGGCTCTGCGCGATGTGATCGCCGAGCTCGCCTCGTATCCGCCGCTCGTCTTCGCCGGGGAGTGCGACCAGCTGCGCTCCCGGCTCGGCGCTGTCGCCCGGGGCGAGGCGTTCCTCCTCCAGGGCGGCGACTGCGCCGAGGCGTTCGACGGGGTCGGCGCCGACCAGATCCGCAACAAGCTCAAGACGCTGCTCCAGATGGGGGCCGTGCTCACGTACGCCGCGTCGGTGCCGGTCGTCAAGGTCGGCCGGATCGCCGGGCAGTACAGCAAGCCGCGCTCCAAGCCGACCGAGACCCGCGACGGCGTGACGCTGCCCGTCTACCGCGGCGACTCCGTCAACGGCTTCGAGTTCACCCCCGAGTCCCGCACCCCGGACCCGGAGCGGCTCAAGCGGATGTACCACGCCTCGGCGTCCACGCTGAACCTGGTGCGCGCCTTCACCACCGGCGGCTACGCCGACCTGCGCCAGGTGCACGCCTGGAACCAGGACTTCGTGAAGTCCTCGCCGTCCGGCCAGCGCTACGAGGCGCTCGCCCGCGAGATCGACAACGCGCTCAGCTTCATGGCCGCCTGCGGCATCGACCCGGCCGAATTCCGCACCGTCGAGTTCTTCTCCTCGCACGAGGCGCTGCTGCTGGACTACGAGACGGCGCTGACCCGCACCGACTCGCGCACCGGCAAGCTCTACGACGTCTCCGGCCACATGGTCTGGATCGGCGAGCGCACCCGGCAGCTGGACGGCGCGCACATCGAGTTCGCGTCGAGGATCAGCAACCCGCTCGGCGTCAAGCTCGGCCCCGGCACCACCCCGGCCGAGGCGCTCACGTACATCGAGCGGCTCGACCCCGAGCGCGAGCCGGGCCGGCTGACCTTCATCGTGCGGATGGGCGCGGACAAGGTGCGCGACAAGCTGCCCGAGCTGGTGGAGAAGGTCTCCGCGACCGGCGCGCAGGTCGCCTGGATCTGCGACCCGATGCACGGCAACACCTTCGAGGCCGCCTCCGGCCACAAGACGCGGCGCTTCGACGACGTGCTCGACGAGGTCAAGGGCTTCTTCGAGGTCCACCACGGCCTCGGCACCCACCCCGGCGGCATCCACGTCGAGCTGACCGGCGACGACGTGACCGAGTGCGTCGGCGGCGGCGACGAGATCTTCGTCGACGACCTGCACCAGCGCTACGAGACGGCGTGCGACCCGCGGCTCAACCGCAGCCAGTCGCTCGACCTGGCGTTCCTCGTGGCCGAGATGTACCGCGGGCAGTGACCCCCGGGCCGTAGGACGGCGAGCGGCGAGGGACGCGGATCACAGCGATCCGCGTCCCTTGTCGCTTTTCCGCCCCGGAGGCGCCAGGTAAGGTAAGGGTTACCTCAGCTCCTCAAGGCCCTGATCGGCGGTGAACCGCGTGTACGTCTGCTCCTGCTTCGGCATCACCGAGAGCCAGGTCAAGCAGCACGCCGCCGACGGCCGCTGCACCCCGCGGCAGATAGCCTCCGCGTGCAAGGCCGGCACCGACTGCGGGTCCTGCGTCAAGCGCATCCAGGCCCTGCTGGGCCGCGGCGACGGCTGCGTGACCCGCGGCCGACTGGAGCCGCAGAAGGCCGCCCCGGCGGTCGCGGACGTGCCCGAGGTTCTTCCGGCGGCGCTGCCCGCCGCCCCGCCGGTCCCGGCGGCACCGGCCCCGCTCAGGCGTCTGGCTGCTTGATCACCTGCGCGAGGTAGAGCGGCTCGCCCAGCTTCTCGATCAGCTCCAGCTGGGTGTCCAGGTAGTCGATGTGGTCCTCCTCGTCCGAGAGGATCGACTCGAAGATGTTCTTGGACGTGAAATCGCCCTTCGCGTGCATCACGTCGACACCGCGCCGCAGCCGGTCGATGGCCTCGACCTCCACCTGCTTGTCGGCCTCGAACATCTCGGTGACCGTCTGCCCGACCCGGACGTGGAAGAGCCGCTGGTAGTTCGGCAGGCCCTCCAGGAAAATGATCCGGTCGGTGAGGATCTCCGCGTGCCGCATCTCGTCGAAGGACTCCGCCCTGGTGTGCTCCGCGAGCTTCAGCCAGCCGAAGTTCTCCTGCATCTTCGCGTGCAGGAAGTACTGGTTGATCGCGGTCAGCTCGGCGGTCAGCTGTTCATTGAGGAACTCGATGACCTCGGGGTCGCCCTGCATGGCAGCGCCGTCCTTCCCGTTCGGGCAGATGGGTTGCGCGCATCTTTGCATTGCGTGGTCATCTGATCCAGTAAGTGCACACTTACGCACTGTGGCCGTTTTGTTCCCGCGATACGGCGTCCGGTGCCTGGTCACGAGCACCGGGCCGGGTCTGTCACCATGGAGACATGGGTCGGTACGAGCGTCACGCGGGGGAGCTGCCGCCCGGCCAGCGCAACCAGCGGGGCTGGCCGGTCACCCACTACGGACCCGTTCCGCGCTTCAAACCCGACCGCTGGGAGTTCCGGGTCTTCGGCGCCACCGCGGACGGCGGCACGACCTCCTGGAAACACCCGGAGTTCTCCGCGCTTCCCTATGACACCGTCGTCGCCGACTTCCACTGCGTCACGAAATTCTCGATGCTCGGTATCGAATGGGGCGGCGTGGCGACCTCCACCGTCGTGAAGCTCGCCCCGCCCGCCGACGACGTCACGCACGTGATGGTGTGGGCCGAATACGGATTCAGCTCCAACCTGCGCATCGAGGACTTCCTCGACGACCAGTCGATATTCGCCACCCACAAGGGCGGCGAACCCCTCACTGCGGAACACGGATTCCCCGTCCGGCTCGTCGTCCCCCGGCTCTACGCCTGGAAGGGCCCCAAATGGGTCCGCGGCATCGAGTACATGACGGCCGACCGCCGCGGCTTCTGGGAAGAACGCGGCTACCACAACCTCGGCGACCCCTGGCAGGAGCAGCGCTACTCCTACCAGGAGGAACCGGGCGACGGGCCCGAGCTCTAGCCCTCTCTCACCGCACCCAGAGGGTCACGGTGGCGCCCTTGGGGGCCTGGCTGCCGCCGTCCGGCGACTCGCTGAAGACGGTGTCGCCGAAGAACAGGTTGATCACCCGGACCTCGAAGCCCGCCGCCTTGAGGGTCTTCTCCGCGTCGCCCTGGCTCTGGCCCTTGACGTCCGGCACCGGGAAGAGCTGCTGGCCCTTGGACACCGTGATCGTCACCGTGTCCCCCTTGCCCGCCTGCGTGCCGCGGTCCGGGGTCTCCAGGGCGACGGTGTCCTTGTCCGCCTCGTCCGAGAAGGCCTTGTCCGGAGCCAGCACCACCTGGAAGCCCGCGTCCTGCAGCGTCTGCTGCGCCTCGGTGACCGACTTCCCGATCACGTCCGGCACCTCCACGGGGGAGCCGCGGGAGATCGTGAAGGCCACCGGGGTGCCCGGCGCCATCTCCCGGCCCGCGGGCGGGTCGGTCACGATGACCGAGCCCTGCGGCACCGAGTCGTTGAACGACTTCGCCACCGTGCCCGGCACCAGCCCCGCGTCCTTGAGCTGCCGCTGCGCGTCGGCGAGTGTCCGCCCGGACACGTCCGGCACCTTCACCTGGCGCGGGCCCTCCGAGACGGTCAGCGTCACCGTGCCGTTGCTGCGGATGCGCTTGCCGGGCTCCGGATCGGTGGAGATCACGCTGCCGCGCGGCACCGTGAGCGAATAGTCCTTGCGCACCTGGGTGTCCAGGCCCGCGGAGCTGAGCTTGTGCTGCGCCTCGGCCTGCGGCAGTGCCAGCACGCCGGGGACGTGCGTGAACTGCCCGTCGTTGATGTACCAGACCCCGCCCGCGACCCCCAGCACCACCAGCAGCGCCGCCAGGACCGTCAGCAGCCCGCGCCGGCCGTGCCACGCCGGGCCGCGCACCGCCCGCCCGCGCCCGCCGGGTCCGCCGGGAATCGGCGGCGGGGCCGTGGGCGTGTCGTCGATGCTGTACGACTCCCCGTCCGCGGGGCGCCGCGGCAGCAGCCGGGTCGTCCGGTGCAGCTCGTCGTCCTCCCGGCCGGACGCCGCGGGCGGGGCGGGCATCGCGAGGGCGGCCAGCGGATGCACGACGCTCGTCGGATCCTCCGAACCCGCCACCGCGGGCCCCGCGGCGGTCTCCACGCGCGCCACGCGGAAGTCCAGCTCCTCGCCCGTCAGCTCCGCGCGCACCGCCCGCACCTCCGCGAGCAGCGCGACGGCGTCCGCCGGGCGCCCCTCCGGGTCACGGCTCGTGGCCCTCGCCACCAGCGCGTCCAGCCGCGGCGCGAGACCGGGCACGGCGACGGAGGGCGGCGGCACGTCCTCGTTCAGCCGCTGGACGATGACCTCCATCGCCGACTCGCCCTCGTACGGCTTCGCGCCGGTCAGCATCTCGTACAGCATCACGCCGCACGCGTACACGTCCGTCCGCTCGTCCACCTGGCCGTGGCCGATCTGCTCGGGCGCCAGGTACGACACCGTGCCGAGCAGCGCGCCCGAACTGCTCGTCTGCGTGTCCACCCCCCTGACCAGTCCAAAATCGGCGACCTTGACCCGCCCCGCGTCGCCGATCAGCACATTCTCCGGCTTGGCGTCACGGTGCACGAGCCCGGCGCGGTGCGCCGCCCCCAGCGCCGCGAGCACCGGCTCCAGCACGTCCAGCGCCGCCCGCGGGGTGAGCGCGCCGCGCTCGCGCAGCACGTCCCGCAGCGTGCAGCCCGCGACGTACTCCATCGCCAGATACACGTACGTGCCGTCCGTGCCCTGGTCGAAGACCCCCACGACATTCGGGTGCGACAGCCGCGCCACGGCCTTCGCCTCGCGGATGAACCGCTCCACGAAGCCGCCGTCCGCGGCCAGCCCCGGGTGCATGACCTTGAGCGCGAGCACCCGGTCGAGCCGGGTGTCCAGGGCGCGGTAGACCGTGGCCATCCCGCCGACGGCGATCCGGGCCTCGACCCGGTAACGCCCGTCCAGCGTCTGCCCGACCAGCGGATCCTGCACGGTGGTGTCCACGACGCCCGATTCTACGAGCCGGGTACGACGCCGGTCCCCGTTCGCCGCGTCACTGTGGCGATGCCGTGGCGAACGCGGCCAAACCGTAACCATCGGAACGGGGCGGGCGCGCGCTCAGAACGCGGGCCTTTCCGGGTCGAGGTCGGGGATGCCCTCCGTCGGCGAGGAGGCGAGGGCGTGGTGGCGGCGGGGGATGCGGCCGGCGCGGTGGGCGAGACGGCCGGCGGTCACCGCGTGGCGCATCGCCTCGGCCATCACCGCGGGGTGCTGGGCCCGGGTCACGGCGGAGGCCAGCATCACGGCGGCGCAGCCGAGTTCCATCGCGAGGGCGACGTCGGAGGCGGTGCCCGCGCCCGCGTCCAGGATGACGGGGACGCCCGCGCGCTCGGTGATCAGCCGGAAGTTGTGCGGGTTGCGGATGCCCAGGCCCGAACCGATGGGGGAGCCCAGCGGCATGACCGCCGCGCAGCCGACGTCCTCCAGCTTCCGCGCCAGCACCGGGTCGTCGTTGGTGTACGGCAGCACCGTGAAGCCGTCGTCGACCAGTACCTCCGCGGCGTCCAGCAGTTCCACCGGGTCGGGCAGCAACGTGCGCTCGTCCGCGATGACTTCGAGCTTGATCCAGTCCGTGCCCAGCGCCTCCCGCGCCAGCCGCGCGGTCAGCACCGCCTCGCCCGCCGTGAAGCAGCCCGCGGTGTTGGGCAGCACGCGGATGCCGAGCCGGGAGAGCACCGACAGCACGGAGCCCTGCGTCGTGGGGTCCAGGCGGCGCATCGCCACCGTGGTCAGCTCGGTGCCGGACGCGACGAGCGCGTGCTCCAGCACCTCCAGGCTGGGCGCGCCGCCCGTACCCATGATCAGCCGGGAGCCGAACGCGACCCCGCCGACGATCAGGGGGTCGGCCGCCGTCGTGGATGCCGTCGTCGTCATGGGTCAGCCTCCCTGGACCGCGGTCAGCACCTCGACGCGGTCGCCGTCCGACAGCGGCGTCGCGGACCAGCGGGTCCGCGGGACGACCGTCTCGTTGAGCGCGGCGGCCACCCCCGAGGGCGCGGACGTCAGCTCCGCGACCAGCGCGTCGAGAGCGACGGGCGCGGCCAGCTCGCGGGCCCGGCCGTTGACGTGCACGGTGATCCGCGCGCCGCCCGGCGTACGCGTGGCGTTCATACGGTCAGCTCCTGATACGTCCGGCGGTGCGTCCGCGGCTCCCGGGCGGCGAACCGCTGCGCCCCGAACGCCGCCGCGTACGCCGGGAGTTCGCCGTCCGCCGAGGTCAGCACCGCGGCCATGGCGTCGCCCGTGACCGGGGTGAGCAGCACACCGTTGCGGTGGTGGCCGGTCGCGAACAGCAGCCCGTCCAGGGCGGTACGGCCCAGCAGCGGGGCGTTGTCCGGCGAACCGGGGCGCAGGCCCGCGAGCGTCTCGGTGAGCGGCAGTTCGGTGATGCCCGGCACCAGCTCGTGCGCGTCCCGCAGGAGCTCGTAGACCCCGCCGGCCGTCACCGTGGTGTCCCAGCCGAACTCCTCGCTCGTCGCCCCCAGCACCAGCTCGCCGTTGTCGCGCGGCACCAGGTACACATGGCTGCCGCGGACCACCGCGCGGACCGTACGCGACAGGAACGGCGCGTGCGAGGCCGGGATCCGCAGCCGCAGGATCTGGCCCTTCACCGGACGCACCGGCGGCAGCAGCTCGGGCGGTATCCCGTCGATCCGGCCGCTCTCGCTGCCCGCGGCCAGCACGGTCTGGGCGGCGCACACCGTCGTGCCGTCCGCGAGCGACGCGCCGGTCACCCGGCCCGCCGCCGACACCACCCGGACGGCGCGCGTCCGCAGGAACTCCACGCCCGCCAGCTCCGCCGCCCGCAGCAGCGCCGCGGCCAGCCGCCGCGGGTCGACCTGGTGGTCGCCGTCCACCCGCAGCCCGCCGCGCACGCACGGGGCGAGCATCGGCTCCAGGCGGCGGCACTCGCGGCCGGTCAGCCAGCGCGAGTCCAGGCCAAGTTCCGTCTGGAACGTGTGCAGGTCGCGCAACTGCGCGCGGTCGTCGGCGTCCAGCGCCACCGCGAGGGTGCCGCACGGGCGGTAGCCGGTGTCCAGGCCCGTCGCCTCGCTCAACTCCGCGGTGAAGTCCGCGTAACGGGCGGCGGAGGCGAGGTTCAGGTCGAGCAGGGCCTGCTCGCCGTACTGCAGCTCCGTGACGGCGGCGAGCATGCCCGCCGCGACGTGGGCGGCTCCGCCGCCGGGTGCGGGGTCGGCCACGGCCGTCCGCAAGCCGTGCTGCGCCGCGCGCCAGGCCGTGGCGAGGCCGATGATGCCGCCGCCGATGATCAGTACGTCGGGGTGCGGTTGGGGCGTCCGCATGGACGTCAGCTCCTCCCTTCGCCGGAATGACCCGGATCAGGTTCCTACGGTCGGCGGCGACCAGCCGCCCTCTCAGCCCGGTCCGCCGGGCTCCCGCGAGTTCACTTCGCTCTCACCCTATCCCTCGCTCCGGGGGTGCTTGTTGCGGTGTCCCGCGCGACCTTGCTGTGGGCGGGGGTTGCTCGCGCCGTTCCTCGCGCCCCTTTGCGCGGCGCGCCGGTGGGTGGGGCGGGGGCCGCCACGGGGCACCTCCTCGGAATGCGCCTTCGCCCTCGTACCTGGTCGGTGAGCCACCGACAGCGCATTCCTGCGGGGGCACCCCGCACCGTCCCCCTCCGGGCCGGTTCAGCGGCTGCCTGCCGGTGGGGGTGAGGGTTCTCGTTTTTCAGGGGCGCGGGGAACTGCGCGCTCAGCTCCCGTCGGGGGAAAGGCGAACTGCCACCGCACGTGGCAACCACCCAGGGGCGCGTGGGGGTACCCCCAGGCGAAGCCCTGGGGGAGAACGGAGCGACAAGCCCCCACGCAGGGAAGATCGCGACGCCCGCCGCAACGGGCACCCCGGAGCGTGGCTAGCGCTACCGTGAGGAAATGAGCAGCGGGAGATTCGTCATTGTCGGGGCCGGCATGGCCGGCGTGCAGACCGCGGTGGCCCTCAGGGAGATGGGCTCGGCGGACGAGATCACGTTGATCGGGGACGAGCCGCACGCGCCGTACGACAGGCCGCCGCTGTCGAAGGCGGTGCTGCTGGGGGCCCCGGAGGGGCAGGACGTCAGGTTCGACGTGGATTTCGCCGCCCTGAAGGTGGACCTGCGGCTGGGCGTGCGGGCGCAGGCGCTGCGCGCGGGGGAGCGCGAGGTCGTGACGGACGCGGGCGCGGTCCCGTACGACCGGCTGGTGGTCGCCACGGGGGCGTATCCGGTGGCGTTGCCGGGGACGACGGGCCTGCCCGGTGTGCATCTGCTCAGGACGCTGGACGACGCGGCGGCGCTGCGTCCCGTGCTGGACGCGGGGCAGGACGTGGTGGTCGTGGGGGCCGGCTGGATCGGCGCGGAGTTCGCGACCGCGGCCCGGCAGGCGGGCTGCGCGGTGACGGTGGTGGAGGCGGCGGACCGGCCGCTCGCGGGGGCGCTGCCCGCGGTGGTGACCGCGCACATGCGGGCCTGGTACGAGGAGGCGGGTGTGGAGCTGCGGACGGGCACCCCGGTGGCGCAGCTGGAGCCCGGCGCGGTGGTGCTCGCGGACGGCAGCCGGATTGCGGCGGAGGCCGTGGTCGTGGGGATCGGGGCGCGCCCGGAGACGGGCTGGCTGGCCGGTGCGGGGGTCGAACTCGGCGCGGACGGCGCGGTCGTGGCCGACGACCGGCTGCGGACGACGGCGCCCGGCGTCTTCGCGGTGGGCGACTGCGCGTCCTTCCCGTCGGCGCGGTTCGGCGAGCGGCTGCTGGTCCACCACTGGGACAACGCGCTCCAGGGCCCGCGGACGGCCGCGGCGAACGTGCTGGGCGGCGACGAGGTGTACGACCCGGTGCCGTACTTCTGGTCGGAGCAGTTCGGGCGCTTCGTGCAGTACGCCGGGCACCACGCGGAGACGGACACGCTGCTGATGCGCGGCGACCCGGCGACGGAGGCGTGGTCGGTGTGCTGGCTGCGCGGCGAGCGGCTCGCGGCGGTGCTCGCGGTGGCGCGGCCGCGCGACCTGGCGCAGGCCCGCAAGCTGATCGCGCGCTCGGCGTCGGTGGATCCGGCGCTGGCGGCGGACCCGGCGGTCCCGCTGACGGCGGCGGCGCGGTAGGCGGAACGGCCCATGCGGCGGCGCCGCCCCGCAGCGCTTGTCGGTGACAGGTGGCAGGCTTGTCCCGTGACTGTTTTCTCGTCAGTTGACGCACATATCGACGCGCTCGTCCCCGAGTGGCTCACCCTCCCCGAGGTCGCCGACCGGCTGGGGCTCGACATCACCCGTATCCGCCCGCTCATCAAGGAGGGCCAGCTGCTCGCGGTCCGCCGTGGGGAGAACAAGGTGCTGATGGTGCCCACCGCCTTCATCGGCGAGGGCAAGATCATCAAGGGCCTGTCCGGCACGCTGACCGTCCTGAAGGACGACGGCTTCTCCGACGAAGAGGCCCTGGAGTGGCTCTTCACCGCCGATGAGACCCTGCCGGGCACCCCCGCGCAGGCGCTGCGGGAGAATCGCGGGACCGAGGTGAAGCGCCGCGCCCAGGCGCTCGCCGTGTAGCCCTGCGGCGCCCCGTCCGCCGCCCGCCCCCCGGGGAGCCGCCCGTATGACCAGCAGCACGGCACGCGAACGGCTGGCGGACGCCCGGCTGTACCTGTGCACCGACGCCCGGCAGCGGCGCGGCGATCTCGCCGAGTTCGCCGACGCCGCCCTGGCGGGCGGGGTGGACGTGATCCAGCTGCGGCAGAAGGGCATCGAGGCCCGCGAGGAGCTGGCGGCGCTCGCGGTCCTCGCGGACGCCTGCCGGCGGCACGGGCGGCTGCTCGCCGTCAACGACCGGGCCGACGTGGCGCACGCGGCGGGCGCGGACGTCCTGCATCTGGGGCAGGGCGATCTGCCGGTGCCCGCCGCGCGCGCCCTGCTCGGCCCGGACGTGCTGATCGGCCGCTCCTGCCACGCCGAGGCGGAAGCGGCCGCGGCCGCCGTGCAGGAGGGCGCGGACTACTTCTGCACCGGCCCGGTGTGGCCGACGCCCACCAAGCCGGGCCGCCCGGCGCCCGGCCTGGACCTGGTGCGGTACGCCGCGCGGCTCGGCACCGAGCGGCCGTGGTTCGCGATCGGCGGCATCGACGCGCGCAACGTCGGCGAGGTGCTGGCGGCGGGCGCGCGGCGGATCGTGGTGGTCCGGGCGATCACCGAGGCCGCCGACCCGTACGAGGCGGCACGCTCGCTCGCGGGGGCCGTGCGCGCGACGGCGGACGCCTGAGCGCGGTGCGGCGTCACCGCGGGTCAACGGCGGGTCGGTGCGGGCTGTCCACAGGGTGGACGGGAAACGGACGAATGCCGGCATATTCACCGTTCCGGTGACGCTCGGTCGCCGACCGCGGTTAGCCTGCACTCATGGCCCTGGGAACCCCGTCCACGCGGACGGACCGAGCGATCACCATCCGTGAGCTGCTCGCGTCCGGCAGCCGTTCGTACTCCTTCGAGTTCGCCGCGCCCAAGACGGAGAAGGGCGAGCGGACGCTGTGGAACGCGATCCGGCGCATCGAGGCGGTGCAGCCGACCTTCGTGTCGGTCACCTACGGCGCCGGCGGCTCCTCGCGCGAAGGCACCGTCCGCGCCACCGACCGGATCGTCTCCGACACCACGCTCACCCCCTGCGCCCACCTGACCGCGGTGAACCACTCGGTCGCCGAGCTGCGCAACATCATCGGGCAGTACGCCGACGCGGGGATCCGCAACATCCTCGCCGTGCGCGGCGACCCGCCCGGCGACCCGTTGGGCGAGTGGGTCCCGCACCCGCAGGGGCTGACGTACGCGGCCGAGCTGGTCCGGCTGATCAAGGAGTCCGGCGACTTCTGCGTGGGCGTCGCCGCCTTCACCGAGATGCACCCGCGTTCGACCGACCAGGCCGCGGACACCCGGCACTTCCTCGACAAGTGCCGTGCGGGCGCGGACTTCGCCATCACCCAGATGTTCTTCGACGCCGACGCCTACCTGCGGCTGCGCGACCGGGTCGACGCCGCGGGGTGCAGCACGCCGATCATCCCCGAGGTCATGCCGGTCACGAACGTCCGGCAGATCGAGCGTTTCGCGCAACTCGGCAACGCCCCCTTCCCTCCCGGCCTGGCCGAGCGCATCCTCGCCGTGCGGGACGATCCGGCGGCGGTGCGGGCCATCGGCATCGAGTTCGCCACCGAGATGTGCCGCCGGCTGATGGCCGAGGACATCCCGGGGCTGCACTTCATTACTCTTAACCACTCCACCGCATCGCTGGAGATCTACGAGAATCTGGGACTGCACCAGCGGGCGTAGCGACGCCCGCGGCGGCTCCCAGGTGAGGAAGTGGGCCCCATGGGCTTCTCGGTGCTCTACATCGCGTTCGGCATCGTCGCGCTGTGGCTGCTGGGCGAGGTGCTGCTCCAGTACAAGGCGCGGCTGCGCTGGCGGGCGCTGGCCTTCGTGGGCTTCCTCGGGGTCGTCGTGGGGGTCGCGGCGCGGCAGCCGCTGCTGATCCTGGCGGGCGCGATCGCGTTCGGCATCGGGCAGGCGCAGGTCACCCTGTCGCACAAGCGGGGCTTCGCCGCGGGCTGGGCGCTGCGCGGCGGCCCGCTGGCCGCCCGGCTCCGCGGCGTCCGTCCCGCGCCGCGCGGCGGGCCCACGCTCCAGGTCGGCCCGGTCGAGGAGGACGGCTTCGGGGACACCGGCCAGGTGCCCGTCGAGGGCGGCCCCGAGCAGATCGCCGACCCGGGCAGCGCGCGGGAGGACGTCTACCAGCCGATGCCGCTGCACGAGGACAGCGGCGAATACCCGCTCTACGGCAACCAGCCCGGCTACACCGCCGACCCGTACGCGACGCGCGGCTACGGCTACGGCGACGACACCGGCCAGGGCGCCGGCTGGGCCCCGCCCCCGCAGCCCGAGCCGGCGGCGGCCTCGTACGGCTACGGCGACGGGCAGGGCGCGACCCCGGACGGCTACGGCTGGGGCGGCGACCAGGCCGCGGCCGCCGCGCACGGCTACCCCGAGCAGCCCCCCGGCCCCGGCGGCTACGGCTACGACCAGGGCCCGGCGCAGCAGCAGGGCCACGACTACGGCGACTACGGGCAGGGCTACCCGCAGCAGCCCGCCGCCGGTTACGGGGACTTCCCGCACACCACCGGCGACTGGACACCACAGCCCCCGCCGCCCGCCGACCCGTACGGCTACGGCTACCCCTACCAGGAGCAGTACCCGCAGGCGGAGCAGCAGCCGTACATCCCCCAGCAGCAGCCCTACGGCGAGCAGCAGGCGGCCCCGCCCCACCAGCCGCAGCACTCGGACCCGTACGACCCCTACCGCTACTGACACCGCTGCCGGGCCGGTCCGCTACCGTTCCGCGCCGCCCAGCAGCGCGGGCAGACGGGCCGCCGCGGTGCCGATCCCGGCGGGGACGCGCCAGGGCCGGGCCGGGGGAGGGGCGGCGGCCGCGGCGGCTGCCGCCGGGAAGTGGCGCAGCAGCGACTCCTCGTCGTAACGGCGGCACTCGCGGTGCCAGTGCAGCACCCCGGCCATCCAGTCCCGCAACTGCCGCACATGGCCGTCGAGCGCCTCCCGCGCCTCCGGGCCGAGCGCGAACTCCTCGTAGAGGGCGGGCAGCTGGGTCTCGGTGACGTGCTGGAACTCCGCCAGCCGGGCCGCCAGCAGGGCGCCCACCACCCGCACGGCCTCCGCGGGCCCGCAGTCCAGGAACTTCTCCACGACCAGCACCGCGTTGTGGATGTCTCCCTCGAACTGGATCTCCTTGCGGTACGAGAACACGTCGTTGACCAGGCACCCGAAGTCCGCCGCCGCCGATTCCGCCGCCTGCACGGGCCGCGAGCGCCGGATCTCGGGGGAGAGCCCGGCGCCGTGGCCGATCCGGGTCAGGGCCGTCGTCAGGCCGGAGCCGAAGCTCGCGCGGCGCATCTCGATGTAGTCGACCGGGTCGGGGATCCGGTTCTGCCGCAGATTGCCCAGCTCCCACAGCCAGCTCGCCGTCATGTCCTCGACCGCGGTGCGGAATTCACAGCGGGCCGCGCGGTCCATCGGGGCCGCCGTACGGCGCCACAGGTCGGCGAGGCCGCGTTCCAGCGCGGTGAGCGGCGGCGGGACCAGCCCGGCGTCCAGCGGCATGAACAGCCGCATCCGGTCGGTGGTGAGCCGGGCGGCGAGCAGGTCGCCGGTGCGGCCGAAGACGCGGGCGTAGTAGTCGTCGGCGTAGGTGCCCCACGCCAGCCACTGGGTCGCCAGATCCAGCGCCTCCTCCGTCGCCTCCGGGTGGATCCCGGCGGCGCACAGGGCCAGGTCGAAGTCGGCGAGCTTGTCCGCGTCCCACACCCCGCCCGGCACCGGGACGCCGGGCTCCGGGCCGAGCAGCCCCATCCGCTCGCACCAGGTGGCGCAGTGCTCGCGGGCGGCGTCCAGATGCGGGCTCAGCCGCAGCGCGAAGGGCATCGGGATGTCCGGCGGCGGCACGGGGGCCACCCGCTGGAAGGGGACGTGCCCGAAGGAACGCAGGCGCTGCGGCATCGTCGCCGCGAGCGAGCCGAGCACCCCCGCCGCCGTCGTGCCCAGCCCCGTCGTGCCCAGTCCTGTCGGTCCGCCGAGTCCGCCGAGGCCCCCGGACGCCGCCGGGCCGTCGACCGCGCCCGCGGCGCCCTCCCCGGCGCCGTTCATGTAGCGGCTGGAGCGCATGTGCCACTCGTGGCCGCCGGACTGCCAGTCCTGGAGGCCCTTGACGTACGCGAGCACGTCGCGCCGCTCGGCCGGGCCCAGACCGTACTGGTCGGCGAGCGGGCCGACCTCGGTGAGGGCGGTGTGCTCGAACTGCTGGAGGCGGGACGTCAGCAGCTCGTTGACCAGCTCGGCGGCCTCCTGCGGGGCGATGCCGAGGAAGCGCTCCAGCACCAGCACCGCGTTGGCCAGCTCGCCTTCCTGCTCGGTCTCGCGCTGGTAGGAGAACAGGTCGTTGCGCAGGTGGACGCCGTCGGCGAAGGTGTCGCGCAGCACCCGCAGCGGGCGGCTCGCGGCGATCACCGCGGGCACCTCGGCGGCGGCCGCGTGCTCCACGAGATTCGCCGACCAGGGCGCGCCGCCCACCTTGCGGCGCATCTCGATGTACTCGATGGGGTTGGAGACCCGGCCCGCGCTGATGTTGTCCAGCTCCCACAGCGACTCCTCCAGCAGGAACTGCGTGCTCTGCCGGAAGCGCCGCCGCCAGTCGTCCGACATCGCCGGGACGGTGCGCGCCCACAGGTCCGCGAGCCCCGCCTCCACCTGGTTGGCGGGCTCGGGGACCGCCTCGCCGGGGTCGAGCGGCATGAAGTCCGGCAGCCGGTCCAGGTAGGCCTTCGCGCCCGTCATGTCGCGCGTGCGCTTGAAGACGTCCAGGAAGTGGTCGTCGAAGAAGAACACCCACACGTACCAGTCGGTCACCAGGTCCAGTTCCGGTCCTGAGGCGTCCGGGTGGGTGTACGCGCACAGGAGCGCGTAGTCGTGCGCGTCGAGATCCGACTCCTCCCAGATGCCGGATCCTTCGAGCATGCCCATGCCGCGCGCCCACTCCTTGGTGTGCGCGCGGGCCCGCTCCAGGTGGGGGTTGAGGCGGGCCGGATACGGGACGTAGAAATCCGGGAGTTCGAAGGGCTGGGACATGTCGGAAGGGCCTCCCGCTCGGCGATCACAGAGCCTGTGATCACGCTAAGTGATCAGCCCGTCGCGCCGGGAGGCCTACGGCCACAACCCCTCGATCAGTTGAATTCGGGCGACCACCCGATTAACGATCTTGCGGAGCGGTCAGATGCCACGCCGTCGGCAGCCCGCGCCGCGACGCGTCCGCGGCACCCGCGGCCCCGCCGGTCAGCGGCTGCCGCCCGGCCCGCCCGCCACCAGATCCGCGGTGATCGCCGCCGACATGCCCGCGTGCGGCAGCCCGCCGCCCGGATGCGCCCAGCCGCCGACCGCGTACAAACCCGGCAGCGGAGCCCGGTTCGCCGCCCGCAGCAGCATCCCGCCCGCCCCGGCCAGCGACGGCCCCGGCACCGCCCCGCCCGCGGCGCCGGTCTCCCGCTCGACGTCCGCCGGGGTGCGCACCTCCCGCCACAGCTCGCGCGCGCGCAGCCCCGGCACGGCGGCCTCGGCGGCGCCCACCAGCAGCTCCGCGAAGCCGTCCGCGGCCCCCGGCGCGTTCCAGTCCATCGCCCGCGGCGCGCCCGGCGCACCGTGCACGGGCACCGGCGCGGTCAGCGTCACCGCCTCGTGCCCGCCGTCCGGCCGGGTCGCCGGGTCGTCGGGCCGCAGCACGGTCACGGTCAGGGCGCCGGGAGCCGGCAGCGGCGCGGGGCGGCGGGCGAAGAGCCAGTCCAGCGCGCCCTTGCGGTCCGCCGCGTGCACCACTGTGCGGTGCGCGCACCCTTGCGGGCGCGAGCCGCGCAGCGCCAGGTGGACGGAGAAACGCCCGGACTCGCCGCGCGGCCCGGTGAAGGGCCACGGTGTGCCCGCCGCACCGCCCGCGGCTGCCAGTGCGGGCAGCGGCGCCCCGGCCACCACGATGTCGGCCGGCACCTCGCTCCCGTCGGCCAGCCGCACCCCGGCCGCGCGCCCGTCCGCGACGAGCAGCCCGGCCACGGACGCGTCGAAGCGGAATTCCACCCGCCGCTCGCGGCAGCGCTCGTACACCGCGTCGGCCAGCGCCCGCAGCCCCCCGCGGACGTACCAGACGCCGAAGGTCGCCTCCAGGTAGGGCAGCACCGCCGCGGAGGCCGGGCCCTCGCGCGGATCGACACCCTGCGCCAGCAGATGGCTCTCCAGCAGCGCCACCAGCCGCGGGTCGCGCAGCTCGGCGGCGGCGACCCGGGCCAGCGACGGCTTGCCCCGGCCCGGCCCGAAACCGCGCCTGAGCACCGGATACGGGTCGCGCGCGAAGACCTGCGGGTCGGCCGGCAGCGCCTCCTCCAGCATCGGCCGCCGCATCACCTCCCACGTCTCGCGCCCCCGGACCAGCAGGTCGGCCCAGCGTTCGCCGCTGCCCGGCCCGCAGACGGCGTCCAGCGCCGCGACGGTGCCCGACCGCGAGGCGTTCGGCAGCGTCACCTCCGTGCCGTCGGCGAAGACATGACGGGCCGCCGGATCCACCTCGGCCAGGCCCACGACGTCCTCCAGCGCGGCCTTGCCGGTCTTGACGAACAGGTCGCGGTAGACCGCGGGCAGCGTCAGCAGGCCGGGCCCGGTGTCGAAGGCGAAACCCTCGCGCGCCAGCCGCCCCACCGCGCCGCCGTAGCCGCCGGTGCGCTCCAGCACCACCACCCGGTGGCCGCCGACCGCCAGCCGTGCCGCCGCCGCCAGTGACGCCATACCCGCGCCGATCACCGCAATCCGTGCCATGCCGTGGACTGTAGCGGCGGGTGTGCGCTCAGGCCGGAGCCGGGGTCCCGTTGCGGCGGGCCGCCCGCAGCTCCTTGCGGCGCCGCCAGTAGCGCCGGATGCGGGAGAAGAGGAAGATCACCGTGGCGACGCCCGCGGCCAGCAGGACGGCCGCCAGGAGCGCCGCCGCCACCGGGTGGAAGAGGGCGAAGACCACCAGGGCCGCGACGCCCAGGTCCTCGGTCAGGCTCAGCACGATGTTGCTCACCGGCTCCGGCGAGGTGTTGATCGCCATCCGGGTGCCGGTCTTGACCAGATGCGTCAGCAGCGCCGTCGACCCGCCCACCGCGGCCGCCGCCAGCTGCGGCAGCGAACCGTCGTGCCCCGCCAGGAGCGCGGCCACCACCGCGCCCGCGACCGGCCGGATCACGGTGTGCACCACGTCCCACACCGTGTCCAGGTACGGAATCTTGTCCGCCACCGCCTCGCACAGGAACAGCAGGGCGGCGACCACCAGCACATCGGTGCGCTGCAGCGACAGCGGCACCTCGTCGGTGGCCCCGGTGGCACCCATCAGGCCGAGCAGCAGGACCACGGCATAGGCGTTGATCCCGCTCGCCCAGCCGCTGGTGAAGATCAGCGGAAGTGCGGACATGACCGGGACTGTAGCCAGACCGGCCGGCCGCCCGCCCGGAGTTGGCCGGAACCGGCCCGCGACGACGGAAAAGTCCCGGTCCGCGGCGCGCCTGCGGCGGATCTGAGTACGGCTACCTAGGCGCGCGTATGAGTATCCGTACGGATGGCGCGGACCGCGCGAACCGGAAGAGTGGTGCGCGGGCAGGCACCCCGGACACACCGCCGACACGGGGCGGCGGTAGGAACGGGAGCCCGCCGGCAACGGGGGTTGTCATGGGGGGCGCTGCCCCGGCCCGGTCCGCACCGGGGGGACCGGACCGGGCCGGGACAGTGCACCGCGCGGACGCGGGCCCCGCGTCCGCGGGCCCGGCGGACGTCACGAACGGCGGGACGGCCCGCCCAGCACGCCGCCGACCCGGCCCTGCAACAGCCGCGACAGCGCCGCGTGCACGTCCTCGACGCTGCGCTCGGGCTGGAAGGCCTGCCAGTCCAGCGCCGCCACCAGCACCATGCCGAACAGCGCGGACGCCGTGAGCGGCACGTCGATCTCGTCGCTCAGCTCGCCGTCCGCGACCGCCGCGGCCAGCACCTCCTCGACGACCGACACCGCCTCGGTGCGCACCAGCGTCAGCGTGTCCTGCCAGGCCCTGTTGGTGCGCCACAGCTCGGCCACGTACAGCTGCGTGAAGGACGGGTGGCGGACGATGAAGGTCAGCCCGGCGAGGATCATCGCGTCCAGCGCGTCCACCCCGCTGCCGCCGTGTGCCCGCGCCGCCGACGCCGCCTGCCGCAGCGCGTCCCGCAGCCGCTCCACGCCGTCCCGCAGCAGCTCTTCGAACAGGTCGTTCTTGCTCGCGAAGTTGTAGTAGACGGTGCCCTTCGCCACTCCCGCGCGCTCGGCGATCTCGTCGACCGTCGTGGCGGAGAAGCCCTGCTCGGCGATGAGCGTGACGGCCGCCGCGTAGAGCTTGCGGCGGGTGGCCTGGCGTCGTGCGGTGGTCATGGCCCGATTCTGCCCTCAGCGGTGGGGGCGGCGTGGGGCGATCTTGCCGGAAACACCCCTAAAAATCGGCCCGCGGGCGGCGATATCCGCAGGTCAACACGCATTGTCAGTGGTGGGCCCCACTATGGGGCGTACGGACACACGTACGGAGAAAGTGAGGCTCGCCATGGCACTTCCGGTCAGCGACGTCCACCCTGTGCTGCGTCGCGCCACCGCATCACCCGCAGCACTCGACCTCCTCACCCAGGCCCACCTCGGCCTCACCGAGGCCGCCGGGCTCGACGCCCCCCACGAGCGGTACGCCACCGCCCACCTCGCCGCCCTGCGCACCGCCGCCGCGGTGCTCGCCGCCCGCGGCCGCCCCGAGGACAGCCCGCGCCGCCGCCGCCGGATCCGCAGCGTGTGGGAGGTGCTCCCGGAGATCGCCCCCGAGCTGTCCGAGTGGAGCGCCCTCTTCGCCGCCGGCGCCGACCGCAGGGCCCGCGCCGAGGCCGGCATAGCCACCGCGGCCGGACCGCGCGAGGCCGACGACCTGGTCCGTGCCGTGACGATGTTCCTGCGCCTGGTGGAGCGCATGCTGCTGCTGCGCCCCGCGCTGGACGGCTCCGCCCCGCCCGTCGGATCACCGGCGCCGCCCATGGCGGAGTGACCAGCGCGCGGCCCGCGACAGGCGGCGGGCAGGGCCTACAGTGGGGGGCGCAGGCCTAGATCGCCAACGTCGCCTGGGCCGCCAACGCCACCGTCGCCCGCGCCGCAAGGAGCCGTCCGCCATGTCCCGTCAAGCAGGGGTGGACCCGATGCGCCCCCGAGCCGCCCTGCGCACCGCCGTGGTCTGGGAGGTGCTGCGCGAGGCGCTCGACCGGCGCGCCAAGGCCGCGGACAGCCCCGTCCTGGACGTCCTGGACACCGGCGGCGGCACGGGCAACTTCGCGGTGCCGGTGGCCCGCCTCGGCCACCGGGTCACCGTCGTCGACCCGAGCCCCGACGCGCTGTTCGCGCTGGAGCGGCGCGCCGCGGAAGCGGGCGTCACCGACCGGGTCAGCGGCGTCCAGGGCGACGCCCAGGGCCTGCCCGACGTCGTCACCCCCGACGGCTACGACATGGTCCTGTGCCACGGAGTGCTCGAATACGTCGACGACCCGGCCGAGGGCGTCCGCCACGTCGCCGCCGCGGTGCGCCCCGGCGGCGCGCTCAGCCTGCTCGCCGCCGGCCGCGGCGGGGCCGTCCTGGCGCGCGCGCTCGCCGGGCACTTCGCCGAGGCCCAGCACGCCCTCGGCGACCCGGACGGCCGCTGGGGCGACGGCGACTCCCTGCCCCGCCGCTTCACCGCCCAGGAGCTGGCCCGGCTGGTCACCGACGCCGGGCTGCGCACCGCCTCCGTGCACGGAGTGCGGATCTTCGCCGACCTCGTCCCCGGCGTGCTCGTCGACACCGAGCCGGGCGCCGTCGAGGCGCTGCTGCGGCTGGAGCTCGCCGCGGCCGAGGACCCCGGCTTCCACGCCGTCGCGACCCAGCTGCACGTCCTCGCCGAGCGCGCCTGACGGTCCCCGCCCGGCGCCCCCAAGGGGCCCGGCCCGCCACCGGGTGCGGGACGGCACACCGGGAGTCGGTCACAGCCCCGCCCATGGCGCGTTTCCTCACCGTATGCTGGCATGACGCGGCAGCGGACGGGGAATGAAGGACCCGTCGGATTGGCGCACAGGGGCGGGTGTCACGGGCGCGATTCCCTGCCTATCCTGAAAGGGTCGGACCGGTCGCTTCCGCGGCCGTCGAAGAGGAGGTCTCCGTGCCGCTCTCGGAGCACGAGCAGCGCATGCTCGAGCAGATGGAGCGAGCGCTGTACGCCGAAGATCCGAAGTTCGCGTCGGCGCTCGAAGGTACCGGGCTGCGCACCTTCACCCGGCGCCGCGTGTACCTGTCGGTCGCGGGCTTCCTGGTCGGCGTCGCGCTTCTCATGGGCGGCATGATCGCCAAGCAGACCGTGCTCGGTGTGGCCGGCTTCGTCGTGATGCTGGTCTTCGCGGTGCTCGCGGTGACCGGCTGGCGCAAGGCGGCCAGGCCACTGGACCAGCCCCCGCCGCCGCTCGGCCCCGGCGGCCGCCGAGGCCGCCTCGGGCGGCGCGAGCCGCGTCGCGGTACGGTCATGGACCGCATCGAGGAGCGGTGGCAGCGCCGCCGCGACGAACAGCAGGGCGGCCAGCGCTAGCCCCCCGCGATCTGACTTCCGCCCCGCCGGGCCCGCAATCCCCGGCGGGGCTTTTCGCTGAGTGGGGCCGCTCCCGGCGCCGCCGGGCGAGCGTTTTCGGGGGTGCGGTTGCGCCGCAGGGCGCCCTGAAGGGGCGCGGGGAACTGCGCGGCCCGCCCCCACCGGCCGGTGGTCCGGATCGGACCGAAGAGACCCTTTGGGTCGGTGACGACCCGCGCCCCGGTGGGGGCTGAGCGCGCAGTTCTCCCCCAGGCTCCGCCTGGGAGGTGCCCCCACGCGCCCCTAAAAACGCTCGCCCGGCGCGGCAACGCGAGACGCTCGCCCCGCGCCCCTGGCGTACCCGGCACGGCAGCGCGAAACCTCGCCCCGCGCCGCAGCGCGGAACCTCAGCCCGCCCCGCGGGGCAAGCGGCGGCGGATGGGGGCCGTCAGACGGTCGGCCGTCGCGGAGACGCGGGCGGAGAGGGCCGCGCTGTGCGCGGAGGCTCGCCACAGGACGCGTGCGAAGGAGCGCGGCAGGAAGCGCGCCCGGAAGCGCCCGCCCCGCCCGGCCGCCGCGTGCAGCCCGGCCCGTACCGCGTGGACGTCCGCGGCGAGCCCGGCGGCGGGCGGCGCCTGCGGCGCGTACAGGGTCCGCTCCACCGCGGTGGCCAGCCGGGTCGCGCCCTCCGCAGCGGAGCCGCTCAGTCCGCCCTCGGTGACGAGCCGGGCCATCGCCCGGCGGGGTGTCTCGGACTCGTCCGGCGCGATGCCGTAGTCCCACCCGGTGTCGAGCACCTCGTGCCAGGCGGCGAGGACGGGCCCGCCGTACTCCTCCCGGGTCTCGCGGCCGCCGCCGAGGCGCCGGGCGCGCAGCCGGCCGCGCCACAGCATCGGCAGCGTCGGCACGGCGAGCAGCAGCAGGACGAGCAGGGCGAGCCCGGCGTAGCGGAAGGCGTCGGAGCTGCCGCCCGAGCCGCCGCTGCCGGCGGCGGCCGCGGGGGCGCAGCTCGCGCCGGAGCCGGTGTGGTCGGCGCACTCGGTGGAGGCGGTCGGCTGCGGCTGAGCGGTGTTGCCCTGGCCGTGCTGCCCGGGGTCGGCGGTCTCGCCGCCGTTGCTGGGGCTGGTCGGCAGCGTGTAGTCGGGCACGGTGCCGCGGTAGGGGGTGGGCTCGAAGCGGGTCCAGCCGATGCCCTCGAAGTACAGCTCGGGCCAGGCGTGGGCGTCCTTGATGCCGACCGACATGGAGCCGTTGGCGGTCATCGAGCCGGGGGTGAAGCCGACGGCGACGCGCGCCGGGATGTGCAGGGTGCGGGCCATCGCCGCCATGGTGAAGGCGAAGTGGATGCAGAAGCCCTTCTTGGTCTGGAGGAAGCGCGCGATGGCGTCGACGCCGGTGCCGGACTTCGCCTGGGTGTCGTAGACGAACTGCCCGGAGGTGAAGTACTCCTGGAGGTCCAGCGCCCGCTGGTAGTCGTCGGTCGCGCCCCGCGTGACCTGCTCGGCGGTCTGCGCGACGATCTTCGGCAGCGAGCCGGGCACCTGCTCGTAGTGGTCGGCGATGTCCCCGGTGGCCGGGGGCGCGGCCTCCAGCTGCGCGGCGGTGGGGTCCACCTGGAGGCTGGAGACCTGGTAGCGGATGCCCGCGGTGGTCTGCCGGTCCTCGCCGATGACCATCCGGCCCTCGGGTTCGTACCGCCAGTTGCCCTCGGCCTGTACCCGGGTGGCCGGGTAGGGCATGGGCAGCCAGCCCTGCGCGTAGTTCTGGTCCACCGTCACCGTGGTGTCGACGGTGGTGGAGGGGACGTCGGAGGCGAGGCCCTGCGGGGCGGGCAGCGGGTCGGGGATCTCGAGCTTCTCGTCCTTGGACGCCGACCAGCTCGTGCCGTCGAAGCGGTCGAGGGCGACGATCCGCAGGTACATGCCCTGGGCGTCGCCGGAGTTGGTGCGGTAGGTCATCACCTCGCGGTTGTCGGGCTGGTTGAGGTAGTCCTGGAGCGCGACCTCGGGCCGCACCGAGGTGGAGGTGCCGTTGCCCGTGCCGAGCCCGTCGCCGCCACCGCCTCCGCCGGTGCCGTCCAGCACACCGCTGCCCAGCGAGGGCAGGGCCGCCGGGAGCACCAGCGCGATGCCCAGTGCCATCACGCCGATCCGTCGCCCGGTGCGCACCGGGGCGAGCGGCGCGCCGCCGCCCGCCGTGCCCGCCGGTCCGGACCAGGAGCCCGGCCGCGGTGCGCCGCCGAAGACCCGGCCCCAGCGGGAGAGCCGGTCGCGGCCCTCGGCGAGGAGCAGGAGCAGGTAGCCCATGGAGGCGACCAGGAAGTACACCCACTGGCTGCTGCCGTCCTCCAGACCCGCGGCGACCGCGTAGAGGGCCAGCAGCGGCAGCCCGGCCGGGGCCGCGCTGTTGTACGTGACCGCGATGGCGTCGACCGCGAGCGCGATCACCAGCACGCCGCCAACCAGCAGGAACTTGATACCGGGGGTGACGGGCGCGGGGATCGCGAAGTTGGTGACGTCGGTCATGCCGTCCTGCACCAGCTGGCCGAACTGCTGGAAGGCCTGCGGTCCGGGCAGGACGCCGCCGAGCGCCTGGTGCGGGGTGAACATGACCGTCAGCACGATCAGCGACACCACCGCCTGCGCCAGTACCGTCAGCGGTCTGGCCAGCGGGATCCGGCGGGCCCCGGCGCCGACCGCGGCCTGGAAGGCGACGCAGAAGGCGGCCTTCACGAACCAGCCGCGCGGGCTGGCCAGCGGCAGCAGCGCCGACGCCGCCATCAGTGACGCCAGCGCGGCGAAGATCGTCAGCCGTGCGCGTCCGCTCATCGTGTCGCCCCCGCCTCGTGCTGCGGCCCGGGGGCGTTCTCCCCCGACCGGTAGCGGTCCGCCTGCTGCCACAGCTCCGGCAGCGAGTCGCCCGCCCTGACCTCCACGACCGTCCAGCCCGCCTCGCGCAGCAGCCGCACCGCGGCCCGCGTCCCCTCCGGGGCCTGCGGCACAGCGGTGGCGTCGGTCACCGCAACCATCCGGCCGGTGGCGTCGGTGGCCACCCAGTCGTCGCTGTCCAGGACGAAGGCGACCGCGCCGCCGGCGCGCTGCCGCAGCCGGGCCACGCTCGTCGCGTGCTCCTCGTCCATGTCGCCCAGCAGGGCCACGATGAGGCCCTCGCTCGCCGTGCGCAGCGCCTCGTAGGCGGCCGACAGCGTCCGGCCGTCGGAGTGGCCGACCACCGCGAGGGTGTCCAGCAGGACGCCCGCCATGTCCGAGGAGTCGCCCGCGAAGCCGCCGGTGCCCTCGGGGCCGGGGACGCTGGTGCCGGTGTCGGTGAGCAGCCGGACCGCGTAGCCGCGCTCCAGCATGTGGGTGGACACCGACGCGGCGGCCGACACCGCCCACTCGAAGGCCGAGTCGGGGCCGGAACCGAAGTAGGCCCACTCGCGGGTGTCGAGCAGCACGGTGCAGCGGGCCCGGTGCGGCTGCTCCTCGCGGCGCACCATCAGCTCGCCGTAGCGGGCGGTGGAGCGCCAGTGCACCCGGCGCAGGTCGTCGCCGTGCCGGTAGCCGCGCGGGATGACGTCGTCCTCACCGGCGAAGGCCAGCGCCCGGGTGCGGCTCTCGCCGTAGCCGTTGGCCTGGCCGGTGAGCCGGACCGGCGGCAGCGGCTCGACCTTGGGCACCACGGTGAGGGTGTCGTACGCGCTGAAGGAGCGGGTCAGCTCGCACATCCCGAACGGGTCGCTCAGCCGCAGCTGGAGCGGGCCCAGCGGGTAGCGGCCGCGCAGGTCGGAGCGCACCCGGTAGGACACCTCGCGGTGCCCGCCGGGCTCGACCCGGTCCAGGACGAAGCGCGGGCGCGGGCCCAGGACGTACGGCACCCGGTCCTGGAGCATCAGCAGCCCGGTGGGGACGCGGGAGACGTTGTCGACGCGCAGGTGCACCCGCGCCTCGGACATCGCGGGCACCCGGGACGGCGACAGCCGGCGGCTGCCGGCCACCCGGTAGCGGGTGCGGTAGAGCACCGCGACGCACACCAGCGGCAGCACCGCGAGCAGCAGCCCGACCCGCAGCAGGTCGGGCTGGCCGAGCACGTAGGCGCATATCGCGGCGGCGACACCCGCGGCCACGAAGGAGCGGCCGCGGGTGGTGAGCCCGCCGAGCGCGGTGCGGAAGCCGCCGGTGCGCGGCGGCTGGGCCGGTGGCGCGGGCGGCGCCGCGGGGACCTGGGAGGCCATCACAGCCCCCGGGCACCCGGCATGCCGGGACGGCGGCCCGCCGACGGGTCGGGCACCGGGACGCGCTGCAGGATCTCGGCGACGACCTGTTCGGGGGTGCGCCGGTTCAGCTGCGCCTGCGCGGTCGGCAGCAGCCGGTGCGCGAGCACCGGCGCGGCCAGCGCCTGCACGTCGTCGGGCAGCACGAACTCCCGCCCGTCCAGGGCCGCGGAGGCCCGCGCCGCGCGGACGAGGTGCAGCGTGGCGCGCGGTGAGGCGCCGAGCCGCAGGTCCGGGTGCTCGCGGGTGGCGCCGACGAGCGCCACCGCGTAGCGGCGCACCGGGTCGGCGACGTGCACCTGGCGGACGGCCTCGACGAGCTTGACGATCTCGTGCGCGTGCGCGACCGGCTGGAGGTCGTCGAGCGGCGAGACACCGCCGTGCACGTCCAGCATCTTCAGCTCGGCCTCGGGGCTGGGGTAGCCGACCGAGACTCGGGCCATGAAGCGGTCGCGCTGCGCCTCGGGGAGCGGGTAGGTGCCCTCCATCTCCACCGGGTTCTGGGTGGCGATGACCATGAAGGGGCTGGGCAGTTCGTAGGAGGTGCCGTCGACGGTGACCTGGCCCTCCTCCATCGACTCCAGCAGCGCGGACTGGGTCTTGGGCGAGGCGCGGTTGATCTCGTCGCCGACCACGATCTGGGCGAAGATCGCGCCGGGCTTGAACTCGAAGTCGCGCTGCTGCTGGTCGAAGACGCTCACGCCGGTGATGTCGGACGGCAGCAGGTCCGGGGTGAACTGGATGCGCCGCACCGAGCAGTCGATGGAGCGGGCCAGGGCCTTGGACAGCATGGTCTTGCCGACACCCGGCACGTCCTCGATGAGCAGATGCCCCTCGGCGAGCAGGACGGTCAGCGCGATCCTCACGACCTCCGGCTTGCCCTCGATCACGTGCTCCACGCTGCGGCGTACCCGGTCGGCCGTCGTGCTCAGGTCGCTGAGGCTTGCGCGTGCGTCAAAGGTGGTCACCCGGTGCTCCTAGGCCATGTTCCGCGGGACACGGTCATCCCTGGACCGGCCCTCCCCATCGTGCGCGCCGCCCCGCCGTCCGAACGGCGGGACGGAACCGCACTGTTGCATTCTTCCCTTACGCGGCAGCCCTCGTCACTCGCCTGCCGTTATTAATTCGTGATTTCCCGCAGCCGGCCCGTGTGCACGTCGAAGACGAAGCCCCGCACGTCGTCGGTGTGCGGCAGGAACGGTGAGGTCCGCACCCGCGCCATCGACTGCCGCACGTCCTGGTCGGCGTCGGTGAACGCCTCCACCGACCAGGTCGGACGCTGGCCGACCTCGGCCTCCAGTTCGGTGCGGAAGTCCTCGGTGATGGTCTCCATGCCGCAGCCGGTGTGGTGGATCAGCACCACGGAGCGGGTGCCGAGGGCGCGCTGGCTGATGGCCAGCGAGCGGATGGTGTCGTCGGTGACGACGCCCCCGGCGTTGCGGATGGTGTGACAGTCGCCCAGTGCGAGACCGAGCGCCTTGTGCAGGTCGAGACGGGCGTCCATGCACGCCACCACAGCCACCTGGAGCACCGGGCGGGCGTCCATGCCGGGGTCGGTGAAGGCGGCGGCGTAATCCGTGTTGGCCTGGACGAGCCGGTCGGTGACCGAGGCGGTGGCGGAGGCCGAGCCGGCGGCCGGGCCGTGGGATGCGGAGGGTCCGGAAGATCCAGGAGATATCGACATGCCTCGACGGTAAGGCCCGGACCCCGTCCGCACCCCTCCTGGGTTCGTACGAATCAGCCGAATATGCAGCCATTCCAGCGGTGTGTGACGTAACCCACACGGGTTGTGCGGTGCGTGCGGGGATCGCTCGACAGGGTGACGCGCCCGCGCCCGGCCACCGTTGACCGTGGGGCATGGTGGAGTAAAGTGGAGCGAAGTGGTGCTTGGAGGGCTGCCCCGGACGTCGTCGGACGCCGAGGCGGCCGGTACGGGGCCGGCGGCCGCCGCGGACATCGGAAGCGCGGGACGCACGGCCGCACGGCGGCGTCTGCGGGAGGTGCGATGGTCCCGATGTTCCTCGGGACGTACACCCCACGGCTGGACGACAAGCACCGCCTGGTGCTGCCCGCCCGCTTCCGCGAACCCCTCGCCGACGGCCTCGTCATCACCCGCGGGCAGGAGCGCTGCCTGTGCGTTTGGCCCCTGGAGGGCTTCCGCGCCGCCACCGCGCAGCTCGCCGCCGCGCCGCTGACGGCCCTGACGTCCAAGACCGCGCGCGACTACCAGCGGCTGCTGTTCGCCGGCGCGCACGACGAGGTCCCCGACCGGCAGGGCCGGGTGACCGTGCCGCAGCCGCTGCGCGAGTACGCGGGGCTGGAGCGCGACTGCGCGGTCATCGGCGCCAACAGCCGGGTGGAGATCTGGTCCGCCACCGCGTGGGCGGAGTACCTGGCGGCGCAGGAAGACACCTTTTCGGCTCTGTCACAGGAGGTTCCGCCCGGATTACTGTGAGCGCGGCCCAGCCCTCCGCGCACCCGCCGCGAACCACCCGCGCGGACGTACGGCTCGGCCTCCTCCCGCTCCACGGTTTCGCTGGCACCACTTCCCCGGTGCCAGGGGAACGTTTCTGCCGAGCGGGCGGGGACCAGGTTCTACGTCCGACCGCCGGCCGCCGCCGCCAGGGCGGGCCGCGCGCCAGCACCGTCCGAGAAGGGCCGGCCCCTCCATGAGCGACACCCCCCCGCAGCCGACCGAGCCGCGGCACGTCCCGGTGATGCTGCGGCGTTGCCTCGACCTGCTCGCGCCGGCCCTCGCCGAACCCGGCGCGGTGGTCGTCGACGCCACCCTCGGGCTCGGCGGGCACAGCGAGGCACTGCTCGGCACCTTCCCCTCCGCCCGGCTCGTCGCCCTCGACCGCGACCCCGAGGCGCTCAAGCTCTCCGCCCGCCGCCTGGAACCCTTCGGCGACCGCGCCACCCTCGTGCACGCCGTCTACGACGAACTCCCCGACGTCCTCTCCTCGCTGAACGTGGCGCGCGTCCAGGGCGTGCTGTTCGACCTCGGGGTGTCCTCCATGCAGCTCGACGAGGCCGACCGCGGCTTCGCCTACGCGCAGGACGCCCCGCTGGACATGCGGATGGACCAGACCACCGGGATCAGCGCCGCCGAGGTCCTCAACACCTACCCGCCCGGCGAACTCGTCCGCATCCTGCGCTCCTACGGCGAGGAGAAGTTCGCCCGCAAGATCGTCGACGCGGTCGTACGGGAACGCGAACGCGAGCCCTTCACCACCAGCGCCCGGCTCGTCGAGCTCATCAGGAACGCGCTGCCGCAGGCCGCCAAGCGCACCGGCGGCAACCCCGCCAAGCGCACCTTCCAGGCGCTGCGCATCGAGGTCAACGGCGAGCTGTCGGTCCTGGAACGCGCGGTGCCGGCCGCGGTCGGCGCGCTCGCCGTCGGCGGCCGGATCGCGGTGCTCTCCTACCAGTCGCTGGAGGACCGGCTCGTCAAGCAGGTCTTCGCGGCCGGTGCGAGCACCACCGCCCCGCCGGGACTGCCGATCGTGCCCGAGCAGTACCAGCCACGGCTGAAACTCCTCACCCGCGGCGCGGAACTGCCCTCCGAGGACGAGATCGCCGAGAACCGCCGCGCCGCGCCCGCCCGGCTGCGCGCCGCCGAGCGGATCCGCGAGGAGCACATCGGGGAGGAGCTGTCATGAGCCCCGCCCGCGCTGCCCGCCCCGCCCGCAGGCCCGGCGGCGGCCGCACCGCAACCGCGGCGCGCACCCCGTTCGTCATCCTCGTCGTGACCCTGCTCGGCGGAGGCCTCATCGCGCTGCTGCTGCTGAACGCCGCCGTCAACCGCGACTCCTTCCAGCTCAACAAGCTTGAGAAGGAGACGACGGGATACACGGACGAGCAGCAGCAGCTCCAGCAGGAGGTCGACCAGTACGGGGCGCCCGGCTCCCTGGAGCACCGGGCGCGGGGGCTCGGCATGGTGCCGGGCGGCAACCCGGCGTTCCTCGGACCCGACGGCTCCGTCCTCGGCACCCCCGAGCGGGCGACGGCCCCGCCGCCCCCTCCGTCCCCGAAGCCCAGCGCCTCACCGGCGAGCCCGACCACCACACCGTCGCCGGGTACGCCGTCCAGCGCGCCGCCGAGCCCGGCGACCACGAACCCGACCCCGACCCCGACGAGGTGAGCATGCCGGTCAACCGCGCCCCTCTGCGCTCCGGGGTGCCTCTCGCGGAGGCGGACGCGGCCTTCCCGCCGTCGTGGCCGGTCGCGCAGTTCTCCCCCAGCGCTTCGCCTGGGAGGTACCCCCAGGGGCACGGAGGTGTCCGATGAGCAGGCCCGCAGGGCAAGGGCAGGGGCGCCCCCCGCGCCCGGGACCGCGCCCGCCGGCGAGGCAGCGGCAGGGGCAGGCGCAACCGCAGCCGCCCAGGCGGCGGGAAGGTCTCCCCGGCCCCCGGCGCACCCGCCCCGCGGGGGTCGTGCGGCTGGGGCGGCCGCGGCCGCGGCTGCGGCTCGTCGGGGTCGCCCTCACCCTCGTGATGGGCATCTTCGTCGTGCGGCTCCTCCAGGTGCAGGCCCTGGACGCGTCGGCGTACGCCGCGAAGGCCGCGGTCAACCGCTGGGTCACGCACGACGTGACGGCGGACCGCGGCACGATCACCGACCGGGACGGCGTCGCCCTCGCGGCGACCGTGGACGCCTACGACATCACCGCCGACCCCTATCTCTTCACGCCCGAGCAGGCGAAGTCCAAGGACGCCCCGACCCGCGCGGCCGAGCTGCTCGCACCGATCGTCGGGGTGGACGCGACCACGCTCGCCCGCGAGCTGTCGACGCCGAACTCCCGCTACCAGCTGCTGGCGCGGCAGCAGACGCCGCAGGTGTGGAGCCAGATCTCCGACCTGAAGAAGTCGCTGGCCGCGCAGTCGCTGAAGCAGCCGGGCGCGAACGTGCTCGCGGGCGTGTTCAGCGAGCCGCACACCAAGCGCGTCTATCCCGGCGGCGACCTCGCCGCGGGCGTGCTGGGCTTCGTCAACAGCCAGGGCAAGGGCGGCGGCGGCCTGGAGTCGATGCTGGACAAGCAGCTCGCGGGCCGGAACGGCAAGATCCGCTACGCCCAGTCCAACGGCCGCCAGGTGCCGACCGCGGGCGTCCAGCAGCAGCCCGCGGTGCCCGGCTCGAACGTCCGGCTGACCCTCGACCGGGACATCCAGTGGGCCGCCCAGAGCGCGATCAGCGCCCAGGTCGCGGCGTCGCACGCGGACCGCGGCTACGTCATCGTCATGGACAACAGGACCGGCGAGGTGCTGGCGATGGCCGACGCCCCCGGCTTCGACCCGGGCGACCTCACGCACGCCGACCCCGAGGCGCTCGGCAACGCCGCGATGCAGGACGCGTACGAGCCGGGCAGCGTCAGCAAGCTCATGTCGATGGCGGCGATCATCGACACCGGCACCGCCACCCCCGAGACCCGGGTCGTGGTGCCCGGCACGCTGCCGCGCGCCGACCGGGTCTTCCACGACGACGTCGACCACGGCACCTGGTACCTGACGCTCAACGGCGTGCTCGCCAAGTCCAGCAACATCGGCACCATCGAGGCCACCGGGCAGCTCGGCAAGACCCAGGCGCAGGCCAACCAGGTGCTCTACTCGTACCTGAAGAAGTTCGGCATCGGCGACCCCAGCGGCATCGGCTTCCCCGGCGAGACCCCCGGCATCCTGGCCAAGCCCAAGGACTGGAACGCCTCGCAGCAGTACACGATCCCCTTCGGCCAGGGCCTGTCGCTCAACGCCCTCCAGGCCACCTCCGTGTACGCGACCATCGCCAACGGCGGGGTACGCGTCCAGCCCAGCCTCATCCGCGGCATCACCGGCCCCGACGGGCGCTTCGTCCCGTCCCCGGCGCCGGAGAAGACCCGGGTGGTCAGCACGAAGACCGCGACGACGCTCTCGCAGATGCTGGAGTCGGTGGTCGGCAGCGAGGAGGGCACCGGCACCAAGGCCAAGATCGACGGCTACCGGGTGGCGGGCAAGACGGGTACGGCCAACCGGGTGGACCCGAAAACCGGCAGGTACCACGGCTACACCGCGTCCTTCATGGGCTTCGCACCGGCCGACAACCCGCGCGTCACGATCTCCTGCGTCATCCAGAACCCGACCAAGGGCAGCTATTTCGGCGGCTCGATCTGCGGCCCGGTCTTCAAGCAGGTGATGGAGTTCTCCCTCAAGACCCTTCGGGTGCCGCCCTCCGGCGCCCCCGCGCCCAAGCTCCCGCTCGACTTCGACCCGGCGGAGACGGCCGCCCCCGTGGTGTCGCCGTCCGGCCCGAAGGGACGGTGAGCATGGCGGGCACCGACCACGGCCACCCCGGCGCCGCCCCGCGCGGCGCGCGCGACCCGCGGCTGCCGCGCCCGGCCCGTTTTGGCCCGCAGCCCGGCCGGGCCGGTAACCTCACCGCCGTGCCCAACCCTGATCAAGCCACCACCCTCACCCCGCCGGGCGCGCCGCGCCCGTCGCGCATCCGCCCGACCCCGCTGACCGACCTGGCCCGGCGGCTCGGAGTGCCGGATCCCGGCGGTGACACCGCGGTCACCGGGATCACCCACGACTCGCGCGCGGTCCGCCCCGGCGACGTGTACGCGGCGCTGCCCGGCGCCCGCTTCCACGGCGCGGACTTCGCCGCCCAGGCGGCGGCGGCCGGCGCCGTGGCCGTCCTGACCGACCCGGCGGGCGTCGAGCGCGCCGCCGCCACGTCGCTGCCCGTGCTGGCCGTCGGCGACCCCCGGGCGGTGATGGGCGAGCTGGCCGCGGCCGTCTACGGCGAGCCCGGCGAGGCGCTGCTGCGCATCGGCGTCACCGGCACCTCCGGCAAGACCACGACCTCCTACCTCGTCGAGGGCGGCCTGCGGGCCGCGACGCACGGCGGGACGGGACTGATCGGCACCGTCGAGACCCGGATCTGCGACGAGCGCATCAAGAGCGAGCGCACCACCCCGGAGGCCACCGACCTCCAGGCGCTGTTCGCGGTGATGCGCGAGCGCGGGGTCGCCTCGGTCGTCATGGAGGTCTCCAGCCACGCCCTGGTGCTCGGCCGGGTGGACGGCGCGCTCTTCGACGTCGCCGTCTTCACCAACCTCAGCCCGGAGCACATGGAGTTCCACTCCGGCATGGAGGACTACTTCCAGGCCAAGGCGCAGCTGTTCACCCCGCGCCGCAGCCGGCTCGGGGTGGTCAACCTGGACGACGAGTACGGCCGCCGGCTGGTCGCCGAGGCCGGGGTGCCGCTCGTGACGTTCTCGGCGCAGGGCAGCCTGGACGCCGACTGGCGCGCCGAGGACGTCGAGGCCGGGCCGATGACGAGCAGCTTCACCGTCGTCGGGCCCAAGGGCGAGCGCTTCGCCGCGACCTCCCCGCTGCCCGGCCCGTTCAACGTCGCCAACACGCTGGCCGCGATCACCGCGCTGGCCGCGGCGGGCCTGGACCCGCACACCGCCGCCGAGGGCGTCGCGGCGGTGCCCGGGGTGCCGGGCCGGCTGGAGCGGGTGGACGCCGGGCAGCCGTACCTGGCGGTCGTGGACTACGCGCACAAGACCGACGCCGTCGAGTCCGTGCTGCGCGCGCTGCGCACCACCACCGGCGGCCGTATCCACGCCGTCCTGGGCTGCGGCGGCGACCGCGACGCCACCAAGCGCGCCCCGATGGGCGCCGCGCTGGCCCGGCTCGCCGACACCGCCGTCCTGACGTCGGACAACCCGCGTTCGGAGGACCCGCTGGCGATCCTCACCGCGATGCTCGCCGGGGCCGCGCAGGTGCCCGCCGAGCAGCGCGGCCACGTCCTGGTGGAGCCCGACCGGGCCGCCGCGGTGGCCGCCGCCGTCGCCCGCGCCGAGCCGGGCGACGTCGTGCTGGTCGCCGGCAAGGGCCATGAGCAGGGCCAGGACATCGCCGGCGTGGTGCGACCGTTCGACGACCGAGAGGTGCTGCGCGCCGCGATCGAGAAGGACCGGAAGGCATCGTGATCCCCCTTTCCCTCGCCGAGGTCGCACGCGCCGTCGGCGGGACCACGCACGACATACCGGACGAGGCGGTCATGGTGACCGGGCCGGTCGTCCACGACTCCCGCGAGGTGGTGCCCGGGGCGCTGTTCGTGGCCTTCGCCGGCGAGCGTGCCGACGGCCACGACTTCGCGCCCGGCGCGGTCGCCGCCGGCGCGGTCGCGGTGCTCGCGGCCCGCCCGCCGGGGGTGCCCGCGATCGTCGTCGACGACGTGCAGGCCGCGCTCGGCGCGCTGGCCCGGCACGTCATCGAACGGCTGGGCGCCACCGTCGTGGCGCTCACCGGCTCCGCGGGCAAGACCAGCACCAAGGACCTGCTCGCACAGGTCCTGCAACGGCTCGGCCCGACCGTGTGGACCCCCGGGTCGCTCAACAACGAGATCGGGCTGCCGCTGACGGCCCTCAGAGCCGACGAGAGCACCCGGCACCTGGTGCTGGAGATGGGCGCCCGCGGCATCGGCCACATCGCCTACCTGACCGGCCTGACGCCGCCGCGGATCGGGCTCGTGCTGAACGTCGGCAGCGCCCACATCGGCGAGTTCGGCGGAAAGGAGCAGATCGCCCAGGCCAAGGGCGAAATGGTCGAGGCGCTGCCGGACGAGCACGCCGGAGGCGTCGCCGTCCTCAACGCCGACGACCCTCTGGTGCGGGCCATGGCCGACCGGACCAAGGCGCGGATCGTGCTCTTCGGGGAGAGCGAGCACGCCGACGTCAGGGCCTCCGACGTGCACCTCAACGACCGCGGGCAGCCGGTGTTCACACTGCATGCCCCCACCGGGTGCGCCGACGTGACCTTGCGCCTGTACGGTGAGCACCACGTGTCGAACGCGCTCGCCGCAGCCGCCGTCGCCAGTGAACTCGGCATGCCCGTAAGGGAGATCGCCACCGCGCTCTCCGAAGCCGGGTCACTGTCGCACTGGCGGATGGAGGTCACCGAGCGCCCCGACGGCGTGACGGTCGTCAACGACGCCTACAACGCGAACCCCGAATCCATGCGGGCCGCCCTGCGCGCACTCGCGGCGATGGGCAGGCCCGCGCAGGCCCGGGGGGGACGGACGTGGGCGGTGCTGGGAAAGATGGCCGAACTGGGCGGAGAAGCGCTTGCCGAGCACGACGCGGTGGGGCGGCTGGCCGTCCGGCTCAACGTCAGCAAGCTCGTCTGCGTCGGCGGTCAGGAAGCCGCGTGGCTGCAGATGGGCGCCTATAACGAGGGTTCGTGGGGTGAGGAGTCGGTGCACGTGTCCGACGCAGAGGCGGCGATCGACCTGTTGCGCGCAGAGCTGCGGCCGGGTGACGTCGTGCTGGTGAAGGCATCCAGGTCGGTCGGCCTGGAGGCCGTCGCCCTGGCGCTGACCGAGGACGTCCCGGGCGGAGCGGCAGCCGGCGAGGGTGCCGCGCGATGAAGCAGATCCTCGTCTCCGGGGTGCTGGGCCTCTTCCTGTCCCTGATCGGCACCCCGCTGCTGATCCGGCTGCTCGCTCGCAAGGGCTACGGCCAGATGATCCGCGACGACGGCCCGCAGGCGCACCACAGCAAGCGCGGCACGCCCACCATGGGCGGTATCGCCTTCATCCTGGCCACGCTCATCGCGTACGCCGCGACCAAGCTCATCACCGGCGACAAGCCGAGCATGTCCGGTGTGCTGGTGCTCTTCCTGACCACCGGGCTCGGCGTCGTCGGCTTCCTCGACGACTACATCAAGATCGTCAAGCAGCGCAGCCTGGGCCTGCGCGCCAAGGCGAAGATGGCCGGCCAGCTCATCGTCGGCGTCGCCTTCGCGGTGCTCTCGCTGAACTTCGCGGACTCCCGCAACCAGACCCCGGCCTCCACCAAGCTGTCCTTCACCACGGACTTCGGCTGGTCGATCGGCCCGGTCATCTTCGTGGTCTGGGCGCTGTTCATGATCCTGGCCATGTCCAACGGCGTGAACCTCACCGACGGCCTCGACGGCCTGGCCACCGGCGCCTCGACGATGGCCTTCGCCGCCTACACCGTCATCGGCGTGTGGCAGTACGGCCAGTGGTGCGGCGCCCAGGTGAGCGCCAACGGCGCCTGCTACGAGGTGCGCGACCCGCTCGACCTCGCGGTGGTGGCCGCCGCCTTGATGGGCGCGTGCTTCGGCTTCCTGTGGTGGAACACCTCCCCGGCCAAGATCTTCATGGGCGACACCGGCTCCCTCGCGCTCGGCGGCGCGCTCGCGGGCCTGGCGATCTGCTCGCGCACCGAGCTGCTGCTCGCCGTCCTCGGCGGCCTGTTCGTGCTCATCACCATGTCGGTGGTCATCCAGGTCGGCTCCTTCCGGCTGACCGGCAAACGCGTCTTCCGCATGGCACCGCTCCAGCACCACTTCGAGCTCAAGGGCTGGAGCGAGGTCCTGGTCGTGGTCCGCTTCTGGATCGTCCAGGGCATGTGCATGGCCGTCGGCCTCGGCATCTTCTACGCCGCCTGGGTGGCCGCCTCATGACCGCCGCTGCCCCCGCGCACCCGGGCGCCGCCTTCGCGGGCGTACGGGTCACCGTCGCCGGCCTCGGGGTGTCCGGGGTGCCCGCGGCCAAGGCGCTGCACTCCTTCGGCGCGCACGTCACGGTCGTCAACGGCACCGCGGGGGAGCGGCAGCAGGCCGAGGCCGCCGAACTGGAGGCGCTGGGCATCGCCGTACGCCTCGGCGACGGGGACACCCTGCCGGAGGGCACCGAGCTGGTCGTGACCGCGCCCGGCTGGAAGCCGTCCAGCCCGCTGTTCACGGCCGCCGCGGCCGCGGGCGTCGAGGTCATCGGCGACGTCGAGCTGGCCTGGCGGCTGCGCGGCGAGGACGCCGCGCCCTGGCTCGCGGTCACCGGCACCAACGGCAAGACCACCACCACCCGCATGCTCGCCGCGATCCTCACCGCGGCGGGCCTGCGCACCGCGGCGGTCGGCAACATCGGCGTCTCGCTGCTGGACGCGGTGCTCGGCGACGAGCCCTACGACGTCCTCGCCGTCGAGCTGTCCAGCTACCAGCTGCACTGGGCGCCCGGCATCCGGCCGCACAGCGCGGCCGTGCTCAACCTGGCGCCCGACCACCTGGACTGGCACGGCTCGATGGAGGACTACGCGGCCGACAAGGGCCGGATCTTCCACGGCAACCAGGTCGCGTGCGTCTACAACGCCGCCGACCCGGCCACCGAGAAGCTGGTGGAGGAGGCGGACGTCGAGGAGGGCTGCCGGGCGATCGGCTTCACCCTGGGCGCCCCCCGCATGTCGGAACTGGGCGTCGTCGAGGGCCTGCTGGTCGACCGGGCGTTCGTGCCCGACCGCCGCACCAAGGCCCAGGAGCTCGCCGAGGTCGCCGACGTCCAGCCGTCCGCCCCGCACAACGTCGCCAACGCGCTGGCCGCCGCGGCGCTCGCCCGCGCCTACGGGGTGCCGCCCGGCGCCGTCCGCGACGGCCTGCGGGCCTTCCGGCCGGACGCCCACCGCATCGCCGAGGTCGCGGTGCAGGACGGGGTGACCTGGGTCGACGACTCCAAGGCGACCAACACGCACGCCGCCCAGGCCTCGCTGACCGCGTACGACCACGTGGTGTGGATCGCCGGCGGGCTCGCCAAGGGCGCGGAGTTCGACGAGCTGGTGCGGGCCGCCGCGCCGCGGCTGCGCGCCGCGGTGCTGATGGGCGCCGACCGCGCGCTGATCCGCGAAGCCCTGGCGCGACACGCCCCGCAGGTGCCGGTGGTGGACCTGGAACGGACCGACACTGGGGCGATGTCCGCGGCCGTTGCCGAGGCGCGGCGGCTGGCCGTACCGGGTGACACCGTCCTGCTGGCGCCCGCGTGCGCGTCGATGGACATGTTCAGCAACTACAACGAGCGCGGCGACATGTTCGCCGACGCGGTCCGCGCCGCCTCGCCGGACACCGCGGCGCACTAGCCGCCGCGGCCCGGCAGCAGCGGGCCGCGGCGCACCGCACCGACGGAGGGGACGCATGACGGCACACGGCTCGACGCCCCGCGGCGCCGCCCGCCGCCCCGGCGGCCGGCCCCAGGCACCCAGCGCGCTGCGTGCAGCGGCCCGGCTGCCCGGCCGGCTGCGCGCGGCCTGGGACCGGCCGCTGACGGCCTATTACGTGATCCTCGGCGGCAGCCTGCTGATCACGGTGCTGGGCCTGGTGATGGTCTATTCGGCGTCGATGATCCAGGCGCTGCGCTACGGGCTGCCGTCCACCTTCTACTTCCGCAAGCAGCTGCTGGCCGTCGCGATCGGCTCGGTGCTGCTCTACGCGGCCGCGCGGATGCCGGTGCGGCTGCACCGCGCGCTGGCCTACCCGATACTGCTGGGCTCGGTGTTCCTGATGTGCCTGGTGCAGGTGCCGGGCATCGGACAGACCGTCAACGGCAACACCAACTGGATCTCCATCGGCGGCCCCTTCCAGATCCAGCCCAGCGAGTTCGGCAAGCTCGCGCTGGTGCTGTGGGGCGCCGACCTGCTGGCCCGCAAGGGCGACAAGGGCCTGCTGGTGCAGTGGAAGCATCTGCTGGTGCCGCTCGTGCCGGTCACCGTGCTGCTGCTCGGACTCATCATGCTCGGCGGCGACATGGGCACCACGATGATCCTCACCGCGATCCTCTTCGGCATGCTGTGGCTGGCGGGCGCGCCCACCCGGCTGTTCGCCGGGGTGCTCGGCGGCGCGGGCGTGCTCGCGTTCCTGGCGATCGTCACCAGCTCCAACCGGATGGACCGGCTGCACTGCATCGCCGCCTCCGACCCCGACAACGGCTGCTGGCAGGCGGTGCACGGCATCTACGCCCTCGCCTCGGGCGGCTGGTTCGGTTCGGGACTCGGGGCGAGCGTGGAGAAATGGGGCGAACTGCCCGAGCCGCACACCGACTTCATCTTCGCCGTGACGGGGGAGGAACTGGGTCTGGCGGGGACGCTGTCGGTACTCGCCCTCTTCGCGGCACTAGGCTACGCGGGTATCCGCGTGGCCGGTCGTACGGAGGACCCCTTCGTCAGGTTCGCAGCGGGTGGCGTGACCACCTGGATCACGGTGCAGGCCGTGATCAACATCGGTGCGGTGCTCGGCCTGCTGCCGATCGCCGGAGTCCCGCTCCCGCTGTTCTCCTACGGGGGTTCGGCCCTCCTGCCGACGATGTTCGCGATCGGGCTGCTGATCTCCTTCGCCAGGAGCGAGCCGGCGGCGCGAGCGGCACTGGCCGTGCGGGGGCGGAGCGGGCGTAAATTCCCGAGCCGGGCAATGACACGGACGATGCGACGGTACGTCACCCGACGGCCGTCCGGAGAGCGGTGAATTTCGGTGCACGTCGTACTCGCCGGCGGGGGGACCGCCGGCCACATCGAGCCTGCGCTCGCGCTCGCCGATGCCCTGCGGAGGCAGGACCCGACAGTGGGCATCACCGCCCTCGGCACCGAGCGGGGTCTGGAGACCAGGCTGGTGCCCGAACGCGGCTACGAACTCGCGCTCATCCCGGCCGTCCCGCTGCCGCGCCGGCCCACCCCCGAACTCATCACCGTGCCCGGCCGGCTGCGCGGCACCATCAAGGCCGCCGAGCAGATCCTGGAGCGCACCAAGGCCGACTGCGTCGTGGGCTTCGGCGGCTACGTCGCCCTGCCCGGCTATCTCGCCGCCAAGCGGCTCGGCGTGCCGATCGTGGTGCACGAGGCCAACGCCCGTCCGGGCCTGGCCAACAAGATCGGCTCCCGCTACGCCCACGCGGTCGCCGTCTCCACCCCCGACAGCAAGCTGCGCGACTCCCGTTACATCGGCATCCCGCTGCGCCGCTCCATCGCCACCCTGGACCGCGCCGCGGCCCGCCCCGAGGCCCGGCACGCCTTCGGCCTGGACCAGAACCTGCCGACGCTGCTCGTCTCCGGCGGTTCGCAGGGCGCCCGCCGGCTCAACGAGGTGGCCGCCACCGTCGCCCCGCGGCTCCAGCAGTCCGGCGTGCAGATCCTGCACGCGGTCGGCCCCAAGAACGAGCTGCCCAAGGCCGACAATATGCCCGGCATGCCGCCGTACCGCCCCGTCCCGTACGTCGACCGGATGGATCTCGCGTACGCCGCCGCCGACATGATGCTGTGCCGGGCCGGGGCCATGACCGTCGCCGAACTGTCCGCGGTCGGGCTGCCCGCCGCGTACGTGCCGCTGCCGATCGGCAACGGCGAGCAGCGGCTCAACGCCCAGCCCGTGGTCAAGGCGGGCGGCGGCCTGCTGGTCGACGACGCCGAGCTGACGCCGGACTGGGTGCTCGGCAACGTCCTGCCCGTCCTCACCGACCCGCACCGGCTCTACGACATGTCCCGCGCCGCCGCCGAGTTCGGCCGCAGGGACGCCGACGACCTGCTCGTCGGCATGGTGTACGAGGCGGTGGGCGCCCGCCGGGCACGATAGAGCCCGGCGGGAGTCGATCAGCGGGGAGTCGGACATGGCAGGCGTGACAGGACCCGGCGCCGGGACCGGAGCCTCAAGGCCGCCGAGGGCACGGCCATGGAGCTGGACGACGCGGCCTTCCCGCTGCTGCGCGGCATCGACATCACCGACGACCCGAACGTCGCCTT
>NZ_JBSGHL010000034.1:0-85171 GCF_053604375.1 Streptomyces sp. NPDC004031 | reverse complement strand
CGCGAAGGACGCCCCGCCGTCCTTCCGCACCGGTGAGGCGCCCTTCTTCGCGGCCGCCTCGCCCACGTCCGTGAAGATCGAACCCGGCAGCTCCGTACTGCCGTTCCCGTTTGCTGCTGGATCCCGCGGGCATGGTGCGGCTCCTCTCGTGTCCTGGGACGGGCGGCGCGGTCGGCCGGGGCCCCTGTCCCCACCGCTCCCTGTCCGCCGACTACCCGATGCGGAAGGGCGCATTCACCCCGCCGCGGCGGGGTGCGGATAGCCGCGGGCGGTACGGGTACGCGCCCCGGTGAGCGAGCCGGGAGGAGGCTGCCGTCATGGCCGCGAAGGACAGACTGGCCGAATACCACCGCCGCCGCGACTTCGGGCGGACCCGCGAGCCCGAGGGGCGCGGCCGCCCCGGCGCGGACGGCGGCGAGGCGTCCTTCGTCGTGCAGATCCACGACGCCACCTCGCTGCACTTCGACTTCCGGCTGGAGGCCGACGGCGTGCTGAAGTCCTGGGCGGTGCCGAAGGGGCCGTCGGACGACCCGCACGACAAACGGCTCGCGATGCCCACCGAGGACCACCCGCTGGACTACCGCGGCTTCGAGGGCGCCATCACGGCGGGCGAGTACGGCGCGGGCACGGTCATCGTGTGGGACGAGGGCACGTACGAGAACGCCACCGAGGACCGCCGCGGCCGCCCGGTGCCCCTCGCCGAGGGCGTGGAGCGCGGCCATGTGTCCTTCCGGCTCGCGGGCCACAAGCTGCACGGCGGCTGGTCGCTGACCCGTATCCGCGGCTCCGGCGACGACGGCGGGCGCGAGGCGTGGTTGCTCGTCAAGCGCGCCGACGCGCAGGCCGGGCGGCACGCCACGCCCGACCCGCGGCGCGCCCGGTCCGCGCTCAGCGGCCGCACGCTGGGGCAGATGCGCGCGGCGGCCGACGCGGGCGAGGCGGCGACCTGGGAGAGCGACCGGTCCGGCGACGGCGGGCACGGGTCGTGAGCCCGCGGCTGCTGGACCGGCTGGACGAGCGGGAGCGCGGCATGCTGCGGCCCGCCGGTCCGGACCCGGGTGCCCCGATGCTGGCCCAGCTCAGCGATGTGCGGGACTTCGGCGAAGGCTGGATCTTCGAGCGCAAGCTGGACGGCATCCGCATGCTGGCCTCGCGCGACCGCGAGGGACGGGTGGAGCTGTGGTCCCGCACCGGGCAGCGGCTGAACGCCACCTACCCGGAGGCCGTCGAGGCGCTCGCGGGCCAGGCCTGCCAGGACTTCGTCGTGGACGGCGAGATCGTGGCGCTGCACCGCGGCCGTACGGACTTCGCCCTGCTCCAGCAGCGCAGCGGCCTCACCGCCCCGGCCGCCGTGCGGGCCAGCCCCGTCACCGTCACCTACTACCTCTTCGACCTGCTGCGGCTCGGCGGCGTGGACACCACCGGGCTGCCGCAGCGGGCCCGCAAGGCGCTGCTGCGCGACGCGCTGGACTTCCGGGCGCCGCTGCGCTTCACTCCGCACCGCAACCACGGCGGCCAGGAACTGCTGGACCGGGCGTGCGGCTGGGGCTGGGAGGGCCTGATCGCCAAGCGCGCCTCGGCGCCGTACGCGCACCGCCGGTCGCCGAACTGGCTCAAGCTCAAGTGCGCCGCGGGCCAGGAGCTGGTGGTGGGCGGCTTCACCGAGCCGGCGGGCGCCCGGACCGGCTTCGGCGCCCTGCTGGTCGGCTACCACGAGGACGGGCGGCTGCGGTACGCGGGCAAGGTCGGCACCGGCTACGACACGCGCACGCTGCACGCGCTGCGGGAGCGGCTGGACGCGCTGGAGACCGGCCGTTCGCCCTTCGCCGACCCGGTCCGCGAGCGCACCGCGCACTGGGCGCGCCCGGAGCTGGTCGCACAGGTCGCCTTCACCGAGTGGACCCGCGACGGCAGGCTGCGCCACCCGCGCTTCCTCGGCCTGCGGGAGGACAAGCGGCCCGCCGACGTGGTCCGCGAGAAACCGCCGGGGAGGCGCTGACGATGCCGGACAAGCCCTACGAGACGGTACGGGCGGGCCGCCGTTCGGTCCGGGTCAGCCGCCCGGACAAGGTGCTCTTCCCCGCGGACGGGCTGACCAAGGCGGATCTGGCCGCGTACTACAAGACCGTCGCCCCGCGGATGCTGCCACAGCTGCGCGGGCGCCCGCTCATGCTGGAACGGCACCCGGGCGGCATCGGCGACCACGGCTTCATGCAGAAGGACACCCCGGACCACGTGCCGGACTGGGTGCGGCGCGCCGAACTGCCCAAGGAGGGCGGCACGGTCACCTACACCGTGTGCGACGACACCGCGACGCTGGTCTACCTCGCCGACCAGGCCTGCGTGACGCTGCACCGCTTCCTCTCCCGCGCCGACCACGCCGACCGCCCCGACCGGCTGGTCTTCGACCTCGACCCGCCGGACTCCGACTTCGCGCCGGTCCGCGAGGCGGCCCGGCACGTGCGCGGGCTGCTGGACGAACTGGAGCTGCCGAGCACGGTGATGACGACCGGGTCGCGCGGCCTGCACGTGCTGGTCGCGCTGGACGCGCGGTCCCCCGTGGACGAGGTGCGCACCTTCGCACGGGACGCGGCGGAGCTGCTGGCCGCCCGCCACCCCGGCAGCCTCACCGCCGAGCCACGCAAGGCCGCCCGCCGCGGCCGCCTCTACCTGGACGTCCAGCGCAACGCGTACGGCCAGACGTCGGTGGCCCCCTACGCGGTCCGCTCACTCCCCGGCGCCCCCGTCGCGGCGCCGCTGACCTGGGACGACGTGGACGACCCGGAGATGACGGCGCGCCGCTGGAGCCTCCGGGACGCCGACGCGCTGGCCGCGGCGGACCCGTGGCACGGCGCGCCCCGCCCACGGGCCCTCGGCCCGGCCCGGCGGCGGCTGGACGCCCTGCGGGACGGCTGAACCTGCCATCAGGGTGGCATCGTTGCTCCACTGGAGTGCACCCTCAACCTCACCCTAGAGTTGAGGTCGAGGGTTTGCAAGGGGTCAGATCTGCCCGCGCGCCCGTCCGGACGGCAGCAGCTCACCCAGGTCCGCCGAGAAGTCGGCGGCGACCTTGTCCATCAGCTCCGGGGACAGCGCCCCGTCCAGGACCTCCAGCACGGCGGCGCTGTCCCGGACCGCCGCGTCGTCCGGCACCCCGGCGCGGCCGGAGACACGTCCGGCGAAGGCGGTCAGATCGAAGCGCTCCCCCGCCCCCCGGCCGCGTCCGTCGCGCCCGGCGTCCCGGGCCGCCGCCCGCAGGGGCGCGCCGAGGTCCGGGGGCAGTTGCGCGGCGACGTGCTCGGCGAGCCCCGGGGCGACGCGTTCGCCGAGGGTGCGCAGCACCGCGCCGGTGGCGCGCTCGGCGGAGTCGCGGTCGGGCAGCCCGGCCAGTTCCTGGACCTTTCCGATCATCTCGTTGCGCTGCATGGCTCACTCCCCGCGCGGCCCGTTCCGTCGTCGGCCGCGGAGGGCGGCTCGGGGCGCGGCTCAGGGCGGCGCACCGGAGCGGGTACCCGTTCGGGCCGGGTTTACCGCCCCCGGACCGCCCCGGACCGCCCTCGTGTCGAGCCCGCGCCGTGCCCGTGTCGAGCCCGCGCGGTGATCGGCGCGGGGACAGGCGGGACGGGGCCGGCCGGACCGGCGGGTGCCGGGTGAAAGACGATCACCTCTCGGGAAGGACGGGCCCGTTCGACGGGCGCCGCGGCGCCGAAAGCTGACGGGCCGACCCCGCCATTCGTCATGTTGCTGCATGCGATGCGTTGTTGCAAGTTCTTCGCAATAGAGGTCTAGGGTGGTTTCCGGAAGATCACCCACCCGGAAAACCCACCACGGAAAGGGGCCGTGCCTGATGGGCACTTACGCGCTGCCCGACCTCCCGTACGACTACTCCGCGCTCGCCCCGGCCATCACGCCGGAGATCCTGGAGCTGCACCACTCCAAGCACCACGCCGCCTACGTCAAGGGCGCCAACGACACCCTCGACCAGCTGGCCGAGGCCCGCGACAAGGACGCGATCACCCCGACCGGCCTGGTCGGGCTGGAGAAGACCTTCGCCTTCAACCTCTCCGGCCACGTCCTGCACACGCAGTTCTGGCAGAACCTCTCCCCCGACGGCGGCGACCGCCCCGACGGCGTGCTCGCCGACGCCCTCGACGAGAACTTCGGCAGCTTCGAGGCCTTCAGGAAGCAGCTCACCGTGGCCACCACCTCGGTGCAGGGCTCCGGCTGGGGCGTGCTCGCCTGGGAGCCGCTCGGCCGGCGGCTGATCGTCGAGCAGGTCTACGACCACCACGGCAACGTCGGCCAGGGCAGCACCCCGCTGCTCGTCTTCGACGCCTGGGAGCACGCGTACTACCTGCAGTACCGGAACGTCCGCCCGGACTACGTCACCAAGCTGTGGGACCTGGTCGACTGGACCGACGTCGCGGCCCGCTACACCGCCGCGTCGTCGACCGCGGCCTGAGGCGGGGCGACCCGCACCCGCACCGGAACGGCCCGCAACCGCACCGGGACGGCACCGGAACGGCCCGCGGGCCGGGAAGCCCGTGCGGCTTCCCGGCCCGCGCGGCAGCGGGAGATCCGGCGGTCAGCGGGCGACCGCGTCCCTGACCCGGTCCACCATCGCCGCGAAGGGGCCGGTCAGCGCCAGTACGGCGGGCCTGCCCGCGGCGGTGGGGTGCGGGTGGGTGGGCGCGAGGCGCTCGATCATGAGCAGCCGCTCGCCCATCGCCCGGCGTCGCTCCTCGGTGCAGTCGCGCATGAGCGCGGGGAACTCCTCGGACTCCTCGTGGTCGGCGTGGTCACCGACCGCCTTCTCGAACTCCGCGAGCGCCTCGGTGAACGCGGGGCTGTCGAGGTCCATCTTCTCCAGCCGCCGCAGCACCGCCGCGGCCTCCGCCTCCTCGTGGTCGCGGGCCGCCGCCTCGCGCTCGCCCGCGGAGCGCTTGGCGACCGGCCGCACGACCACCTCCTCGGCGACCTCGTGCACGGCCAGCAGCGCCCGCAATGCGTCGAACGCCTCCTTGCGGCCCTCGCCCCGGCTCTCCCGGACGGTGCCGAACAGGTCGCGGATCCGCGCGTGCTGCGTCAGCAGCACCGCGACCACGTCGCCGTCGGGCAGCCGCGCCGCCTGGGTCCGCTCGGCTGTGGCAGAACTCATCGTCCGCTCCTTCTGCGTCGTCGTCCTCGATCGGTTTCCCGGTCCTGTCGTCCTGTCGGTCCTGTCGGTCCTCGTACGACCGTGCCGCCCCGGCGTACCGGACGGCGTATTCGGGTCCGGTTATCCGCTCCCGCCGCCCGCAAACAGGCCGTGCCGCCGAAGCGCCCGTCCCCGGGGCGTCCGCGGCTCCCGCCGGAACGCACCGGGGGGCGGCACCCGCGCAGTTCACGCCGCTGCGGCAGGGGCAGGCGGGCGGCCTTCGCGGCATCGCACACAGGTGTCGGATTTCTGCCAGCCAAGGGCCGTGAGCCGATGGTTCGCTCGTCCCATGCACACCGACACGCGCGGCGACAAGGCCCGCCTCTTCCGCTCCCTCCACTCCCCCGCCCGGCCGCTGGCCCTCGCCAACGCCTGGGACGTCGCGAGCGCCCGCGTCGTCGAGGCCGCGGGCGCGCCCGCCGTCGCCACGACCAGCGCGGGGGTCGCCTGGGCGCTGGGCGCGCGGGACGGGAGCGCCGTCCCCCGCGACCGGGTCGTGGACCTGGTCGCGCGGATCGCCGCGGCCGTCGCGGTCCCGGTCACCGCCGACATCGAGGACGGATACGGCGCGGGGCCCGCCGAGGCCGCCGAGACGGCACTGCTGATCGCCGAGGCCGGGGCCGTCGGCGTCAACATCGAGGACGGCACACTGCCGCCCGCCGAACTGGCGGCCCGGCTGACCGCGGTACGCGGCGCGGCCACCGGCCTGTTCCTCAACGCGCGCATCGACACCTACCTGCGCGGCCTCGGCGACCCCCAGCACCGGCTGGACGAGACGCTGGAGCGGGCCCGCCGCTACGCGGACGCGGGCGCCGACGGGGTCTTCGTCCCCGGCGTCACCGACCCCGCCACCGTCCGCGCCCTCGCCGCCGGTGCCCCCGTACCGCTCAACGTCATGGCCGGCCCCGGCGCCCCCTCCGTCGCCGAGCTGGGCGCCCTCGGAGCCGCGCGCGTCAGCCTCGGCTCGGGCGTGGCGCAGGCCGCGTACGCCGCCGCCCGCCGCGCCACCGCCGAGCTGCTCGGCGACGGCACGTACGGCACGCTCACCGACGCCATCCCCTTCCCGGAACTCGACGGCCTGTTCACCCTGCGGCACTGAGCCACCCGCCCCCCGTGTGAGGCGCGCCGCCCGTGGTACGCGGAGGGGATGCAACCGGACGTCCAGCGACGGGGGGCCGTCATGCACGGCCTGTAGAAGGAGACAGCCCGCGACGACTTCGCGGTCAACGTCACTGGCTGTGTCAGTTCTCAGGGGGAGTCGTTTGTCGGTGAAGCCGCTGTTCGCGGAAGATCAGTCTTCGTCGTCGGCAAGTCGTTGGGGAGTGTTGCCGCCTCACTCGTCGGCGAACGCGGCTTCCCGGCCGTGTGGTTGACTCCGCTTCTCATCGGTCCGCTGGTAGTGGCGGGACTGCGCGCTGCCCGAGCGGCGCGAGATCAAGACGATCGCCAGGTCCAGGCCGGTCGAACACGGCCTGCCGTTCTCGACCTGGAGCCTGGTGAACCTGGCCGACTTCCGAGGGCCTGCGCATCTTGCTCCGCGAGGAGGGCGTCACCTTTCAACGCCTGAAGACCTGGAAGAAAAGGCCCAGAGCTGCATGATCCGCCGCTACATCATCTGGCGGAACAAGAACACCGCCTGACCCGCTACGGAAGGCGGCATCACCACAGGTGCAGGAAACTCCGCACGTCGTCGTAGCCGTCGACGGCGCGGCCGTCCACGTCCGTCGGCTCCGCCTCAGCCCGCGCGGCCAGCGACTCCGCCAGCGCCAGGGCTTCACCGCCGAGACGGCCAAAGCGTCGAGCGGTGTGTCCCAGGCACAATCCGGCCAGGCCCAGCAGCGGACTCCCCGGCACAGCCCGCGTCCCCACCTGCACGCACCAGAACTCGACGAAGCCCGCGTCGTCGTCGTTCAACGCAGTCCCGACCAGAACTCCCGCCGCCTCGCCCTCTGCGGAGCGGTCACGAAGAGCCCGTTCCAATGTCTCAACCACCACCGCGTGAGGCAACGCTGGAGGATTCTCGAAGCTCAGATGAGAATGCACCCCGCGAGACTACGCGCGATGCGCATCGCCACCCGCGAAGGTGACCGGCGGTGCAGACTCCTGCCGCGCCGGCGTGCGCTGGTGCATCGGTATACCTGCGTCGCCACGACACCCTCGCCCGCATCGCGGCGGGCTCACGCCCACCGGGCCAGCCGCGGATCTTCCGCTGATCCCGCATCAGCCCCAACCGGATGACCGTCACCGGCAAAGCCGTCCTCACCCTGGAGAGGCAACGCTGAAACGCTCCGAGTCGCTTGTACGAACCGCGCGGGCGCGGGCCGGGGTGCGTCCGGCCGGGTCGGGGTCAGGGGATGTACGTGGCCGCGCTGTAGGCGGGCGTGCTCACGCCGGTGGTCCCGTCGGGGAAGGTGACCGCGGCCTGGGCGCCGGTCTGCCACGTCCAGCCCGGGGTGTACGCGTACTCGGTGTCGGCCGCGCCCTGGAGGGTGGAGTAGGTGAACGTCTCGTTCGAGGCGACCGCCGTAGTGCTCCTGAACAGCACCACCAGCAGGTCGATGGTGTTCACGACCTGGTCGCACGTGGTGTGTGCCAGGCCCTCCACGCCGCTGCCGCTGGGGTAGTGGACGGGGCCACCGTAGAAGCGGAACGGGCTGGAGGCCGTCACCTGGCAGTTGATGGTGACGGCGGGCGAGACCTCGGGCGAGCGCGTGACGGTGACGTGGGCGCCGCCGGCCGTGGCCTGGTAGGTCGTGACCCCCGGCGGGATGGAGAAGGTCGTGCTGGTCTCACCTCGTGTGAGGTGGGAGGCGGTCGGCGCGACCGCCTGGGCCGTGGGGACCGCGACCAGGGTTCCGGCGGCGGCCAGCACGGCGACGGTGGCGGCGCCGAGAGCGCGCCCGCGGGGCGTCGTGGTTCCTCTGTTGAACATCACACTGTCTCCTCGGGCTCTTCGCTCGAATCTTCGCGGGATTTCCCCCGCGAACGCATTGCCTCGCGCATGCGGGCTTTTCGAGGCAAACGGTATGGCCCTGGAATGGTCTGGCGACGCCGGTTACCGCGTCAAGGACGACATATACACATGTCCGGAAATCGGCCCCGCGGACCCGCGGGACCAGCGGCTTCCCGCGCCGCCACTATCGGCCATTCCGGAGCAGAGCGAGTCCCACCAGGACGGTGGTTCCCGGGCCGGGGGATGCCCATGTGGTCATGGGGGGTTGCTCAGACCGTGACCGGTTTGGCGAGGCCGACGGTGCCGTCCTCGCGGAGGTCCGGCACGAGGACATAGCCCTGGCGCCGGTAGAGGGAGAGGTTGTGGTGACTGGCGGCGCCGGTGCGCAGGACGATCCGGGTGCAGCCCTCGACGGCGGACTCGGCTTGTTGCAGCAGCCATCGGCCCACACCGAGTCCGCGGAGGTCAGGTGCCACGGCGAGCCGCCCGACGTGCAGGTCGGTCCCGGCGCGTCGGGTCCGGACCATGCCGAGGAGCCGGCCGTCTCGCCACAGGCCCGACGTGTGCCAGTCGGCCAGCCATGCGCGTACGTCGGCGGGTGACTCGTGGAGCGCGGGGATGGCCAGCGTGTCGTTGGCGAGTGCCTCCTCCACCCAGCAGCAACGCTGCAGCACGGTCACCTCGGAGGCGTCCTGCGGGCCGAGCCGGCGTGCGTAGGAGCCGGGGAGCGGTCCCTCGATGGACGCCGGGTGCTCGCGCTCGCGCATCGGGGTCAGGGCACAAGCGGTCCGAACGAGTTCCTTCAGCAGGCCCTGCGCCGCCTCTGCGTGGCGGGGACCGGGCTCCGGACGGTCACCGTGCACCACCTCCGCGATGCGCAGTGCCACGGTGGCTCCCACGGGCACCAGTCGCAGCGTGGTCACGACCTGCTTGGCGTGCTGGACCGCACGGGTACCGGCCGAGGTGTGGCCGTAGCTGACGAAGCCGACCGGCTTCCAGGCCCATTCGGGTCCCAGATAGTCCAGGGCGTTCTTCAAGGTCGCCGGCATGCCGTAGTTGTACTCGGGCGTCACGATCACGAAGCCGTCGGCCTCGCTGACCATCCGGCTCCAGCGGCGGGAGTGCTCGTGGCGGTGGACGCCGGTCGAGGGGTGCTCCTCCTCGTCCAGGAACGGCAGTTCCAGGTCGCCGATCGATACAGCTACGAGATCCACGCCGAGCGCCTCGGCGCTCGGCGTGAGCGTGTCCGTCAACCAGCGCCCGACGGCCGGGCCGAGCGCGTTGGGGCGGGAACTGCACACGAGGACGAGGACTCGCGGGGTTTTCGTTGTCATGGAAACGAAATTACTTGGTATTTTGGTTACATGTCAACGAGAAGCCCCGACTCCGCCATCGACTGGCTCACACCCGACGAGGAGCGCGACTGGCGGGCGTATCTGCGCATGATCACCGCCGTCCAGGTCCGCACCGCGCACGACCTGGCCGCACTCGGCCTCTCCGAGCCGGACTACGAGGTGCTCAGCACCCTGTCCGAACGCACGGACGGCACCAGCACGCTGCACGAGCAGGCCGCCAAGATGGGCTGGTCGCGCAGCCGCCTGTCCCGGCACGCCTCCCGCATGGAGACCCGCGGTCTCATCCGCCGCGCACCCGATCCGGCCGACGGCCGAGGCTGCCTGCTCGCCCTCACCCCCACCGGCTGGGAGACACTCCGGGACGCCGCCCCTTCCCACCTCGCCTCCGTACGACGCCACTTCATCGACCGCCTCACCCCCGACGAGCTCGCGGCCCTGGGCCAGATCGCACGGAAGCTCTCGTGCGACGGGTAAGGCAGTGCCGCAACGTTCACGAACGCGGCCGTCCAGCAGGCCACCCTGGCACCCGCGCTCGGACAAGCCGTCCGCGAAGCACCAGGCAAGGCTTTCGTCCTGCTCGACGGCACTGCCCTGCCCGGAGCCGGCTCTGGCTCAACTTCTGCGGAGCGGCCTGGAAAGGCCGCCACCACAGCACAGTCCTTATCGACATCGAAACCCGCCGCCCCGTCGACCTGTTGCCCGGCCGGGCGGGCAGGCCCATGGCCGAGGCCGTCCCGCCGGGAGAGCAGCGGCCCTGCCAGGGGCGCGGGGAACCGCGCGACCGGCCACGACGCGCCGACGATCCGGCCGCGGCGCGCAGGCGGCCGTCCCGGAGGGCCGCCGGGGCCGGTCCGGGCAAGCGCCGCACGGGCTCAGCGCAGGGCCGAGCGGCCCGAGCGCCACGCGGTCAGCAGGTGGGCGGAGAAGCGGTCCTCGACGAAGGTCGTGGCGTCCGCGCCGAAGGCGACGTCCGCGGCGAGGCCGGGTTCGGCGGCCAGCAGGCCGTCGACGACGCGGTGGCGCACCACCTGCTCGTGGACGGCGTCGGCCTCCACGTGCTCGTCGTAGAAGCGCTGGGCGGCGGGCCCGGCGCCCGCACGGCGCAGGCCCGCGGCCAGTCGCCGGGAGCCGGGCGAGGAGGTGACCTCGACCCAGGCGAAGTGGCCGACCAGCGCGCCGCGCAGGGCGCGGTGCAGGCCGAGCAGCGACATCAGGTTCACCACGGCGAGCATCTGCGCCGGGGCGCGGTCGAGGTAGCGGCCGTAGGACGGGTCGAGATCCAGGTCGGCCATGAGGTCGGCGAACAGCCGGGCGTGCACCTGGTCGGCCCGCCCGGCGCCGAACTCGTCGTACTCGATCGCGGCCATCGCCGCCTTCGCCTCGCCGTGCAGCCGCGGCAGCACCCAGGCGTGCGGATCGGCCTCTTTGAGGTGGTACAGGGAGCGCAGGGCGGCGTACTGGCGGAACTGGTCCAGGTCGCCGTGGCGCCGCAGGTGGTGGGCGACGGAGCCGGAGATGTCGGCGGGCTCGACGAGCAGTTCGGCGAGGACCTGCGCCGGGTCGCGCGGCGCGGGCACGTCGCGCCGCAGGGCGCCGAGGAAGCGGTCCTCCAGCGCGCCGCGGACGGCGAGCAGTGCGGGGTCCCACTCGCGGTCGTCGGCGACTCGCGCGAAGCCGCGGTAGTGCAGCTCGTAGAGGACGTGGAGGGCGAGCTGGAGGTCGTCGCCGTACGGTGCGGCGTCCGCGGCGCGCCGCGGCAGCCCGGCGACGGGGGTCCGGCCGGTGCGCAGTGCCTGGACCACACCGTGCGAGAGCGGCCCGCGGACGGCGGGAAGCGCGGGTGCGTACGGGAGCGCGGGCGCGGTCACGTGCCGCCGTCCCCGCGGCGGGGGCGCTCGTGCGCGCGGTGGCTGGTGTCGCACCAGGGGTAGGTGGCGCTGCGGCGGCAGGTGCAGATCGCGACGGCGAAGCGGTGCGAGACCGCCACCGTGCCGTCGTCGGTGACGACCTCCACGGGGCCTTCGACGACCACGGGCCCGCCGCTCTCGACGGTCACCCGGCGTGTGGGCGCGGACGCGTCCGGCCGGGCAGCCGCCGCGTCCTCCCGGGCGGTGCCCCGCACCGGGTCGCGCTCATCGGCGTTCGGCACGGATCACCACCAGCTCCTCCTGGTCGTCGGTCGCCGCCAGCAGGCCGCTGGCGTGCAGCCAGGGCAGCCGGGAGCGCAGTACGGGGCCGAGCGGGACGTGGGCCCGGGTGCGGATCTCGGCGGACAGGCCGAGGCCGGTGAGGTGGTCCACGGTGCGCTGCGGCCCGCACAGCGCCGAGTGCACCATGAGCAGCACCCCCCGGTGGCGCAGCAGCCCGGCGGAGGCGGTGCACAGCGAGTCCACCAGCTGCCGCCCGTCGGGCCCGGCGTCCCAGGCGCGGGCCGCGCGGTGCGCGGTGGCGGGGCCGTCGGGCGGCGCGGGGACGTAGGGCGGGTTGCTGAGGACCAGGTCGTAGGCGGGTGCGTCCGCGCGGTCGGCGAGGCGGCGGATGTCGCGGCGGTGCACCTCGATCCGGCGGCCGGCGCGCAGCGCGTTGACGCGGGCGGCGGCGAGTGCCCGCCAGGAGACGTCGACGGCCTCGACGCGGGCGCCGAGCCGGGAGGCGTAGAGGGCGAGCGCGCCGCTTCCGGTGCCGACGTCGAGGACGTCGCTGCCGGGCAGCGATTCGCGGTGGAGCGCGGCGGCGAGCAGCGCGGTGTCGGCCTGCGGGCGGTAGACGCCGGGGAGGCGCCACACGCGGTCCAGCGCGGGCAACGCGTCCGGTACCGGGACGGTGGCGGTGACCTGGTTCGGCACGGCGGCTCCTGTCGGTCGGGGGTCGTGGGCACCCGGGCCGGTCAGACCGGCGGGTAGGGCGCGCCGCGCAGCACGCGCGCGAGGTGCGCGGTGGTGGCCGCGAGTGTCGCGGTGGTGGTCTTGACGCTGTCGGGCGTCTCCTCCAGGTCCAGGTAGTCGGTGCCGTGCATGGCCTCACCGACCCAGTAGGTGACGGCGTTGGGCGCGAGGGAGAAACCGACGTCGCCCAGCCCTTGGAAGAGGTCGGCGCTCACCTTGTGGGCACCGTCCTCGTTGCCGACGACGGCGACGGCGGCGGCTTTGCCGTAGGTGCGCATCCGGCCCTGCTCGTCGGTCTCGGACAGTTCGCCGTCGAGGCGTTCCAGCACCCGCTGGGCGACGCTGCACGGGTGGCCGAGCCAGATGGGCGTGGCCAGGACGAGGATGTCGGCGGCGAGCATCCGGGCGCGGATGCTCGGCCAGGCGTCGCCGTCGCCCACCGCGCCGGCGGTCACGCCGGGCCGGACGTCGTGGTCGGCGATCCGCACCGCCTCCCCGCTGACGCCGTGCCCGCGCAGCGCGTCGAGCACCTGCTCGGCCAGCAGGTGGGAGCTGGACGGCGCGGGGCCGGGCTTGAGGGTGCAGACCAGGGCAAGTGCCCGCAATTCACCGTCGGTCATACTTCGCGAATAACCCGGTGACCGGCCCGGAAACATTTGCGCGGTGCCCCTGGGCCCGCCGCAGGGCGCGGCGGGTCGAGAGCCGGTGGTCGTCGGGTCCCGCGACCGCGAGGACGCCGGCGGCGAAGACCGCCCCGCCCGGCACCTTCCGCGCCCGCGGGTCGGACCTGCGGCCCTGCCGCCCGGCAGGGCGTCGGGCACCGGGCGCAGATGGTCCGGCGTGCGGGCCGGTACGCGCGCCGTTCCCCGGACGGCGGATGCCCGGCCGCGCATGCATGGCGGGACGATCAGCGGGCAGCCGCAGGCCACACCGCTTTGCGGAAGGAGTGCCGTCATGAGCGACGAGACGATGGGCGACGAGGTCTATCAGCCGACCGGTGACGAGGACGAGCAGGCCGACCCGCTGGACATGGAGGACGCCCTCGGCGAGGACGACTACGACGCCGAACTGGACAAGGGCTACTCCCCACCCGAGCGGCCCTATGCCATGGACGGCCCCGGCACCACCGCCGAGGAGCAGCGCGAGGGCGAGTCGCTCGACCAGCGCCTGGCCCAGGAGAGGCCGGACGTGCAGCCGGGCGCCGGTGACGGCATCGGCGACACCTCCGACACCGAGGGCGAGCCGGTGGACCCGGAGGCGGGTGACGCCCGCGCCGGGCGGCTCGTCGCGCCGGACCAGGGCATGGAGCGGGCCACCCGCGACCCCGTGACGGCCGAGGACGTCGGTGTGGACGGCGCGGCGGCGGGCGCGGAGGAGGCGGCGGTGCACGTGACGGAGGACCCGGAGAGCCCGGGACGCGAATGAGCGCGAGGCCGCCGGTCTACCGGCCCGACGTGGCGGACGGTTCGGCGGGCGGGCTGAGGACGGCGCCGGTCAGCGGCCCGTACGCCGTCCAGCCCAGGTGCTCGTAGAGGGCGCGGCCCTCCGTGGTCGCGCCCAGGACGGCGGTGGGGGATCCGGCGGCGGCCGCCGCGTTGCACAAGGTGCGCATGACGAGGCTGCCGAGACCATGGCGGCGGTGGCCCGGCGCCGTCTCGATCTGGTCGATCACGGCGGCGGCGCCGGGTGCGGGGACGGCGATCTGGCCGCGGGCGGCGAAGGCGTGGTCGCCGGTGGTGACGAGCGCGCGGGTGAGGCCGCCGTGGGTCCAGGTGCGCAGCCGGTAGCCGCCGGGGCAGCGGGGCTCGGGCCCGGGGGCGAGCCGGGTGGCCATCAGGAAGCCGGGGGCGTCGAGTTCCCAGCCCGGGGCGAGCCAGGCCGCGACGGTCTCCGCTTCCAGGAAGCACTTGATCCAGGTGCCGGGCGCGGTGACGGTCCGCACGAACATGCGGACGAGCGCCTCGTCCGCGTCCGGCAGCACGTACCGCCGCACCTGCGGCACCAGACCGACGTCGACGGTGAAGCCCCACGGCTCCTCGACCGGCGGCGCCGCCGCCCGGGAGACCACCCAGCCCTCGACCCACGCGCGCTTCAGCTCCGCGAGGCCGAGTCCGTCCGTGCTGCCGACACCTGATGAAGTAATGGTCCCAGTCACGAAGTGAACCTTACACAGGTGCGCCCGGCGCGTCAGCCCGTTTCCGGTCCCCGTCGGTCCGGCGGCAAAGGAGCGGTGTGCTCAGGCCGACGCGTCCGGGAGGGCGGGCAGCACCTTGCTGCGGTAGGCGTCGAAGAACTGCCGCTGTTCCGGGCCGATCTGGGCCACGTAGACCTCGTCGAAACCCGCCTCGGCGCACGCGCGGACCGCGCGGACATGGCTGTCCGGGTCGTCGCCGAAGGTGCCCGCCGCCTCGGCCGCGTCCCGGGTGACGAGGGTGGACGCCTGCCCGATGTGCTCGGGGGCGGGCAGCACCTGGGCCAGTTCGCCCGGCAGTTGCTCGCTGGGCCACAGCCGGTGCACGGTGTCGATCGCCCGCTCCCGCGTGTGGAGGCGGGCGTTCGCCACGGTGCAGTGCGGACCGCGGTGGGTGACGCGGTCGCCGGTGCAGAGCTTGCGGACGACCTGGAGCGCTTCCTCAGGCGTGCGCGTACGGACGGGCGCGTCGGGCCAGGCACCGCCGGTGATGTGCTCGTTGAGGGCCTCGCCGGCGCCGGCGCCGAAGCGGAAACCGCCGTCCAGCAGCGTCGCGGAGGTAGCCGCGGCCTGCGCGGTGACGGCGGGGTGCATCCGCACGGTCGGCCAGGTCACGAGCCTCGTGACGGGCCGTGACGTCACCTGGGCCGGCGCGCCGATCACCGCGGACGAACCCGCTCTCGCCCTGCTCGTCGTTCCACGGGTGGTAGTGGTCGGAGATCGCCGGCGCCGTGAAACCCGCCTGCTCGGCCATGCGTGCCCTGGGCGGTGGGCCCTGGGCGGTGGACCCGGCACCCGCGGATCCCTTCCTCTCCCGGGGCCCGTCTCACGCCGGAACGGCGCCCGCCGTCTCCAGGCGGCCGGGAGCGGTCGCGGCGCCGGGCTCTTCGCGGGCCGTCCGGGCGCGTTCGGCCCAGCGGGCGGCCGGTCCCATGGCGTAGGCAGCCGCGGCCGTCACCGCCCCGAGCAGCAGCCAGCCGGGCGTGCCCCAGTCCAGCAGCAGGGTGGTCAGCACCAGGGGGCCGAGCGTGCGGGCGACGGTCACCCCGGTGCCGAAGAAGCCCTGGTACTCGCCGATCCGGTCGGCCGGGGCCAGGTCGAAGGACAGCTGCCAGGACCCCGCGGACTGCTGCATCTCGGCGACGACCTGGAGCACCGCGCCGGTGACGAGGACGACCGCGGCCGGTCCGGCCGAGCGCCCCTCCGACAGGGCGAGGACGGCGCAGCAGGCGAGCATCACCAGGCCCGACAGCCGGACCGCCCGCAGCGCGCTGCCGATGCCGGTGACGCTGCGCGCCGTCCGCACCTGGAACAGCGTGACCGCGAGGGTGTTGAGGACGAACAGCCCGGACGCCAGCCAGGCCGGAGCCCCGGTCCGCTCGGTGATCCACAGCGGCAGCACCAGGCTGAGCAGCGGCAGGCGCAGCATCAGCACGGCGTTGAGCAGCGCCACCAGCGCGTACGGCCGGTCGCCCAGCACACCGGGACGCCGGACCGGTGCCACGGCGGGCGCCTGGGCCGTACCCGTCCCGGGACCGGCCGCGGGAAGGCGCAGCAGGAGCAGCGCGCAGCCCGCGAAGCACAGCGCGTCCAGCCCCAGCGCGGCGCGGTAGGCCAGGGCCGTCCCGATGCCCAGCGCGAGCCCGCCGACGGCGGCGCCCACCGCGAGGCCCCCGTTGAGCGTGGCCTGGAGCCGCGCCAGCAGCCGGGTGCGGTCACCGGGCGGGACGAGGCGGGCGAGCAGCGCCTGCCGGGACGCCGCCAGACCGGACTGCGCCGCGGTGTAGACGCAGGCGACGGCGACGAACGCGGCGAAGCCCCGTACCAGCAGGAAGGAGCCCACCGCCGCGGAGGTGGCGAGCGCCAGCAGCACCGCGGTGCCGCGCGGCCCGCGCCGGTCGGCGAGCCGGCCGAGGGGCACACCGACGAGCGAGCCCACGCCCCAGGCGAGGGTCAGCCCGAGTCCGACGCGCCCGGCGGACAGCCCGCAGGCGCGGGTGAAGTACAGCGCCGACGTCGTGTAGAAGGCGCCGTCGCCGACGGAGTTGGCAAGCTGGGCCAGCGCGAGTCCGCGCTGCGGAGGGGTCGTCACACGGACGACGTTACGGGGCGGGCGGGCCGGTGTTCAGGCCCAGTTCCGGCGTATTTTCCTGGCCCACTTCCGCCGTCCGCCGCGCGGTGCGCGCTCACAGCTGCGCGGCGAGCGCCACCATGAGCCCGGCCAGGCCCACCATCAGCCAGGCGACGTAGTCGCCGATGTGGCCGGAGTGCAGACGGCGCAAGGGGACGACGAACCGCCGCTCGGCGGACCGCACCGCCGCACGCAGCGGGCGCCCCGCCGGGTACAGCGCCAGGAGCGCGACCGCCGCCGCGGCGCCGGCGGACAGCAGGCCGAGCAGCACACCGGGCACGGTCCACGCGGCCTCGGGCGCCGCCGGGGGCAGCGGTACGGGCGCGCCGTGGACCTGCGCCAGGTAGCCGGTGCGGTCGGCGAATGCGGCGGCCGCGGTGCCGAGCGACCGGCCGGTGGCGGGCCACAGCCCGATCGCGAGGGCGCCCAGCAGCAGGGCGGCGGGCACGGCGGTCATGGTGCGCGGCGCCCTGCGGCGCGGGTCGCGCACCTCGGGCTCCTCGCCCGAACCGCTGGTCTCGACGTCGGAGTGGCTCGGCTCGGGCCGCGGCCCGGCGCCGCGGAAGATACGCAGGCCCGCGCGCAGCACGGCGCCGCCGGTCAGCGCCGACACCAGGACGTAGAGCGCGGGGAGCCACGGCAGGTGCTCCCCCGCCGCGTGCTCGGCGACGGCCTTGCCGAGCGCGGTGCCGAACGGCGGGAGCCCGGCGAGCGCGAGGGCCCCGGTGAGGAACAGCGCGCCGGTGTACGGCGAGCCGCGCTCCGTGCCGTACAGGCCGTGCTCGTCGACCGAGCCGTGCCGGTCGAGCAGGACGCCGGTCAGGCCGAAGAGCGCGGCCTTGACCCCGGCGTGCCCGGCGACGTAGAGCGCGGTGCCCGCGGTGGCGTCCGCGCCGTGCAGGCTGAGGCCCAGCAGCCACAGCCCGGAGTGCGCGATCGTGGAGAAGGCCAGCATCCGCTTGAGGTGCCGCTGCTGCCAGCACATGACGGCGCCGGTCAGGGCGGTCAGCGCGCCGAGCGTGCCCAGGGTGCGGGTCACCGCTTCCGCGGGGATGCCGCCGGGACCCGCGAAGACCGTGAGGTAGACGCGCGCGGCGCCGTACAGGCCCAGCTCGACCATGACGCCGGACATCAGCATGCACACCGGGGTGGGCGCCACGGCGTGCGCGTCCGGCAGCCAGAAGTGGAAGGGCACGATCGCCGCCTTGACCAGTAGCCCGGCCATGACGAGGACGAAGGCGGTGACGGTGAGCGCGTCGGCGCGGTGTCCGGCCAGCGCGGCGCCGGTCTGCGCCATGCCCAGCTCGCCGGTGCGGGCGTAGAGCAGTCCGATGCCGAGCAGCGAGCAGTACGCGGCGAGCGAGTTGACGACGCCGAAGGTGAGGGCGCCGTGCAGCGGGCGCGGGTCCTCGATACGGAAGCCCGTCAGGGCGTAGGCGACGACGCCCATCAGCTCGAAGAACACGAACGCGTCGAAGAGGTCGCCGGTGAGCGCGAAGCCGCACATGCCCGCCTCGAAGAGCAGCAGCAGCGCGGGGAAGGTGCCGCGGTGCCGGGCGGGCGGCTCGTCGAAGTAGCGCCAGGAGTAGACGAGGACGGCCGTGACCAGCAGCGCGACGAGCAGGGCGAGGCCGGCGCCGAGCCGGTCGGCGACCAGGACGATGCCGACGCTGTGCCCGCCGTGCGGCGTCCACCCGCCGGCCCAGGACACCACGCGTCCGCCGCAGTTTCCGATCCGCGCCCACAGCAGGGCGATCTCCGCGGCGGTCCCGGCGGCGAACGCGGTGGCGAGCGCGTCCATGGCGGTGCGCGGCAGCACCCGCCCGGCCAGCACCAGCACCGCGGCGCCCAGCAGCGGAAGCGCCACGGCGAGCGGCAGCAGATCGGCGGTTCCCCCTCCGGTGGACGGCACGCGGACGCCCTCAGCCCCTCAGGTCGGTGAGCGCTTCCGGGTCCACCGTCCCGGTGCGCTTGCGGATCTGGATGACCAGGCTCAGCAGCAGTGCGGTGACGGTCGCCCCGACCACGACGTCGGTCAGGACCAGGGCCTGCACCACCGGATCGACCACGGTCGTGCCGACGGGGATGTCCGAGAAGACCGGGGCGGTGCCGCCGCGCCGGTAGCCGATGCCGAGCAGCAGCACGTACGTCGAGGACTGGGTCACCGCCAGGCAGCCGACGGCGTGCACCAGGTTGCGGCTGGTGACCATGCCGTAGACACCGACGAGGAAGATCCAGCCGGCCGCGAGGAAGGGCAGCACACTCACCGTTCGTCTCCTTCTTCGCGCGGGCCGCCGGGGGGTGTGGCGGGGTGTGCGGCGGGCTCGTCGATCTCCACGGCCTGGTCCAGGAACTGCGCGACCAGCACGATCACGCCCGAGGCGACCTCCACCCCGACGGCGGCGTTCACCAGCGGCACCAGACCGCCGGAGGCCAGCTGGTTGAAGGTGCCCAGCGGCAGCACGTTCTGCAGGAAGGCGCCGCCCGCGACGAGCCCGGCGAAGCCGAGCACGGTGAACGCCCCCGCCCCGACCGCGTCCAGCGCGGCGAAGACCGCGAGCGGGCGCACCCGGCGCAGCACCCGGTAGTCGGCCGCCACGTACGCCAGGTGCAGACCCGTCGCGAGCAGCACCCCGCCCTGGAAGCCGCCGCCGGGGCTGAGCTGGCCGTGCGCCACGACGTACCCGCCCACCAGCACCGTCACCGGCAGCAGCCCCGCGCCGAGCAGCAGCGTGGACGGCAGGACGGGGTGCGGCGCGGGCTCCGCGCGGTCCTCGTCGCGCGCCCGGCGCAGCAGGACGACGGAGCCGAGGACCGCGCCGAAGAGGATGGACTCCTCGCCGAGGGTGTCCAGGGCGCGCTGGTCGAAGTTGACCGACGAGATCACGTTCGCGGTGTGCTGCCGCACCGACGCCGCGACCGCCCTGGTGCCGTACGGGTGGTCGGCGGTGCCGAAGTGCGGCAGGCCGGTGCACGCGAGCGTGAAGAAGACCGCGAAGACGGCGGCGGCCAGCAGGAAGACGATGCCGCGGGCGCGCCGGTTCACCGCCCGCTCCCCCGCTCGCGCCGCGCCGCCCCGCCGTCCCGCGGGCGGTCGCGCGCGCCGCGGCGCACCTTGCGGACCGTCAGCAGGATCAGCAGCGGGGTGATCGCGCTGCCCACCGCGAGCTGGGACAGGGCCACGTCGGGCGCCTGCACCAGCAGGAACAGCAGCGCCAGGCACACCCCGAGCGCCGAGAGCAGCACCGACTGGCGCACCGGGTCGCGGGTGAGCGCGGCGGCCGTCGCGGCGGCCACCACCAGGACGAGCGCGGCGCCGACGAGGAAGTCGGCTGCCGCGGTGGGGGTGTTCACGTCGGCGGCTCTCCTTCCGCCGCCCCGTCCTGGTCCGTCCGCGCCCCGGTCGCGGGGGCGGGCGCCGCGCCGGTACGGATCATCGTGCGGCCGATGACGATCGTGACGACCGGCCCCGACACGGCGGTGAGCGCGCCGACGACCAGCAGCTTCACCGCCGCCCGGCCCGCGCCCGCGTCCACGGCGAGACCCAGGCACAGCAACGGGACGCCGAGGCCCGTCGCGGGCGCGAGCGCGTGCAGCCTGCCGTACGCGGTGGGCAGCACCGCGAGCGCCACGGCGGCCAGCAGCAGGGCGGCCGCGCCGCACCACAGCAGCGCGAGCGCGAGGACGTGGGTGGCGCTCACCCCGGCTCCTCCGCCTCGTCCGAGCCGTCCGCCCCTCCCGCGAGGCAGCGGGCGTACACCAGCGTGGACGTCGGCGCGAGCACCGCCGCGACGAGGGCGACGTCCACGTACGACGAGCGGTGCATGCCGCGCGCGGCCAGCAGGAAGACGGCGACCGCCATGGTCCCTGCGAGCGAGGTCGCCGCGAGGCGCTGCGCGGGCGCGCCGCGGCACGCCCGCCACACGCACGGCCCCACACCCGCGGGCAGCAGCACGCACGCGGCGAGCAGCCAGGCGTTCACTCCGGCCGCCGCACGCCGAGGGCCCGCTCGACCGGTGAGGGCCGCCGGTCCGTGCCGCCCAGCAGATGGACGGCCAGTTCCGGGGCCGGACCCGGCGCGATGTCCACGACGCACGCGCCCGGCGTCGCGGACAACAGCACCGCGACGACGGCGGGGTCGCCGCCCGCGGGGAGGCGGACGGCGACCGGGCCGTCGTCGGCGGACCCGCCGTCCCGGCGGAACAGGGCGCGGACGACGGCGCGGGCCAGCTCCGCCGTCTCGCGCAGCAGGGCCGCGGGCAGCGCGGCGAGCGCCGCGGCGGTACGGCGGTCGGCCCGGACCGCGGGCCGCTCCGCACGGCGGACGGCGTCCGCGGCGCAGCCGCCCAGCAGGGCGAGGCCGCCGCCGACGGCCCACTCCAGGGGGGTCACGGCCGAGATGAGGATCACGTAGAGAACGAGCAGGAGGCCCGTCCATGCGAGGACGGTGACGGCCGAGGCGAGCGCGTGGTGCGTCCTGCGCACTTCCTGGCCTCCCTCCCGCGCGTGCGCGGTGCGGCCGGGTCGGCCGCGCCTACGCATGGGCTACGCCATGGCCACCGTCTGTCCCGCGCGCCGCGCCGGAAACCCGGCGGGTGCCGCTCGTGCGGCGTAGGGGGCCTGGCCCGCTCCCGCGGGTTGGCTGCGCTCCTGGGGCGGTACGGGGGTGCGCCTTGCGGTGGGTGCCGCGGCCTTCCCGCCGCTGTGGCTGAGCGCGCAGTTCCTCGCGCCCCGGACGCCACCGGCTGCCCCCTTACGGTGGGTGCCGCGGCCTTCCCACCGTCGGAACTGGTCGCGCAGTTCCTCGCGCCCCTTGACGCCACGGGGTGCACCCTGCGGTGGGTACCGCGACCCTCCCGCCGCTGGGGTTGAGCGCGCAGTTCCCCGCGCCCCTGGGGCGCTACGGGGTGCGCCCTGCGGTGGGTACCGCGGCCTTCCCACCGTCGGGGCTGGTCGCGCAGTTCCCCGCGCCCCTGGAAGGTGCGGCCCTGGGGGGTGGGGCATGGCGGGGGTCAGGGGGAGAGGTCCGTGTCGTCCTGGGCTGCGGCTGCGCGGTCGATCGCGTCGCGGTGGGCTGCGGCGCGGGCGCGGTCGGTGGTGTCGGCGTCGACGATGTCGAGGAAGATCTCGGTGAAGGCCGGGCAGCGGCGGTGGAGTTCGGCCTTGATGCGGACGCTGACCTCCTCGACCTGCTCGCTGTCGATGCCCGCGCGCAGGTCGACGCGGGCGGCGAGCAGCGCGGTGTCGACGCCGAGGCGCATGGTCTGGAGCGCGGTGACCGTGTCGATCTCGGGCTGTTCGGCGAGGATGCCGTAGGCCTGCCGCTGCTGGCGCGGGTCGGCGGCCTGGCCGACGAGCAGGTCGCGGGCGGCGCGCCCGAGGCCGTAGGCGACGAGGACCAGCAGGACGGCGATGGCCAGCGCGGCGGCGGCCTCCCAGCGCTGGGAGCCGGTGAGCTGGTGGCCGAGGACGCCTCCGGCGGCGAGCAGCACGCCGAGGACGGCGGTGGCGTCCTCGGCGAAGACGGTCCGCACGGTCGGGTCGTCGCTCGCGGCGACCTCACGGGCGAGGGTGCGGCCGTGGGACCGCGCGCGGGCCCGCAGCTGGGCGGCGGCTCGCAGCAGCGAGGTGCCCTCGGCGACGAGGGCGACGCCGAGGACCGCGTACGTGGCCACGAAGCCGCCGGTGGACTGGTGCTCGGGCATGAACCAGGCGTGCAGGCCCTGGTAGAAGGAGAAGCAGCCGCCGGTGACGAAGATGCCGACCGCCGCGAGCAGCGCCCAGAAGTAGCGTTCCTTGCCGTAGCCGAAGGGGTGGAGGGCGTCGGGGCGGCGCCGGCTGCGGCGGACCGAGGCGAGCAGGAACACCTCGTTGAGGGTGTCGGCGACGGAGTGCGCGGCCTCGGCGAGCAGGGCCGGGGAGGCGGTGAGCGCTCCGGTCACCGCCTTCGCGAGGGTGATCAGCACATTGGCCAGCAGCGCGACGACGACGGTGCCGGTGGTGCGGCCGTCGTCGTCTGCCTGCCGCGGCGGGTCCGTGCCGTCGCCGTCGCCGGGAGTCACGGGCGACCGGGGCGCGCCGCGGGGGCGGCGGTGTCGGCGGCTTCGTCCATCGTGACGTCTCCTTGGCTCCTACGCGGCCGGCATTGTCCCTGGTCTGGCGCGTACCCGTCCTGTGCGGCGGCAATCGGCGGGGGCGCGGGACGGCGATGCATACCGGCGTTCCGGTCGGGCACGCGTGGGAGGACGGTGCGCAGGCACCCGGGAAGGGAGCAGCCCATGGCCGGCAACGATCTCCAGGGGCGCAGGGTCCTCACGGTGGTCACGAACTACGGGGTCGAGCAGGACGAGCTGATCGTCCCCGTCGACCATCTGCGCGGCAACGGCGCCGACGTCGACGTGGCGGCGGTGTCCGGGGAGCCGGTGCAGACGCTGGTCGGCGACAAGGACCCGGGCCGCAGCGTCCCGCCGACGACGACGCTCGACGACGCCGATCCGGCGGGTTACGACCTGCTGCTGGTGCCGGGCGGCGCGCTGAACGCCGACCATCTGCGGATGGACCACCGGGCGGTGGAGACGGCCCGCGCCTTCGCCGCCTCGGGGCGGCCGGTCGCGGCGATCTGCCACGGCCCGTGGGCGCTGGTCGAGGCGGACGTGGTGCGCGGCAAGACGCTCACGTCGTACCCGTCGCTGCGTACCGACATCGGCAACGCGGGCGGCCGCTGGGTGGACCGCCCGGTGGTCGCCGACGGCACCGGCGGCTGGACGCTGATCACCTCGCGGACGCCCGACGACCTGGACGACTTCCTCCGCGAGGTGGAGGCGGCGCTGGTCACATCACCCTGAGAGGCAGGCACCATGGCGACCAGGGCCCAGACCCCCGCCGCGGCAAAGGCCGCACCCTCGGGCGGACAGGCGCAGCAGGGCGAGGTCCACCGCTGGTGGACGCTGACGGCGGTGTGCGTCGGCACGTTCATGCTGCTGCTGGACATCACGATCGTGAACGTCGCGCTGCCGGACATCCAGCGGGAGCTGCACAGCAGCTTCTCCGACCTCCAGTGGGTCGTCGACGCCTACGCCCTCACCCTCGCCTCGACGCTGCTGACGTGCGGCTCGCTGGCGGACCTCTTCGGGCGCAAACGCGCCTACCTGGGCGGTCTCACCGTCTTCACGATCGCCTCGCTGCTGTGCGGGCTGGCCACCGGCACGCTCTTCCTGGAGCTGTCGCGCGGGCTCCAGGGCATCGGCGGCGCGGCGATGTTCGCGGTGTCGCTGGCGATCCTCGCCGAGACCTTCCACGGCCGCGAGCGCGGGCTGGCCTTCGGGGTGTGGGGCGCGGTCACCGGCCTGGCCGTGGCGGTCGGGCCGGTCGTGGGCGGCGCGCTGACCTCGGGGATCTCCTGGCGCTGGATCTTCTTCGTCAATGTGCCGGTCGGGCTGCTGGCGCTCGCGGTGACGTGGAAGCGGGTCCGCGAGTCGCGTGACCCGCGGCCGCGGCGGCCGGACTGGTGGGGCTTCGCGGCCTTCACCGGCTCGCTCGCCTTCCTGGTCTTCGCGCTGATCAAGTCCGGCGAGCGGGGTTTCACCGACACCCTCGTGCTGGAGTGCTTCTCCGCCGCGGCACTGCTCTTCGGCGCCTTCCTGGCGATCGAGGTCGCCGGACGCCACCCGATGTTCGACCTGTCGCTGCTGCGCAAGCCCACCTTCTCCGGCGGGCTGGTCGCCGCCTTCACCATGTCCGCGTCGATCTTCGCGATGTTCCTGTACCTGACGCTCTACATCCAGGACGTGCTGGGCTACTCCGCCTTCGGCACGGGTCTGCGGCTGTTGGTGGCCTCCGGGCCGATCTTCGTGGTGGCCGCGGTCTCCGGGCGGCTGTCGGCGCGCGTGCCGGTGCGGCTGCTGATCGGGCCGGGCGGCATCGTCGTGGGCCTGGGCCTGCTGTGGATGCGCGGGCTGGGCGCGAGTTCGGACTGGACGCACCTGATCCCCGGCCTGCTGCTCGCGGGCGTCGGCATCGGCATGATCAACCCGCCGCTCGCGTCGACCGCGGTGGGCGTCGTCCCGGCCCGCCAGGCGGGCATGGCCTCGGGTGTGAACTCGACTTTCCGGCAGGTCGGCGTCGCGACCGGCATCGCGCTGCTGGGTTCGCTGTTCGCCACCCGGGTGCAGTCGGTGGTGATGGAGCAGCTGAGCCGGATCCCCGGGCTCGGTCCGCAGGCCCCGCAGTTCGCGTCGGCGCTCACCAACGGCGAGTCCTCCGCCGCCATCGCGCACCTGCCGCCCGCACAGCGCCCCGCGGCGGCCGCCGCGGCCCGCGCCGCCTTCACCTCGGGCCTGGACCACATCCTGCTGGTCGCGGCGGTCATCGCGCTGGTCGGCGGCGTGCTCTCGCTGCTGCTGATCCGCAGCCGGGACTTCGTCTCCCCGACGGAGGGCTGACCGCACCCCCGGCTCCCCGCTCCCCGCTCTCCGCCTTCCGGCCGGGAGACGGTCCGGGCGCGTAGGCTCGGGGGATGCTGGTGTGGATCAACGGGCCCTTCGGGGGCGGCAAGACCGCGACCGCGTACGAGCTGGCCAGGCGGGTCGCGGGGAGTGTGGTGTGCGACCCGGAGAACGTCGGCTTCGGGCTGCACCGGGCGATGCCGCGGGCGCTGCGCGGGGACTTCCAGGACCTGAGGGCGTGGCGGGAGGGGGTCTTCGAGGTCCTCGACATCGCGGCGACCCGGCATCCGGGGGCGGTGATCGTGCCGATGACGGTCGTGGAGCCGGGGTATTTCGCCGAGACGGTCGGACGGCTGCGCGAGCGCGGGCACGACGTACGGCACTTCGCGCTGCTCGCCGAGCGGGAGACCGTCGTGCGGCGGCTGCGCGGCCGCGCCTTCGGGTGGGCGGTCGGGGCGGTCGCCGGGAAGGACGTCCCGCTGCGGCGGGAGAGCTTCGCGCTCGGAAAGCTGGATCTGTGTCTGGAGCGGCTGCGCGGGCCGGAGTTCGCCGAGCAGCTGTGGACCGACCGTATCGGCGTCCCGGAGGTGGCCGGGCGGATCGCCGCCCGCGCCGGGCTGGACGCGGCGCCCGACACCGACGGCCCGCTGCGGGGCGGGCTGCGGCGGACCTGGGTGAGCGTCAGGCACATCCGCCTCGGCTGACCGGGCGGAACGGCCTCAGACCCGGCGGTCCAGGACCTGTCCGGGCCAGCTGCCGGACAGGAAGCTCTCGGTGCGGGTGAAGCCGCAGCGCTCGTAGAACGCGACCAGGCCGCCCCCGCCGCCCGCCCAGCAGTCGACGCGCAGCAGCGACACGCCCGCCTGCCGGGCCTGCTCGGCGGCGTGCTCCAGCAGCGCCGCGCCGATGCCCTGCCCGGCGCGCCGCCGGTCGGAGACCAGCAGCCGGACGTAGCGCTCGGGTTCGGCGGCGGGCGCGATGGGCATCTGCGGGCTGGGGCCGGTGTCGAGCACCAGCGCCCCGGCGGGCACTCCGTCCACCTCGGCGACGAAGGGCATGTTCTCGGTGGTGTAGCGCTGCACCCGCTCCACCCCGCCGGGCTTGCGCGAGTACGGGGTGGTGCCCCACTGCTCGGTGTTGCCGCGGCTGTTCATCCACGCCACGGCGCCGTCGAGCATGTCGAGCACGGCGGGCGCGTCGGCGGGGCCGCCGGGCCGGATGCGTATGCGGGGCGCGCTGTCGTCCATGGGCGCCCAGCTTAGACGTCGTTTCTGATGGCGTGATCGTTCGTTGAGTAGTGCATGACGGATCTGGTTGAGCGGTTGGTGCCGGACGAGTTGTGGACGCTGTTCCGGCGGGTGGTCCCGCCGACGGAGGTCATACGTCCGCAAGGCGGCGGGCTGGTGACCGCGAATGCCTGGCGGCGATCATCTTCGTGGCCACCTCGGGCTGCACCTGGCGGCAGCTGCCTCCAGTGTTCGGGCCGGCCTGGCCCACCGTCTACCGGCGCTTCGCCCAGTGGAGCCAGGCCAGGGTGTGGGCCCGGCTCCACCGGGTCGTCCTCGACGAACTCGGTGCGCGGGGCGCGCTGGACTGGTCGCGGTGCGCGATCGATTCGGTCAGCGTCCGGGCGGCAAAAGGGGGCCTTTGACCGGACCGAATCCGACCGACCGTGGCAAGAGCGGATCGAAAATCCACCTCATCACCGACCGGAACGGCGTGCCGCTGTCGCTGGGCATCTCCGGCGCGAACATGCACGACAGCCTTGGCCTGCAGCCGCTCGTGCGCGGGATCCCGCCCATCCGCTCCCGCCGCGGACCGCGCCGCCGGCGTCCTGCCAAGCTCCATGCCGACAAGGGCTACGACTACGACCACCTGCGGAAATGGCTTCGCGAGCGTCGCATCCGCCACCGCATCGCCCGCAAGGGCATCGAGTCTTCCACCCGGCTGGGCCGATACCGCTGGGTCGTCGAAAGAACGGTCTCCTGGCTGGCCGGCTGCCGCCGCCTGCACCGCCGCTACGAGCGCAAGGCCGAACACTTCCTCGCCTTCGTCGGCATAGCCGCAGCCCTCATCGCCCATCGCCGACTCGCCAAGTGAAACGACGTCTTAGTGCCGCCGGGAGGTCGGGACGGGGCGGGCGGACGGGCCGGGCGGATAAGCGGTGGCGGCGGCCGCACGGCAGCGGGCAGGCTGGCCCGATGCTGATCAGGGAAGCAACCGACCAGGACTGGCCGGCCGTCTGGCCGTTCTTCCAGCACATCATCACCGAGGGCGAGACGTTCACCTACCCGCCGGATCTGACGAGCGGGCAGGCCCGCGACTGGTGGATGCTCGCGGAGCCGTTCCGTACCGTCGTCGCGGTCGACGACGAGGGTGCCGTGCTGGGCACCGCGAAGATGAACCGCAATCACATGGGCAACGGCTCGCACATCGCGAGCGCCAGCTACATGGTCGACCCCGCCCACCAGGGCAAGGGCGTCGGGCGCGCACTGTGCGCGTACTCGGTCGAGTGGGCGCGGGCCGCGGGCTACCGGGCGATGCAGTTCAACGCCGTCGTGGCCTCCAACACCCCGGCGGTGGCGCTCTACCGGTCGCTCGGCTTCGAGGTCCTCGGGACGCTTCCCGAGGGCTTCCGCCACCCGCGGCTCGGCTATGTCGGCCTGCACATCATGCACCGCGCGCTCTGACGGGGCCCGCCGTACGGGACGTCGGCCGGCCCCGTACGGCGGTACGCCGGTCAGGCGGCAGGCGTCCCCCAGCGCCCGAGCGCGGCGAAGGCGGGCTGCCACTCGGCGGCGAGCTGGGCGCGCACCGGCTCGGGCATCGGCCGCAGCGTCACCTCGGCGTCGGCGACGTCCGCGCCCTCCAGCAGCCACGGCAGCACCTGCGGCACCTTCGGGCCGAAACCCTTGCTGTGCTCGACCCCGAACTCCTGCAGCACCTCGGGCGTCGCGTGGGCGTCGACGATCGGGAGACCCTCGTCCTCCTCGTGGGCCAGGTGCGCCGTCAGCCCCTCGGTCAGCAGCCCGAGCGCGGCGGCCAGGGCGCCGTCGTCCGGGCCGTCGGCGGCGACGGCGGCGTCCACGGCCTCCAGCGCCGGGTCGATGTGCGCGTGCTCGGCCTCCATCGCGTCCAGGACCGCCAGCAGCTCCGGCTTGCCCTCGACGGCCTCCCGTATCCCCGGCCACAGCGCGGCGTCCTCGGCGCTGTGGTGGACCAGCAGGACGTCCTTGAAGAGCTGCCAGCCGGGCGCGCCGCGGAAGACCTCGCGGGGATCGATGTCCGTACGGGCGGCGAGGGCGTTCATGTGGCCCAGCTCCCGGCGGAGGGCGTCGTGCATCACGTACATCATGGTGAAATCGGTCGACAGGTCGGGATTGCGCATCAGGTCTTCCTCTCACAAGGACGCGCCCCGCGGGTGCGTGCGGCGCGTAGGACGGTCGTCCCTGTGACGATTCCGGCGCGGGAAGTGTGACGGGCCGCGCTCCCCCGCGAGTGCGAGGGGGCGCGGCCCGGTGGTGCACGGCCCTGTGCGGGCCGGTGGCTGCGGCCGGCTCAGCCGGCGGTGCGGCCGTAGCGGCGGCGGAAGCGTTCGACGCGTCCGGCGGTGTCGAGTTCGCGGGCGCGGCCGGTGTAGAAGGGGTGGCTCGCCGACGAGATCTCCACGTCGATGACGGGGTAGCTCTGCCCGTCCGTCCAGACGACGGTGCGGTCGGCGGTCGCCGTGGACCTGGTGAGGAAGGCGAGGTCGCCGGCCTTGTCGCGGAAGACCACGGGGCGGGACTCGGGGTGGATGCCGTGCTTCATGGGTGTCCTCTCGCGGTGGGGTCGGGGGCCGGTGCTGCCGTGGGCCGTGCGGTCAGCGCGCTTCGCGGAAGAGCACGTGCGCGCGGGCGACGGGGTCGTACTTGAGCAGCGTCAGCCGGTCGGGGTTGTTGCGCCGGTTCTTGCGGGTCACGTAGCTGTGCCCGGTACCGGCGGTGGAGCGCAGGGTGACCACGGGGCGCTGTTCGCTGCGGGCCATGGGACCACTTCCTCTCCGACATGGTTGTCGTTTTCGCCTTGCGGTCGGGTCAACGCACCCGGTCCCCCGGGCATTCCCGATCCCCGCGCGGCCCGTCGGTGAGCGCACGGCCGTGCGCCCCGCGCGCGTACCCTGGGGCGGATCGGCAACGGCGACCCGGCGGAGGCTTAGGTGGCGGCCACGAAATCGGCGCGGACGGCACGGGCTGCGGATCTTTCCCGTACGGCGGGGGCGGCCCGGACCGCGCGCGGCGGCGTCGACGGCAGGGTCGCGCGCGGCAACGAGACCCGGCGCCTGGTGCTGGGCCACGCGGTCGCCGTGGCGTCGGTCGAGGGCCTGGACGGGCTGACGGTCGGGCGGCTGGCGGGCGACCTGGGGCTGAGCAAGAGCGGGGTCTTCGCGCTCTTCGGCTCCAAGGAGGATCTGCAGCTCGCGACCGTGCGCACCGCGATCCGCATCTTCCTGGAGCATGTCGTGCACCCGGCGCACGAGCTGCCGCACGGCGTCGACCGGCTGTGGCAGCTGTGCACGGGCTGGCTCGCGTACTCGCGGGGGCGGGTCTTCCCGGGCGGCTGCTTCTTCTACGCCGCCGCCGCGGAGTACGACGCCCGGCCGGGCCGGCTGCACGACACGATCGCGGCGGCGCGGCGGAACTGGTTCTCCTTCCTGGAGCAGACGCTGCGCGAGGCGCAGCACGCGGGGCAGGCGCGGGCCGACGTGGACCGGGCGCAGCTCGTCTTCGAGATCTGCGCGCTGATGGAGCTGGCCAACGGGGAATCGGTGCTGCATGGCGACGACTCCGGCTACCGGATGGCGGCCCGCGGCATCCTGAACCGGCTGCGGGACGCGGCGACGGACCCGGCCCTGCTGCCCGCCGAGCCTGCGGAAACCGCCGAGCCTGCCGGGGCCTGAAGCGGCGTTCCCCGGTGGACCACGGGCCCGGAAAGGGTCCAGCTTTTAGCACGACCGTTCGTGTATATTCTGCGGCACACGGGCGGAAGGCGGGGGCATGGAGCAGTGGCAGGGCCGAAGCGAGGGCCAGGGTCGGAGCCCGCGGACGGCCGGGCGGTCCGCGGGGCCCAACCAGTGGGTCAAGGACCAGATCGACGCGATGATCGACGCGGCGCCGCTGCCGCCCATCCCGCCGCCGGGCCCGATGGGGCGCGGCTGCCGGGCGCTGCGTTCGGCGCTGCGGCGCGGACGGGCGGCCCGGACCGCGGGCGCGCTGCCCGCTACCGCTCCGTCGTCGACGAGCGCGCGAACACCGTGAACAGCCCGCCGTCCGGATCCCGGATGTCGGCCCAGGGCCCTTCGGCGTTCTCACCCGCGTCGACGACGGTGGCGCCGAGGACGCGCGCGGCCTCGACGGTGGCCGGCACGTCCTCGACGGCGAAGGCCACCGACCAGTGCGGGCGGGCGAGCGGGTCCGGCGCCGCCTCGACGGCGCCGGAGGAGATCCGGGCGACGACGCTGCTGCCCGTCCGCACGACGACCTCGGCCTGGTCGAACTCGTAGCCGACGGTGCAGCAGTCGGCCTCGTCGTCGGCCCACTGGAGCACGCCGCCGTAGAAGATCGCCGACTCGAAGGCGTCCCGGGTGTGCAGGCGTACGACGACGGGGCCGCGGTCGTGCCAGGACTGCCAGCCGCCGGGCAGCCGGCCGTCCCAGACGCCGAAGACCGCGCCGTCCCGGTCGGCGGCGAGCACCGCGCGGCCGGAGGCGAAGGACACCGGGCCCAGCGCGACGGTGGCGCTGCGCTCGCGGATCCGGGCCGTCGCCTCGTCGGCCTGCGGGACGGCGAAGAAGGGCGTCCACACGACGGCGACCTGCATGTCCCCGGCGACGGCGCCGATCGTGGCGACCGGCCGGCCGTCACTGAGGGCGACCGCGAACCGCGAGCCGAGCGTGGTCGAGCGGAACTCCCAGCCCAGCACGGTGCCGTAGAACTTCTCCGAGGCGGCCAGATCGCGCGCGGTCAGGCTGACCCAGCAGGGGGCACCGCGCGCCACATCCGTGCCGGGCGCACCGGCGGGGTGGGGGTGGGTGTGCGACGGCTGTCGCCGGGTCATCGCACCGACTCCGTTCCATGGCTCAGGGATCCCTGGCGCGCAGGGATGGTGATGCTCCGCCTGCCCGCTTTCGCAACGATCAATCATGCGATCTTTCGGCGGGCGGAACGCGGGGGATCGCGGGCACCGGGCGGCGCACGGTCAGGCCCGTGCACTGCCACGCCAGCTCGTCCGTGCCGGGCGCGGGCGGCAGGTGGCCGTACCGCCCGGCGGCGACGCTGACGCTCACCACGGGCCAGGCGCGCCAGTGCGGGCCGACGCCGCGGTTGTCGGCGTAGAGCAGGCGCCCGTCGGCGTACCACTCGACACTGCGGGCGCCGAGGACGACGCGCAGCAGGAACGGGACCCCGGGGGTGACGGCGCCCTCGGCGTAGTGCCCGGCGGCGCGGACGTGGTTGGTCAGCTCCAGCATCCGCGGGTGGTCGGGGTGGTACTCGAAGGCGTCGACCTCGCCGTGGCCGGGCTGCGGACCCTGGCCGGCGTCGCGCCCCCACGTCCACAGCGCGGGCCAGACGCCCTGGACGTCGTGGACGACGCAGGTGGCGCTCAGCTCGTCCTCCGGCAGCAGCTCGAAACCGCCGGGGGCGTACTCGGTGGAGACCAGCGCGCAGTGCCAGGCGCCGTCCGGCGCGCGGCGGGCGGTGAAGACCCCGTCGGCGGTCGGCGCGTAGCCGGGGCCGATGCGGTCGAGCTTGTTGTCGCCGGGGTTGCGCCCGTCCTCGGGATAGGCGGAGGTGCGGCCGGCCGCCCAGGCCGTCCGGTCGGTGAAGGGCGCGTCGAAGACCACCGCTGCGGCGGTGCGGTCGGTCATCATGCGGGGGCTCCCTGCTGCTGGTCGACGTAGGCCGGAATTGCCCCTATTGAATCGGGTTCGACCGGGTGACCGGCAGCGGCGTGCGGGAGCGCGCACCCGGCGCGAACCGGACGGCGTACGCCCCCACCCGTGCCGGGCACCTCCGCGGACCTGCCCCGTGTTGCCGGAACGGCACCGGCATTTGCCGTTCCGGGCGGCCTGCGCCGACGATCGCGGGCGAGGAGGCACCTGACATGACGCACACCCATCCGTACGACAGCCCCGCCGCCCACCACGAGGTCCTGGTGATCGGCGGTGGCGCCGCGGGACTCGCCGCGGCCGCGACGCTCGCCCGCGCCCGCCGCTCCGTCCTGGTGATCGACGCCGGCCGGCCGCGCAACGCGCCCGCGTCCGGCGTCCACACCTACCTCGCCCGCGAGGGCACCCCGCCCGCCGAACTGCTCGCCGCCGGACGCGCGGAGGTACGCGGATACGGCGGCGGGATCCGGCAGGGCACCGCCACCGCCGCCGAGCGCACCGCGGACGGGGGTTTCCGGGTCACGCTCGACGACGGGACCGTCCTGACCGCGGCCCGGCTGCTGGTCACCACCGGCCTGACCGACGAGCTGCCCGCCGTCCCGGGCCTGGCCGAGCAGTGGGGCCACGGCGTGCTGCACTGCCCCTACTGCCACGGCTGGGAGGTGCGCGACCGCGCCGTGGGCGTGCTCGGCACCTCGCCGCTGGCCGTGCACCAGGCGCTGCTGTGGCGGCAGTGGACCCAGCACGTGACCCTCTTCCTGCACACCGCGCCCGAACCCGACGACGAGGCGTACGAGCGGCTGGCGGCGCGCGGCATCGCGGTCGTCGACGGCGAGGTCACCCGGATCGTCGCGGAGAACGGCCGGCTCACCGCCGCCGAGCTGGCCGGCGGGCGGCGGGTCGGCGTCGACGCGCTGGCCGTCGCCACCCGTCTCACCGCCAACTCGGCGGTCCTGGACGGCCTCGGCCTGGCGGCGGAGGAGGTGCAGATGGGCGGGCTGTCGATCGGCACCCGTATCCCCGCCGACCCGACGGGCGCCACGGACGTGCCGGGCGTGTGGGTCGCCGGCAATGTCGCCAACCCGGTGGAGCAGGTCATCGGCGCGGCTGCCGCCGGGGTGCGCGCGGGCGCGGCGGTCAACGCCGACCTCGTCGAGGCCGACACCCGGCGAGCGGTGGAGGCGGCCCGCGCGGCTGCCGGGGCGTAGTCACCGGCGAACGAGGGCTTTTTGCCTCTGGGGCAAACTTTTTGCCCCAGAGGCACGCACTGCTGTTCCATGGACCCATGGCAGCCACCGACCACCCGGCCCCCGCACCGACCGCGGCCACAGCACCCGGCGACGACCTGGTCCTGGCCCCGCGGCTGCGGGACCTGCGGCAGGCGGCGGGCCTGACGCTGGAGAACGCCGCCGCCCGCGCCGGACTGTCCGCCGCGCACCTGTCGCGGCTGGAGTCCGGGCTGCGCCACCCGTCGCTCCCGGTGCTGCTCGGGCTCGCCCGGATGTACGGCACCACCGTCTCGGACCTGCTCGGCGAGACCGCGGGTGAGCCCGACCCCATCGTACGCGGTGCCACCGCCGCCGCGGTGCCCGCCGGAGGCTGGACGTACTGGCGGGCCGGCGGCAACGGGCGGGCCATGCAGGCGCTGCGGCTGCACATCCCGGCCGAGGCGGGCGCGCAGCGCGCGCTGGTGCGCGTGCACCCCGGCGAGGAGTGGCTGTTCGTCACCGGCGGCACGCTGGAGCTGACCCTCGGCGAGCGCGTCCACACGCTGGCGCCGGGCGACTCCGCGCACTTCGACTCGCTCGTGCCGCACCGCCTCGCGGCGGTCGGCGGCTCCGGGGCCGACGTGCTGTTCGTCCACACGCTCATGCAGAGCGAGACGTCGGCCCTGTGTGTCGGCGCCCCGTCGTCCCGTACTCCCGCGGCACACCGCGGACCCACCACCCACTGAGGCACATGACGCCGGGCACCCCGGCACCTTGGAGGAGCAGGACATGACCACCACCGACGGCACCCCGCACGACGTCCGCCCGCTCACCCCCGCCGTCGTCCCCACCACGAACGGCACCGAGCGCCGCAAGCAGCGCGGCGTCGTCCTGCGGGTGCTGGTCTACGTGGTCGTCGCGCACGGCCTCGCCGCCTACCTCTACTTCCTCTTCACCATCGCCGGCAAGAACTGACCCCTCCCCCGTCCCCGCGCCATGTCAGCGCCCCGCGGCTGTCCGCGGGGCGCTGACATGGTCGAATGGTCGGCAGCAACCGCGCCGCCCGACCGCGGGCGGCCCACGGGAAGGGGATCCGATGGCGCTGCCCGACGACACCTGGCGGACCGACCTCCTGCCGGACCTCGAAGCGCTCTACGAGGACCTGCACCGCCACCCCGAGCTGTCCGGCCAGGAGCGCCGCACCGCCGCCAAGGCCGCGCAGGCCCTCGAGACGGCGGGCTACGAGGTGACCGAAGGGGTCGGCGGCACGGGCGTGGTCGGGGTGCTGCACAACGGGCCGGGTCCGGTGGTGATGCTGCGGGCCGACATGGACGCGCTGCCGGTGCGCGAGAACACCGGCCTCCCCTACGCCTCCGAGGTCTTCGCGACCGGCCCCGACGGCGAGAGCGTGCCCGTCGCGCACGCCTGCGGCCACGACATGCACGTCGCGGCGCTGGCCGGGGCGGTGGCCGTGCTGGCACGGCTGCGGGCGCGGTGGTCGGGCACGGTCGTCGCGGTCTTCCAGCCCGCGGAGGAGCTGATGTCCGGGGCCAGGGCGATGATCGAGGACGGGCTCCTGGAGCGCTTCCCCAAGCCGTCGATCGTGCTGGGCCAGCACGTCGGGCCGCTGCCCGCGGGCTTCGTCGGCCACCGCGAGGGCGCGGTGATGGCGGGCGCCGACGTGGCCGACGTGCGGCTGTTCGGCCGCGGCGGCCACGGCTCCCGCCCCGAGGCGACCGTCGACCCGGTGCTGATGGCCGCCTCGATCGTGGTGCGGCTGCAGGGCATCGTGGCGCGCGAGGTGCCGGCCGCCGAGACCGCGGTGGTCACGGTGGGGCGGCTCCAGGCGGGCACCAAGGAGAACATCATCCCGGACACCGCACGGCTGGGCATCAGCGTCCGGTCCTACACCCCGGAGGTGCGGCGGCTGGTCGTCGAGGCAATCGAGCGGATCGTCCACGCCGAGGCCGCCGCCAGCGGCGCGCCCCGGCCGCCGGAGATCAGCTGGGCCCCCGGCGCGCCGGTCCTGGTCAGCGAACCCGACGCGACACGCGCGGTGGCCGCCGACCTGGCCGCGCACTTCGGCGCCGACCGGATGCTGCCGCTGCCGCCGATCGCCGCGAGCGAGGACGTCGGCCTGTTCGGCGAGGCCGCGGGGGTGCCGACGGTCTTCTGGTTCTGGGGCGGCACCGACGCCGCGGCCACGATGGCCGCCTTCCAGGAGGGCCGGATGGACCAGCTGCCCAGCAACCACTCCCCCGAGTTCGCGCCGGTGGTCCAGCCGACGCTCACCACGGGTGTGGAGGCCCTCACGGTGGCGGCGCTGGGGCGCCTCGCGGTACGGGACGCGTCCTGACGGCGGCTCAGCGGGGGTTGCCCGCCCGGAGCCAGGCCAGGTAGTCGGCGAGGCCGCCCGCCGTGTCGTACCCGGGCGCGTAGCCGGTGTCCTCGCGCAGCCGCGTGACGTCCAGCCGGACGTCGGGACCCGCCGCCGGATCGCGCCCCGGCGGCAGCGCGAGCGGCACCTGCGGGGCGAGCCGGGCCAGCACCTCCAGGACCTCCGCGTAGGTGGTGATCCGGCCGGAGGCGACGTTGTACGTGCGGTGGCCGAGCCGCGGCGCGAGCTGGAGCAGGGCGAGCGCGCGGCCGCAGTCCGCGGCGTGGACCAGGTCGGCGCCCTGCCCGGCGCGCGGCGGGGCATGCAGCGCGGAGAGGTCGGGCGCGACGCCCCGGGCGGCGGCGTGCACGAGCTGCGGCAGCGCGAAGAAGGGCGACACCGGCCGCCCCAGCGGCCCCCAGACACCGGCGATCCGCGCGCTGACGACCTCGACGCCGGTGGCCTCGCCGAGGTGGGCGGCGAGCAGCTCGCCGACCTTCTTGAACGTCGGGATGACGTGCCCGGCCCCCATCGGCAGCGGCAGGTCCTCGCGCAGCGGCCCGGCGGTGGCGGCGGTTCCGGCGTAGACGCCGATGGTGCTCGCGACGACGACCCGGGAGACCTGCCGTTCGGCCGCCACCTGGACGACGTTGAGCAGACCGGCGAGCGCGTCCCGGGCCGCCTCGACCGGGGCGGAAGCGCCCGGGGGCCAGGGGGCGGAGGGGGCGAGGTGGACGACGCCGGTGACGCCGTGGCGGGCGGCGACACGGCGCAGGGCCTCGGTGTCGGCGAGGTCGGCCTGCTCGACGTGGACGCGGGCGGCGCCGCGGGCCTCGGTGAGCAGGGCGGGGGGAGGGCCCGGCGGGCGACGCTGGACCAGGACGCAGGACGCGCCGAGGTCGAGCAGGGCGCGGGCGGTGTGCGAGCCGATGAAGCCGAGCCCGCCCGTGACGAGGATCATCCGTGGCGCTCCGTTCGGGAGGGGGGAGGTGGGAGGTGCGGGTGGGTCGCCAATGGCGTGCAGCGCCGCCTGACCGTCAGGACAGGTGATCGTCAGCAGCACTGACGATCACGCTAACTGTAAGGTTCGGGGATGTCCACCACAGCTCCCGAGCTGCACGGCCGGCTCGGCCACCTCCTGAAGCACGCTCAGGCCAGGCTCGCCGCCCTCAACGCCGAGGCGCTCGCGCCCTTCGGTATCAGCGGCCGCGAACTGGCCGTGCTCCTGGTACTCGCCGGGCAGGAGACCCCCTCCTCCCAGCAGCGGGCCGCCGCCCGCCTCGGCGTCGACCGCACCACGATGGTCGCCTTCCTCGACACCCTGGAAAGCAAGGGCCTGGTGGCCCGCCGCCCCGACCCGGCCGACCGGCGCCGCAACGTCGTCGTCCTGACCGCGCAGGGCACCGGCACCCTGCGCGACGCCTCCGCCGCGAGCGACGAGGCCGAGCGCCGCTTCCTGGCCCCGCTCACCGCCGCGGACTCGGCCGGCTTCCGTACCGCGCTCCGGGACGTGGCCTTCTACGACGGCCCCGCCTGACCGGCCACCGGCACCCGCCGCCCCGAGCCGGGGCCGCGGCACGTCCGGACGCACGGCCCCCGGGACGCCCTCACCCCGCGTGTACCGCTCCGCCGTCCTCCCACAGCTCCGCGGTGCGCGCCCGGACCAGGGCCGCGACACGGGCCACCGCGTCATCCGCCGGGAGCGCGGCGATCCGGCGCCCGTCGCGCAGCCGCAGCGCCGCGGAGCCGTCGGCGGCCTCGCGCGGGCCGAGCACGGCCTGCCAGGGAACGAGGCGCGCCGCGCGTACCCGGGCGCCGAGGGTGCCCCGGTCCGGGTGGGCGACCTCGGCGCGCAGCCCCTGCGCGAGGCAGTGGTCGAGCAGCCGCTCGGCGTACGGCACCTCGGCCTCGCCCAGCGGCAGCAGCGCCACCTGGACGGGGGCGAGCCAGCCGGGGAAGGCGCCGCCGTGCCGCTCGACGAGATGGGCGACGGCTCGCTCGACGCTGCCGATCACGCTGCGGTGGACCATCACGGGGCGGTGCCTGCGGCCGTCCGGGCCCACGTACTCCAGGCCGAAGCGCTCGGGCTGGTGGAAGTCGATCTGGACGGTGGACAGGGTGCTCTCCCGCCCGGCGGGGTCGGCGACCTGGACGTCGATCTTGGGCCCGTAGAACGCGGCCTCGCCCTCCGCCGCCTCGTACTCCAGCCCGGCGGCCTCCAGCGCCTCGACGAGCAGCGCCTCGGCCCGGCGCCACATGCCGGCGTCGCCGACGTAACCGCCGCCGGGCCCGGCGAGCGACAGCCGGTGGCGCACGGGCTCGATGCCCAGCACCCGGTGCGCGCGGGCGATCATCCCCAGCGCGGTGCGGGCCTCGGCGGCGGCCTGGTCGAGGGTGCAGAAGATGTGCGCGTCGTTGAGCTGGATGGCGCGCACCCGGGTCAGGCCGCCGAGGACGCCGGAGAGCTCCGCGCGGTACATGCCGCCCAGCTCGGCGATGCGCAGCGGGAGTTCGCGGTGGCTGCGGGCGCGGTGGCGGTAGATCAGCGCGTGGTGCGGGCACAGGCTCGGGCGCAGCACCAGTTGTTCGCCGCCGAGGTCCATGGGCGGGAACATGTCGTCGCTGTAGTGCGACCAGTGGCCGGACAGCTCGTACAGCTCGCGCTTGCCGAGCACGGGCGAGTGGACGTGCCGGTAGCCGGCGCGGCGCTCCTCCTCGCGGACGTAGGTCTCCAGCTCGTGCCGGACGGCGGCGCCGGCGGGCAGCCAGTAGGGCAGCCCGGCGCCGACGAGCGGGTCGGTGTCGAACAGGCCGAGTTCGCGGCCGAGCTTGCGGTGGTCGTGCATCGCGGGTCTCCCTCGCGGACGGCGAGGCGGGTGGCGGCACGGCGAAGCCCCGGGGCACCCGCCCCGGGGCTTCGCTCACGGACATCGGTCAGCGCGCCGGGACGTACTCCGGCGTCGTCGTGCGACCGTGGCTTCTCATGCGGCGCACGCTAGCGCGTACGTACCGGCGGCGGCACCCGGTTTTCCGCCGCCCCTTCCGCTGCCGCCCCGCCCCGCCCTCGGCTCAGTCCTCCTCCGGGCTGTAGTAGTGCAAGGTGGCGTCGAACCGCGCGATCCAGGACTCCAGTTCGGCGGGTCGGCGGGTGGTGACCGCGCAGGAGAAGACGGTGCCGTCGCGCAGCGACACGCCCACCAGGAGGGTGTGGCCGCGTCCGGCGGCCCGTTCGCACCAGGCGAAGTCGACGGCGTGCCAGGGCACTTCCACGACCTGGCCGTCGGTGCCCAGCGACACGCCCGCGGAGTCGAGGACGACGGCGTTCTTGCGGTCCATGGCGAGGAATTCGGGCATCCCCGGCTGTCCCGCGCCCGCCCCCGGCGGCGGCAGCGGCGCCCCCGGCCCGTACGGCGACGGCGGCAGCGCACCGGCGCCCGGCACGGCCCCCGGCCCGTACGGCGGCCCGGCGGTGTACCCGGGCCCGCTGCCGTACGGCTGCCCCGCGGTGTACGGCGGCACCGGCGCGGCGGACACGGACCCGGCCCCGTACGCCGACGGCGGGTACGCGGGCGGCGGCGGAAGGGGCGGCGGCGCGGCCCCGGACCCCGGCGGCGGCCCCGCGGCCGGGGCGCCCTGCCGCGGGAGGCCCGGCGCGGCGTCGGGCACCGGGGTCCCCTGCTCCCCCGTACCGGGTCCGGGCGGCACGGGCGTGTCGCGTTCGCCCGCCGCGGAGCCGGGCGGCACCGGCGTGTCGCGCTCGCGTGGCGGCGCGAGCGGGTACGACGTCGGCGCGGCGGGAGGGGCGGGCGGGGCGTCCAGCGGGCTGAGCCGGTCCAGCAGCTCGTCCGTGGTGGGACGCCACTGCGGTGACTTCGCCAGGCACGCGGCGACCAGGGCGCGCAGCCCGTCCGGGATCGCGGAGAGGTCCGGGTCACCGTGCACGGAGCGGTAGATCTGCGCGACCGGGGTGCCGCCGCCGAAGGCGCTGCCGCCCGCGGCCGCGACGAGCACCGCGCCGAAGGCGAAGACGTCGGCGGCCGGGCCGACGTCGTGGCCCTCGGCCTGCTCGGGCGCGAGGAAGCCGGGCGTGCCGAAGGCCGTGCCGGTCGTGGTGAGGCGCGCGTCGTCCATCGCGCGGGCGATGCCGAAGTCGAGCACGCGCGGCCCGTCCGCGGCCATGACGATGTTCCCGGGCTTGAGGTCGCGGTGGACCAGCCCGCAGCGGTGGATCGCCTGGAGGGCCTCGGCGAGCGCGGCCCCCAGCTCGCGCAGCCGCGGCTCGTCCATCGGCCCCTCGGCGGCGAGCAGCCGGCCCAGCGTCGGCCCGGGGACGTACGCGGTGGCGAGCCATGGTTCGGCGGCCTCCGGGTCGGCGTCGACGACCGGCGCGGTGTGGAAGCCGCCGACGCTGCGGGCGGCGGCCACCTCGGCGCGGAAGCGGGCCCGGAAGGCGGGGTCGCCGGCCAGTTCGGGCCGGACGAGTTTCACCGCCACCAGCCGCCCGCCGCGCGATTTCGCCAGCCACACCGTGCCCATGCCGCCTTCGCCGAGCTTGCGCACGACCCCGTATGTGCCGATCCGTTCCACGCACCCCTCCCGCGTCGGCCCCAGACTACGGGTCGGAGCGCGGGCGTACGGCGATCGCACTGTGGTGCGCCCGCGCCCGGGGCGGGATCATGCGGTTCTGCCGTGCCGTGTCCTGCCCGCGGCGCGGGCCGGGCCCGAACCGCGGCTGCTCTGCGGGCAGTCCCGGGAAGTCACCGCCTCGGCCGAGGTGGAACCCCGACCAGAGAGGACCCAGTGTGAGTCAGCAAGGTCAACGAGTGGGCGTCGTGTCCGAAGCACGCGACGGGGAGACACGGGTGGCGGCCACCGCGGTGACGGTCGCTCAACTGCGCGGTCTCGGCTACGAGGTGGTGGTGGAGTCCGGTGCGGGGCTCGCCGCCAGCATCGGCGACGACGCCTACCGGGAGGCCGGGGCCTCGATCGGGGACCGGACGCACGTGTGGGGCGCGGACGTCGTGCTGGCGGTCGACGCCCCCACGCAGGAGGAGATCGCGCTGCTGCGCGAGGGTGCGGTGCTGGTCTGCCTGCTGGCGCCCGCGCAGCACCCGGAGCTGCTGGAGGCGCTGGCGCGGGCGGGGGTGACGGCGCTCGCGATGGACGCGGTGCCGCGCATCTCGCGTGCCCAGTCGATGGATGTGCTCAGCTCCATGGCCAACATCGCGGGTTACCGCGCGGTGATCGAGGCCGCTCACGCCTTCGGGCGATTTTTCACCGGCCAGGTCACCGCCGCCGGCAAGGTGCCGCCCGCCAAGGTGCTGGTGGCCGGCGCGGGCGTGGCGGGGCTCGCGGCGATCGGCGCGGCGGGCAGTCTCGGCGCGGTGGTGCGGGCCACCGATCCGCGCCCGGAGGTCGCCGACCAGGTCAGGTCGCTGGGCGGCGAGTACCTGGCGGTGGAGTCGGCGGACGTCGAGGTCAGCTCGACCGGCTATGCCAAGGAGATGTCCGACGACTACAACACTCGCGCCGCCGCCCTCTACGCGCAGACCCTGCCGGACACCGACATCCTCGTCACGACCGCTCTCATCCCGGGCCGCCCGGCGCCGCGGCTGGTCACCGAGGAGATGGTGGCCGCCATGCGGCCCGGCAGCGTGATCGTGGACATGGCCGCGGCGCAGGGCGGCAACGTCGCCGGATCGGTCGCGGGCGAGACGGTCGTCACCGAGAACCAGGTCACCGTCGTCGGGTTCACCGACCTCGCCTCGCGGCTGCCCGCGCAGGCCTCGCAGTTGTACGGGACCAACCTGGTCAACCTGCTGAAGCTGCTGACGCCCGGCAAGGACGGGCAGCTGGTGCTGGACCTCGACGACGTCGTGCAGCGCTCGGTCACCGTGACGCGCGGCGGCGAGACGACCTGGCCGCCCCCGCCGGTGCAGGTGTCCGCCGCGCCGCAGCCCGCGGCTCCGCCGCCCGCCGCGCCGCCGCCCGCGCCCGTCCGCAGCCGCCGCGCGACGGCCGCCCGCCGGTACGCGGTGGTGGGCCTCGGGGCGGCGCTGCTGTTCCTCGCGACGGCCTTCGCCCCGCAGCAGCTGATCGGCAACCTCACGGTCTTCGTGCTGGCCATCGTGATCGGCTACTACGTCATCGGCCATGTGCACCACGCGCTGCACACCCCGCTGATGTCGGTGACGAACGCGATCTCCGGGATCATCGTGGTCGGCGCGATGCTGCAGATCGGGCACGCGCACACCGCGGTCACCGTGCTGGCCTTCGCCGCTGTCCTGCTGGCGTCGATCAACATCTTCGGCGGCTTCGCGGTGACGCGGCGCATGCTGTCGATGTTCGCGAAGGACTGAGCCGCCATGACCGCATCGACCGCCGCGCAGGCGGCCTACGTCGTCGCCGCGCTGCTCTTCATCCTCTCCCTCGCCGGGCTGTCCCGGCACGAGACGTCCCGCTCCGGCGTGGTCTACGGCATCGCCGGCATGGCCATCGCGCTGGCCGCGACGATCGGGCTGGCCTCGCGCAGCATCGCCGCCACCGGCATGGGGCTGCTGGTCGGCGCCATGGTCGTCGGCGCCGGCATCGGACTGTGGCGGGCCCGCCGGGTCGAGATGACCGGCATGCCGGAACTCATCGCGATACTGCACAGCTTCGTCGGCCTGGCCGCGGTGCTGGTCGGCTGGAACGGCTACCTGGACGTCGAGGCCAAGGGCTCCGGGCAGCACGAGATCGCCGCCGACCTGCTGCGCATCCACCACGCCGAGGTCTTCGTCGGCGTGTTCATCGGCGCGGTGACCTTCACCGGCTCGATCATCGCCTTCCTCAAGCTGTCAGCGCGCATCCGGTCCAGCCCGCTCATGCTGCCCGGCCGCAACCTGCTCAACCTGGGGGCGCTCGCCGCCTTCGCGGGCCTGACCGTCGCCTTCGTGGTCTCCCCCGACGTGGGTCTGCTGGTCGCCGTGACGGCGGTGGCGCTGGCCCTCGGCCTGCACTTGGTGGCGTCGATCGGCGGCGGCGACATGCCCGTCGTGGTGTCGATGCTCAACAGCTACTCGGGGTGGGCGGCGGCCGCCTCCGGCTTCCTGCTCGACAACAACCTGCTGATCGTGACGGGCGCGCTGGTCGGCTCGTCGGGTGCGTACCTGTCGTACATCATGTGCACGGCGATGAACCGCTCGTTCCTGTCGGTCATCGCGGGCGGCTTCGGCGTCGAGACGGGTCCGGCCGACACCACCGACTACGGCGAGCACCGCGAGATCGACGCGTCCGGCACCGCCAAGCTGCTCAAGGACGCCCGGTCGGTCGTCATCACCCCCGGCTACGGCATGGCGGTCGCGCAGGCGCAGTACCCGGTGGCCGATCTGACGCGCAGGCTGCGGGAGATGGGCGTCGAGGTGCGCTTCGGCATCCACCCGGTCGCCGGGCGGCTGCCGGGCCACATGAACGTGCTGCTGGCCGAGGCGAAGGTGCCGTACGACATCGTGCTGGAGATGGACGAGATCAACGACGACCTGGCGCAGACCACGGTCGTCCTGGTCATCGGCGCCAACGACACCGTGAACCCGGCCGCGGTCGACGACCCCGGCAGCCCGATCGCGGGCATGCCCGTGCTGCGGGTGTGGGAGGCGGAGAACGTCGTCGTCTTCAAGCGGTCGATGAATCCCGGCTACGCGGGCGTGCAGAATCCGCTGTTCTTCCGGGACAACAGCCAGATGCTGTTCGGGGACGCGAAGCAGCGGGTCGAGGACATCCTGCGCGCGCTGTGAGCGTACGGGGGGGGCGGCGGCCCGGCGCGGGCCGCCGCCTGCCGCGCTACGTGAACGGGCCGAGGTCGCCGCGCAGCACCTCGTCGGTGATCTGCGGGCGGCCGAAGAGCGCGAGCAGCTCGTTGCTCAGCGCGACCATCGCGGCGAGGTCGTGCCCGTGGGCGATGACGACGGCCGCCGACAGGCCGCTCGGCACCGCGCCGGCGTCCAGCAGCACCCGCCAGTCGTCCGGCCCCAGTTCCAGGAACTCCAGGCCCTTCAGCCCGGATATCTCCAGCGGATCGGCGAGCGTGCCCGGATACGCGGTGAGCGTGCGCAGCTTCGGCAGCCCGGTGACGGGGGCGAGGCTCACCGGGGGGCGGTCCAGCACGCCGATCTGCAGCACTTCCAGGTCGGGGTGGACCGCGGCCGCGACGTCCGGCAGGCTCCCGCGGTTGACGCGCGCGATCACCGGCGTCCGGTCCGCGTGCACGCGCGGGTGCGGGTGGCTGCTCGGGCGGCGGTGCACCACGAGGTCGGTGAGCGAGTCGGCCTCCAGGTCGGCGCCGGTGTCCTCCTCGTGGCCGATGAAGACGATCTGCCCGGTGCGGCCGAGCGGTCCGGGGGTGAGGTCGACGGCGTAGTAGTCCCCGCCGCCGTTGCTGCCGAAGGCGATCCAGCCGGGCGAGCCCGGGAGCCCCTGCACGGCCGCCTCCGGCGGTGTCACCACCGCCCGGCTCGCGGCGTGCGCCCAGTGCCAGTGCCGCGAGGCGGCGTCGGCGACGTACAGCTGCTCCGGCGGCAGCAGTTCGACGCCGACCGCCTCGTACACCCGCTCGGCGTACTCGTAGTCGGGGAAGTCCGACCACCGGCCGCGGACCACCCGGTAGACGGCGCGCAGTTCGGCGGGCAGCGGGAGACCGAGCCGCCGCTCGGCCTCGGCGATCTCCTCCCCGGTGGCGGGCACGGCGTCCGGCAGCCGCTCCCGCAGGGTGCGCTCCACCAGCCCGGCGTCCGCCGACCCGGCCGGGCGGGCGTCCGGCGCCGGCTCCGGCAGCCGCCGCCACGGCTCGGGAACGGCCCCCTCCACGAACACCAGCGCCGACGGGGCGTGGGTGCCGATCCCCGCTGCGGCGGCCGGGCTGGGCGCGAACACGCGTACCGCGGCGGATCCGGCGAGCGACAGCTGCGCGGTGAAGGCGACGTGCTGCCAGCCCGCCTCGCGCAGCGCCTGCTGGATGCCCTCCACCGCCGCGAACGCGTCCGCCATGTCCTCGACGAGCAGCGCTCGTCCGGGCGCCGAGGGTGCCATGCGCACCGGCACGCTCCAGGCGCTCAGGCCTATCTGACCGCTCACCACTCCTTCGGGCCCTTCCCACTTCTCGTGGCAGTCGGTCCGCAGGACGCGCAGCAGCGGCTCCCAGGTGGCGAATTCGTGCGGTGAGGGCATCCCCGGCCTCCGAGACGTGCGGGAACGGCGGCCGCTCGGCGCCGTTCGTGTGGTGCGGCCGGACGCTGCGACCGGCTGAACGCCATTGTCACAGCCGCCACTGACACTCCCCGGCACTCCCCCACCGGTGCTCTCCAGGCCCCGCAATAGGCTGGCCCGCATGACGGACCACCCGGAGCCCCGGCTCCTGCGCGAGCGACTGCTGTCGGCCGGATTCGACGTCGAGGCGGTGCGCGCCGCGGCGGGCGGGGCCGTGGCGCAGGCCGGGGTCGCCACCCTCGCCGGGGGCCGCGAGATCTTCGCCAAGACGGTGACCACCGCGATACCCGACCTCTTCGCGATCGAGGCGGCGGGCCTCGGCGTACTGCGCGAGGCGGGCCTGCGCACACCCGACGTGCTGCTCGCCTCGTCCGAGCTGCTGGTGCTCGCGCCCTTCCCCGCCTTCCCGGACACCGGCGAGGCGTGGGAGGAGCTGGGCCGGGCGGTCGCGCGGATGCACACGACGACCGTGCACGAGCGGTTCGGCTGGCACCGCGACGGCCGGCTCGGACGGCTGCCGCAGGCCAACACCTGGTCCGACGACGGCCACGCGTTCTTCGCCGAGCACCGCGTCCTGCACTGGCTCCCGTTCATCGACGACCGGCTGGACGCGGACGACCGCCGGGCGGTGGAACGGCTCTGCGCGCGGCTGCCCGAGCTGGTCCCCGAGCAGCCCGCCTGCCTCAACCACGGCGACCTGTGGTCGGGCAACGTGCTGGGCGCACCGGACGGCGGTGTCGCGGTGATCGACCCCGCCGTGTCGTACACCTGGGCGGAGTCGGAGCTGAGCATGCTGTGGTGCTCGCCGCGGCCGCCCGCCTCCGAGCGTTTCTTCACCGCCTACGCCGAGGTGGCGCCGCTCGCCGACGGATGGCGCGAGCGGCTGCCCGTCCTGCACCTGCGCGAGGTGCTCAGCGCCCTGGCGCACGGCGTCGACGGCTGGGACGCGGTCGGCTACGTGCGCGGGGTCGTCGCGCCCTTCCGTGCCCGCCGTCCGGGCGGCGCCGGGTCGCCGTCCGCCGAGAGCCGCCCGGCGACCACGGCCTGAGGGCGCCCCTGCGTCAGGCGGACGCCTGCGTGAGCGCGTCGGTCTCCGCCTGGCTCAGCCGCAGCTGCGGGAAGGCCAGCAGCGGCGGCAGCTGGCCGGGAACGCGGGCGCTGGCGATGGGCGCGACGACGCCGGGCTGCGCGGCGAGCCAGGCGAGCGCCACGGAGGCCACGTGCGTGCCGTGCGCGGCGGCGGCGCTCTCCAGCGCGGCCAGCACCCGGTTGCCGCGCTCGGTGCCGACGTACGCCTCGACGCGGGCGGTACGGGCGCTCTCCACCGTCTCGCCGGCCCGGTGCTTGCCGGTCAGGAAGCCCGAGGCCAGCGCGAAGTACGGCACGACCGCGAGGCCGTGGCGCACGGCGACGTCCTGGAGCGGGCCCTCGAAGGTGTCGCGGGACATCAGGTTGTAGTGCGGCTGGAGGGCCACGTAGCGGGCCTTGCCCTCGCGCTCGGCGAACTCCAGCGACTCGGTCAGCCGCTCGGGGCTGATGTTGGACGCGGCGACGGCGCGCACCTTGCCCTCGCGCACCAGGTCGTCGAGGGCGGTGACGATGTCCTCGACGGGCACCTCGGGGTCGTCGAAGTGGGTGTAGTACAGGTCGATGCGGTCGGTGCCGAGGCGGCGCAGCGAGGCCTCCGCGGCGGCCTTGATGTTCGCCGGGCGCAGGCCGCGGAAGTCGGGGTGCTGGCTCACCTTGGTCGCGACGACGACGCTGTCGCGGTTGCCGCGGGCCGCCAGCCACTCCCCGATGATGTGCTCCGACTCGCCGCCCACGTTGCCGGGGATCCACGCGGTGTACGCGTCGGCGGTGTCCACGAAGTTGCCGCCCGCCTCGGCGTAGGCGTCGAGGACGGCGAAGGAGGTGGCCTTGTCGGCGGACCAGCCGAAGACATTCCCGCCGAGGCTGAGCGGGAAGACCTCGATGTCCGACGGGCCGAGCTTGCTGAGTGCAGTCATGATCGTGTGCAGCAACGTGCCGCGTACAGGTTATTCCGCCCGCCCCGGCCGTATCGAGGGGCGGACGGACACCGTTGGTCAGCGGGTCGCGGCCCGTGCGGGGGTGAGGCGGACGAGGGTGTTGAGGACGTGGTCCACGGCGTCGCGGGAGGGGTCGTCGGTGAGGTTGGTCAGCAGCCGCGCCATGCCGTCGACCAGGACGGGCCGGTCGATGATGCGGGTGAGCAGCGGCTCGAAGCCGGAGCGGCTCAGCAGGTAGGTCGCCGCGGCGTTGCCGAGCCGGTAGTAGCGGCCCCAGCGGCGGTCGAGCACGGCGGGGTAGCTCTGCAGGACGCGTTCGCGGCCGGGGCCCGCCGGGCGGGTCAGCGCGAGCGCGGCGACCTCGGCCGCCGCCTCGCCGGACTCCATGGCCTGGCAGATGCCTTCGCCGTTCCACGGGCTGATCGTGCCTGCGCTGTCGCCGACGAGCATCAGCCCGCGGCCGTACTGCGGGCGGCGGTTGAGGCCCATCGGCAGGGCGGCGCTGCGCAGCGGGCCGTCGGCGCCCGCCTCGTCCAGGCCCCACTCCGGCGGGGTGCGCTCCAGCCACGCGGCCAGTGCGGCGCGCAGGTCGGGGGTGCGCCGGCCGCGGCGGCCCAGCACGCCCACCCCGACGTTCACCCGCCCGTCGCCGAGCGGGAAGATCCAGCCGTAGCCGGGCAGCCAGGCGTCGCTCTGCGGCAGCCGCAGATCCGCCCACAGCTCCAGGTACTCCTCGCCGGAGCGGGTGGGGCTGCGGAAGTAGCGGCGCACCGCGGTGGCCATCGGGCGCGCCTTGTCGCGGTGCGCGCCCAGCGCGACGGCCAGCCGCGCCGAGGCGCCGTCGGCGGCGACGACGAGCGGCGCGCGGTGCTCGACCGGCTCGCCGTCCGGTCCGGCGGCGGCGCGGACGCCGACGACCCGGCCGGTGCGGTCGGTGAGCGGCCCGGTGACCTTGACGCCGGTGTGCAGCCGGGCGCCGGCCGCCTGGGCGTGGTGGGCCAGGATCTCGTCGAAGTCGTGCCGGGTGCGGGTCAGTCCGAAGTCCGGGAAGCGCGCGAGGTTGGGCCAGTCGATGAGCACGTGCCGCTCGCCGCAGACCCAGCGCATGCCGCGCGAGCGGTGCCAGCCCTCGCCGGTGACGTCGACGCCCATGCGCACGAGCTGGTGGACGCCGCGCGGGGTCAGCCCGTCGCCGCACACCTTCTCGCGCGGGAAGTCGTCCTTCTCCAGCATCAGGACGTCCACCCCGGCGCGCGCGAGGTGGAAGGCCGCGCTGGAGCCGGCCGGGCCCGCCCCGACCACGATGACCTGCGCGTCCTGCGCGGTGCGGGTGTCCTGGTCGGGCGCCCCGGTCCGGGCGGCGCGGTGCGGGCCGCCCGGGTCGCCGCCGGAGGTCTTCGGACTGTTGTCACGGTGCTCGTCGTTCACGTCGCTCACGTTGCTCGCATCGGTGTCGCTGATATCTCTGATACCGCCGTTATCGCTCGTATCGCCGTTCTCGTCCTTCACATCACGTATGGCTACCCGCGGACCGGCCCCTCGATGCGGGCGGTCTCGCCCGCGGGGCCGAACGGCGTATCCCGCGGGGCCTCCCCCGCCGTACCCCCGTACGGGTGACGGCGGGCGTGCGGCGGTGTGTCAACTCCCGCGCGCGGGGCCCTCCGTGGCCACGATGGCACCATGATCATCAACGGTTTCTCCCCCGCCCGCCGGACCCGGCGGCTGGCGGGCGCCGGTCTTGGGGCGCTCGCCGTGGTGTGCGCGCTGGCGGCTCCCGCGCCCGCGGCGGCGTCGGGTGCGCGCTCCGGCACGGCCTCCGGTGCGCCGTCGGCCGCGGCCCGGCCGGTGACGCCCGCCGAGGCGCTCACCGATGCCTACCTGCGCTCCGTCCGCGCCGATCCGGCCCGGCTGCGCGACTTCTTCGTGGCGATGCCCAAGGGCGGCGACCTGCACAACCACCTGTCCGGCGCGGTCTCCACCGAGTACCTGATCGACCGGGCCGCGGAAGACGGCCTGTGCATCGAGACGCAGACCATGACCGCCGTCGAGCCGCCCTGCGGGCCCGGCACCCGGCCCGCCGCGGACGCGCGGACCGACAAGGCCTTCCACGACGCGATCGTGCGGGCCTGGTCCATGCAGGACTTCCCGCCGGACGGCAACGGGCACGACCACTTCTTCGACACCTTCGGCAAGTTCGGCGAGGTGACGTGGCGGCACCGCGGCGACATGCTCGCCGACGTCGCGGACACCGCGGTGCGGCAGAACCAGTTCTACCTGGAGACGATGGTCACCCCGGCCTCGGACCAGGCCAAGCAGCTCGCCCAGCAGGTGGGCTGGGACCCGGACTTCGCCGCCCTGCACGCGAAGCTCACCGCGGACGGCAAGCTCGACGCGGTCGTCGCCGCGGCCCGCAAGGAGGCCGACGACGGCGACGCCGAGTTCCGCGCCTCGGAGCGCTGCGGCACCTCCGCCGCCCGGCCCGGGTGCGCGCTCACCGTGCGGTGGATCTCCCAGGTCTCCCGCGGCAGCGCGCCCGAGCGCGTCTTCACGCAGATGGAAGTCGGCATGCGGCTGGCCGAAGCCGACCCGCGGTTCGTCGCCGTCAACCTGGTGCAGCCCGAGGACGGCGAGGTCGCGCTGCGCGACTACAGCCTCCAGATGCACATGCTCCAGTACCTGCGCACGGTCTACCCGAGGGCCCATGTGACCCTGCACGCGGGTGAGTTGTGGCCCGGCCTGGTCAAGCCCGCCGATCTGGCCTTCCACATCGAGGAGGCCGTCAGCGTCGCGGGCGCCGAGCGCATCGGGCACGGCGTGGACCTGGTCCACGAGGACGACTGGCAGGCCACCGCCCGCACCATGGCGGCCCGCCAGGTCGCCGTCGAGGTGCCGTTCAGCAGCAACGCGCAGATCCTGGGCGTCAAGGGCGCCGAGCACCCGTTCGAGACCTACCGGGCCTACGGCGTGCCCGTCGTCCTCGCGACCGACGACCCGGGGGTCTCCCGTGTCGACATCAGCCACGAGTACCAGTACGCGGCCGCGACCTACGGGCTGACGTACCCGGAGCTGAAGGACCTGGCCCGCGCCTCGCTCCAGTACGCCTTCCTGCCCGGCGCCTCCCTCTGGTCGGGCAACCCCACCGCGCTGGGCTACCGCCCGCAGCCGGCCTGCCGCGATCAGCTCCCCGGCACCGGCCGTCCGGCCTCGGCGGCCTGCCGCCGGCTGCTCGCCGCCAGCCCCCGGGCCGCCGTCGAATGGCGCCAGGAGGCGGCGTTCGCCGCGTTCGAGTACGGCGTGCTCAGCAGGCACTGACGCCCGTGGCCGCCCGCTCCCGCCGGGCGCGGGCGGCCCGGCTCCCGGCCGGGGCCCATCCTCCGGGCCCCCTCACCGACCGCCCAGCACCGCCCGGAGGACGTGGCGGGCGTTGCGGGCCATCGCCGGGTTGGTCTCCCGGTAGTAGGGCAGGGCGATCAGCGCCTGCGAGAGCGTGCGGGCGCGGCCGCGGGCCCAGGTGGCGTCGTCGGCGCCGAGGGCGGCGCGGAAGGTGTCGCGCGCGTGCGGCGGCAGCAGGTTCCAGGCCGGGAAGAGGTCGCACGCCGGGTCGCCGGCGCCCGCGCAGCCGAAGTCGATGACGGCGGACAGGCGTCCGCCGCGGACGAGCAGATTGCCCGGCATCAGGTCGGCGTGCAGCCACACCGGCGGGCCGTCCCACGCGGGGGCCCGCAGTGCCTCCTCCCACTCGGCCAGGGCCGCGTCGCAGTCCACCTCCTCCTGCGGGACCGCCCGCAGCGCCTCGATCGCCTGACGTGTCTCGGCGTCGAGTGCGGCGAGCGGTCCGCCCCGGTGGGCGCGCGGCGCGTCCGGCAGGGTGACGGCGCGCATCGCGGTCACGAAGCCCGCCAGGTCGGCCGCCAGCCCCTCGGGATCGGCGAGCGCCCCCGCCTCGGGCGGCGCGCCCGGCAGCCACCGCAGCACCGACCAGGCCCACGGATACCCCTCGCCGGGCTCCCCCTCCCCCACCACCTCGGGTACGGGCACCGGCAGCAGTCCCGCCAGCCGCGGCAGCCACCGCCGCTCCCGTTCGACGTCCGCCGCCCCGCCGGGCACCAGCGGCAGCCGCACGAGCAGGTCGTCGCCGAGCCGGAACATCGCGTTGACCGTCCCGCCGGACGCCAGCCGCCGTACCGGCAGCCCCGCCCACCGCGGGAACCGCCGCGCGACCAGCTGCGCCACCAGGTCGTCGTCGACGGGGAATTGATCGGGGTGCACAGGCTCTCCTCGGCTCTTCTCGCGCGGACCGCGCTCCGCGCGGGAACGACCGGGCCCGGTGCGCGGGCCCGCGGCGCCCGGTGGACAATGACGGGCATGTTCTCACGCTGGTCGGTCGCTTCCCGCAACTCGCTGCTGTCCATCGGCTCCACCGAGTCGGTGCTGTCCATCGGGTCGGCGGGCTCGGCCCTGTCGATCGGGTCGGTGGGCTCCTTCGCGTCCTTCGGGTCGCTCGGCTCGGCGATGTCCGCGCTGTCGATCGGGTCCTACCAGTCCTTCGGGTCGTGGCTGTCGGGCCAGTCGAGCCACTCCGCTCTGAGCTGGCAGTCCCACGGGGCGGTCCGCGCCCGCCGCGCGTACGGCGACGCGGGCGCCGCCCGGCTGCCGCGCGCCGCGGTCACGCTCACCGCGACCGCGGTGGTGGGGCTCGCGTGGTGGCAGGCGCGCCGCGTGTTCAGGTGACGAAGGCGCGGCGGGTCGCGACGTGCCGCCCCGCCGGGCGCGGGGGTGGCGAAGGCGGCGGTCGTCGTCCGGGTTCGCGCCCGTGAGCAGGCCCGGCCCAGGTGTTGTGCGCGATGCCGTGCGCGGGTGCCGTGCATGGGCCTACGCGCCGGGCATGACGCGCCGCCAGATCCGGTCGTCGTCGGTGCGGTCGCCGAGGGTGAAGGCGCAGCGGCCGGACTCCGCGAAGCCGTGCCGCCGGTAGAAGCGCTTGGCCCGCTCGTTGTGGTCGAAGACCGTCAGGTAGATCTCCGGGGCCTGCTCGGCGGCGGCCGTCGCCAGCGCCCAGTCCATGAGCCGGGTGGCGACCCCGCTGCCGTGCCACGCGCCGAGGACGTAGATCTGCTGGAGTTCGAGCGCGCCGGGGGCCGGGTCGGCGGCGGGGGCCCGTAGCGGCGTCAGCTTGGCGTATCCGACGGGGGTGGCGCCGTGGAAGGCGACCCGCCAGCGGACCGACGGGTCGGCGAGGTCGCGCGCCATGGTGCCGTCCGGCCCGTAGGCGCCGTCGAGGAACGCGCCGAACGGCTCCGGGTCGTACAGGTGCCCGAAGGTCTCCGTGAAGGAGCGGCGCGCCATGCCCCGCAGGGCGCCGTGACCGCCCGCCTCCGGTGCCTTGTAGCTGATCAGGTCGTTCCCGTCATGACGCATGGACGCCCCCCGGCGTACACAGACGCCCTTCCGGTACGGAGGAAGTCCGAGCGTGGCGGGCGCGTCGGGGCCCGTTGCAGCGTCTCTCGGACTCGCCCCGACGATACCCGTGCGGCCCCGCCGGTCACAGCCGGGTGGCGGTGCGGACGAGCGCGGCGAGGGCGAGGGAGCGGCTGTGCGCGGGCCACACGATGTGGGTGACGACCGGGGGCGCGTCGCTCAGCGGGACGGCGGCGTGCTCGGCCCACAGCCAGGCGCGGGCCGAGTCGGGGAAGACCGCCAGGGTGCGGCCGAGGGCGATCAGCTGGGCCAGTTGCGTCTGGTCGTGGATCTCGGGCCCGGGGCCGGGGGCGTAACCGCCGTCGTGCGACCAGCGGGCGAGTGGCAGGCCGGGGATGCCGGCGGCCTCGGCCAGGGACAGGCTCCGGCGCGCGGCGAGGGGGTGCCGGGCGGGCAGCACGGCGATCTGGCCCTCGGTGAGCAGCGCCTCGCTGTCGAAACCGGCGAGGGAGTTGAAGGGGGTGTGCATGAGCGCGACATCGGCCCGGCCGTCCCGCAGCATCTCGCCCTGCTCGCACGTGCCGCTCGGCAGCACCTCGACCTCGGCGGCGCCGGGTTCGGCCGCGTAGGCGTCGAGCAGTTTCCGCAGCAGCTCGTGGGAGGCGGCGGCCTTGACGGCGAGCACCAGCCGGTTGCCGGTGCCGTCCGGGGCGCCGGCCCGGACGGTGCGGCGCGCGGCGGCCGCGGCCGCGTCGAGGGCCGCGCGGCCCTCGTGCAGCAGCACCTCGCCCGCGGCGGTCAGGGCGACGCCGTGGCGGTCCCGTTCGAGCAGGCCGACGCCGAGGCGCCGTTCCAGTTGGCGGATCGCCCGGGACAGCGGTGGCTGGGCCATACCGAGCCGCTCGGCGGCGCGGCCGAAGTGCAGTTCCTCGGCGACGGCGACGAAGTAGCGCAGCTCGCGGGTCTCGACGGTGCTCATCCGCCCCAGCGTAATCCGGTGATACCCGGCGGGTATCACCGTGCACCGAGTCGGTGTTGGCCGCCGTCGCCGCCCCCGGGCGACGATCGCAGGGCCCCCGGCGGCCCCGGAGAGCCGCCGCGGGCGGCCGACGGGCCCGGCCGGCACGCGGCCTTCCACGGCACCGACACGCAGGAGAGAACCAGCGATGCAGACACCTTCGACGTCACTTCCCGGCGGCACCCTGGCCCTGGGCGATCTGCCCGTCACCCGCTTCGGCTACGGCGCGATGCAGCTCGCCGGTCCCGGGGTCATGGGCCCGCCCGCGGACCCGGACGCCGCGGTGGCCGTCCTGCGCGAGGCCGCCGAACTCGGGATCACCCATGTGGACACCTCCGGCGCCTACGGACCGCGCGTCACCAACCGGCTGATCCGCGCGGCGCTGCACCCTTACCCCGCCGCACTGCGCATCGTCACCAAGGTCGGCGCCGTCCGCGACCCGCAGGGCGGCTGGCCCCCCGCCCGGCGGCCCGGGGAACTGCGCCGCGCCGTCCAGGAGAACCTCGACGACCTCGGCCTCGACACGCTCGACGTGGTCAACCTCCGCCTCGGCGACGCCCGGGGCCCGCTGCCCGGCTCGCTCGCCGAACCGTTCGAGGCGCTCGCCGAACTCCGGCGGCAGGGCCTGATCCGGCACCTGGGGGTGAGCAACGCGACGGCGGAACAGGTCGCCGAGGCGCGGACGATCGCGCCGGTGGTGTGCGTGCAGAACATGTACAACCTCGCCCACCGCCGGGACGACGCACTGATCGACGAGCTGGCCGGGCAGGGCGTCGCCTATGTGCCCTTCTTCCCGCTCGGCGGCTTCAGCCCGCTGCAGTCCGCCGCACTCGCCGCGGTGGCCGCCCGCCGGGACACGACGGCGACGGCCGTCGCCCTGGCGTGGCTGCTCGGCCGTTCGCCCAACATCGCGCTCATCCCCGGCACCTCCTCGGTCGCCCACCTGCGCGCGAACGCGTCCGGCGCGGCGCTCGCGCTCACCGCGGAGGATCTCGCCGAGCTGGACGGGATCGGCCGCTGAGTCCTGCCGCCGTCCGGCTCCGGCCGTCACCGTTCCTCACCGGGCCCCCGCCCGGTGGCCCGCGCCCCAGAAGAACGGCCCGGCCGTCGGCGTCACGGTGATGTCCCAGCCGAGGCCGCGAAGCCGCGCCTCCAGCTCCGCGGGCTCGTGGGGGACCTTCACGATCCGGTAGGCGGTCCCGTCGGGGGTGCGCCGCTCGACGGTGGAGGACGCCGGGCCCTCGACGAGCTCCTCCGGGGTCCGGTGGTGGTCGTCGACGAAGAACACCCGGCCGCGCGGTGCGAGGGCCGCGGCCACCAGGGACCAGAAGGACTCGAACCGCCCGTCGGGGACGTGCGAGAGCCAGCACCCCATGAAGACGACGTCGTAGCGGCGGTCGGGTTCCCAGGTGAACAGGTCGGCCTCGACGAATCTGACCGGGGCGCCGTCCGGGACGCGGCCGGCGGCGAGCGCGAGCATCTCCGGGGACGCGTCGACGGCGGTGACGTCGTCGGCGTGGCGGAGCAGTCGGGGGGTCCAGGTGCCGGGCCCGCAGGCCAGCTCCAGGACCCTCCCCGTCGGCCGGAACGCGTCGAGCGCCACGGCCGGCTCGGCGCCGCCGGGAAGGTCGAGGCGCCGGCCGAGGTAGTCGGGGGCGAGGGCGCTGTAGTAGGCGCGCTGTTCTGACAGGAGCCGGTTCTGAGCCGATGAGGTGTCCATGGCTCCACCGTCGGCCCTGCCCCAGGGACAAGGTCAACCTCGCTGGGGGTGTCCGCCCGCGGGCGCTCCGCGCGGGGTTCCGCGCACACCGGGCGGTCCCGCGCTGTGTGGGCCGCGGCCATGTCCCCCGGCCGGGCGGGTGCCTATCCTGCACTGGCCGCGCGGGGCGGCGGTGGGCACGGAAGGGCGGGCGGCGGATGGGTGAGCGGGCGTACGAGGACGGCCGGGTGGAGGTCGAGGGCGGCGGGCTGGCGGTACGGCGCTGGCCCGGACGACCGGGCGGCGGCACGGTGCTGGCCGTGCACGGCATCGCCTCCAACGGGCTGGCGTGGGCCCGGGTCGCCGAGGAGCTGGACGGCGTGGAGGTGATCGCCCCCGACCTGCGCGGGCGCGGGCTGAGCCGGGACGTCACGGGGACCAGCAGCATGGCCCGGCACGCCGACGACCTGCGCGCGGTGCTCGACCGCTTCGGCGTGCCGCGGGCGGTGCTCGCCGGGCACTCGATGGGCGGCTTCGTGGCGTGCGTCGCAGCCCGCCGCCATCCGGAACGCTACGCGGCGGCCGTGCTGGTCGACGGCGGGCTGGGCTTCCCGGTGCCGCAGGACGTGGACATCGACACGGTGCTGCACGCGGTGATCGGGCCCGCGATGCGCAAGCTGGAGACGACCTTCCCGGACCGCGCCGCCTACCACGCGTTCTGGGCGGAGCACCCGGCCTTCGCGGATCTGTCCGAACCGGACGTCGCCGCCTATCTCGACCGGGACCTGGTCGGGCAGGCGCCCGAACTGCGGTCCGCCTGCCGGGCCGCGGCCGTCCGCGAGGACGCGGAGGACGAGCTGCGCAACCCCGAGGTCTTCGCCGCGATCCACTCGCTGCCCCTTCCGGCGCGGCTGCTGTGGGCGGAGCGCGGCCTGCAGGACGAGCCGGTGGGGCTGTACGCGCCCGAGGTGATCGCCGCCGGCGCTCTGGCCGGGGCCGGGGTGGCGGCCCACTTCGTCCCCGGGGTGAACCACTATTCGGTGCTGCTGGGCGAGGCCGGGGCGCGTGTCGTGGCCGCCCACGTGCGCGAGGCCCTGGGCGGCTGACCGCCAGGCGCCGAAGGGGCCCGGCCCGGGGGACGGCCCCCGGCTCCCGGGCCCTTTCCGTGCCCCGCCGCGCCCCGCCGCGCCCGGGGCCGGCGCCTGCCATGGTCCGCGCCGACACCGGTCGCCCGTGCAGAACGTGTGCCGCCCACATGTCCCGTTCACCTGGCCGCTTCTACCGTTCACCCCACCACACACCCCCTCTCCGGAAGCCGGTCGCCATGCGTCGTATCCGTACCTCCACCGCTTCGCGGCCCTCGGGTCCGCGCAGGAGCAGATCCCTCACCGCGCTCGCGGTGGCGGCCGTGGCCGCCGTCCTGCTGGCCGGGTGCAGCAAGCCGGGGCAGGCCGGCAGTTCCTCGCAGGCAGGCGGCGACGCCGCGTCCGCGCCGGTGAAGGTGGGCCTGGTGTACTCGCGCAGCGGGCCGCTCGCCGCGTACGGCAAGCAGTACGCCGAGGGGTTCAAGGCCGGTCTGGCGTACGCCACGCACGGCACCGGCAAGGCCGGGGGCCACAAGGTGGAGGTCACCGAGCAGGACGACACGGGCGACCCGGCGAAGGCCGTCGCCGAGGCCAAGTCGCTGATCGGCAAGGGCACCCGGATCATCGCGGGCACCACCGACTCGGGCGTGGCGCTGCAACTGGCCCCGCTGGCGGCGCAGAACAAGGTGCTGTACGTCGCGGGACCGGCGGCGACGGACGCGCTGACGGGCGTCAACGCGTACACCTTCCGTTCCGGGCGGCAGTCCTACCAGGACATCCTGGCCGCGGGCTCGCTGCTCGGCGGCGCCCAGGGCAAGAAGGTCACCGTCCTCACCCAGAACTCCGCGTTCGGGCAGGCGAACGTCGCGGCGGTCAAGCAGGTGCTGGGCGGTCAGGGGGCCACGGTGGACTCGGTGCTGGCGCCGCCGAGCGCGGGCGACCTCACGCCGTTCGCCCGTCAGGTGCGCTCCCGCAAGCCGGACCTGGTGTTCGTGGCCTGGGCCGGGGCGAGCGCGCCCGCGCTGTGGACCGCCCTCGACCAGCAGGGCGTGGTCGGCTCCACCAAGGTCGTCACGGGCCTGGCGGGCGTGTCCTCGTACCCGCTGTTCGGCGCCGCCGGCGCGAAGGTGTCGTTCCTGGCGCACTACTTCCCGGGCGCGGCCGGCACGCCCGTGGAGAAGGCGATGCTGGACGCGGTCACGGCCGCGGGCGGCACCCCCGACCTGTTCACGCCGGACGGCTTCACCGCGGCGCAGATGATCGTGCACGCCGTCGAGGCGGGCAGCGCCACGGACGCGACGGCCATGGCCAAGGCGCTGGAGGGCTGGTCCTTCCAGGGGCCCAAGGGCGACGAGCAGGTCCGGGCGGCGGACCACGCGCTGCTCCAGCCGATGTTCACCGCGAAGCTCACCGGCAGCGGCACGGCGGCCGTACCGCAGTTGCTCTCCCGGCTGCCGATGGCGTCGGTGGCGCCGCCGTCCCACCCGATGGCGGGCTGACCGTGGCCCCGGTACTGCGGCTGGCGGGGGTGGGCTGGTCGGTGGGCGGCGCGGCCATCGTCGACGACGTGTCGTTCAAGGTGCGCGAGGGCGAGTTCCTGGCCTTCATCGGCCCCAACGGCGCGGGCAAGACCTCGTTGTTCAACCTGATCAGCGGTCTGGTCCCGGTGGCCGCCGGGACGATCGCGCTGGACGGCGCGGACGTCACCGCGCACGGACCGGCCGCCCGCGCCCGGCGGGGCCTCGGCCGGACGTTCCAGACGTCGAGCCTGTGGCCCTCGATGACGGTCGCGGACCATGTGCGGCTGGCGGCGCAGGCCGCCGGGGGCGGCTCGTACCGCCTGTGGCGGCGGGCCGCCGGGTACGCGGGCAAGGTGGCCGGGGTGCTGGAGCGCACCGGTCTGGCGCACCGCGCGGACGCGGCGGCCGGGGCCCTGTCGCACGGCGAGAAGCGCAAGCTGGAACTGGCCGTGCTGCTGGTCGGCGAGCCCCGGCTGATGCTGCTGGACGAGCCGATGGCGGGGGTGAGCGCCGAGGAGGTGCCGGCGCTCACCGCGCTGATCCGCTCGCTGCACCGCGACGAGGGCCGCACCGTCCTGATGGTCGAGCACCACATGGACGTGCTGCTGGGCCTCGCCGACCGGCTGGCGGTGATGCACCACGGCACGCTGCTGGCCCTGGACACGCCGCGGGCCGTCATGGCGGACGCCACCGTGCAGTCCGCGTACCTCGGGGAGGCGCTGTGAGCACGGCGGAAGGGCCACTGCTGGAGGTGCGGGACCTGCGGGTCGTGCTGGGCGGCCGGCACATCCTGCACGGCGTCGACCTGGACGTGGCGCCGGCCGGCGTCACGGCGCTGCTCGGCCGCAACGGGGCGGGCAAGACCACCACGGTCCGCGCGGTGCTCGGGCTGGTGCCGCGCAGCGGCAGCGTCCGCCTCGCGGGCGCCGAGACGGTACGGCTGGCCACCCACGACCTGGTGCGCCGCGGCATCGGCTACGCGCCGGAGGACCGCGGGGTCTTCGCCGGTCTGACGGTGGCCGAGAACCTGCGGCTGGCCGAGCGCCCCGGCGCGGGCACCCCCGACTACCCGCTGGTGTACGAGCTGTTCCCGGAGCTGCGCGAGCGCGCGGACCAGCCCGCCGGGACCCTGTCGGGCGGTCAGCAGCAGATGGTGGCCATCGCCCGCACCCTGCTCAACGGCAACCGGCTGATCATCGCCGACGAGCCGACGAAGGGGCTGGCGCCGCGGGTCGTCACGGAGGTGGCCCGGGTGCTGGAGCGCGCGGCGCTCGCCGTGCCGGTGCTGCTCGTGGAGCAGAACCTGGCGCTGGTGCGGCGGCTGGCCGGCTCCTGCGTGGTGCTGGCCGACGGGCGCACCGCGCACCGCGGTCCCGCCGCCGACCTGCTGGCGGACGCCGGCGCCACCCGCCGCCTGCTGGGCGTGGGTTCGAGCTCGCACGAGGAGGCGGACGCCTGATGTCCACCGTCGTTCTGCTCGCGGTCACCGGACTGGGCCTGGGCGCCCTGTACTTCCTGGTGGCCTCCGGGCTGTCGCTGATCTTCGGTCTGATGGACGTCCTCAACTTCGCGCACGGCGCGCTGCTGTCGATCGGCGCGTACGGCAGCTGGTGGGCCGCCTCCGGGCACGTACCGGGGGCCGGGCCCGGCGGGGCGGGCTTCGTGCTCGCCGTCGCCTTCGGGACCGCGGTGGGCACCCTGGCCGCCGTCGTCCTCGAACTGCTGCTGATCCGGCCGCTGTACGAGCGGCCCCGGGAGCAGGTGCTCGCGACCGTCGGTGTGGGCCTGGCGGTGCCGGCCCTGCTGTCGGCCGTCTGGGGCTCCGACGCGCGCCCCTTCCCCGGGCCGCACGCGCTGTCCGGCACCTTCGGGCTGCTGGGCGCCCGGATCCCGGTCAACCGGCTGGTCCTGGTGGGCGCCGCGCTGCTGGTGCTCGCCGGGCTGCGGCTGTTCCTGGGCCGCACCCGGCACGGCCTGGTGGTGCGCGCCGGGGTGGAGGACCGGGCCATGGTCACCGCGCTGGGCGTTGACGTACGGCGCGCGTTCACCCTGGTCTTCGCGATCGGCGGGGCCGCGGCCGCGCTCGGCGGCGCGCTCGGCGGGCTGTACTACGGCTCGGTCGACCCGGGCCAGGGCACCTCGCTGCTGATCTTCGCGTTCGTGGTGGTGGTGATGGGCGGCATGGGCTCGGTGTCCGGCGCGGCGCTGGCCGCGGCCGGCGTGGGGCTGGTCCAGCAGTTCGCCAACTACTACACGGCGTCCGGCCTCGGCGACCTCGCCGTGGTCGTCCTGCTCGCCGCCCTGCTGCTGCTGCGGCCGGGCGGTCTCACCGGGAGGCTCGCATGACCACCGCCGCTCCGGTCCGCACCGCGGGCCCCGACACGCCGCCGGTCCGGGCGGCCGCCCGCTCCTGGACGCGCTGGTGGCCCGCGGCGGTGCTGGCGGTGCTGATCGCCGTGCCCTACAGCGCGATGCCGCTGCCGGGCCTGCTCGACGGCCCCGTCGGCTCCGCGGGCAGCCTGCAACTGCTCGCGCTCTGCCTGGTGTTCGGGGCGCTCGCGACCGGCTACGACCTGCTGCTCGGCCGGACCGGGCTGCTGTCGTTCGGGCACGCCCTGTACTTCGCCGCGGGCAGCTACGCCACCGAGATCCTGATGGCCGGGGCGGGGCTGCCGTTCGTGCCGTCGGTGCTGCTCGGCCTGCTGTCCGGGACCGTGCTCGCGGCCCTGCTGGGATCGGTGTCGCTGCGGGTGTCCGGGATCGCGTTCTCCATGGTCACCCTGGCGTTCGCGCAGGCCGGTTCGCTGCTGGTGGAGCGCGACCCGGGCGGGGTGACCGGCGGTGAGGAGGGCCGCGCGATCCCCGCCGACAAGCTGCCGTCCTTCCTGGCCGGCATCGACAACACCGCCAACCTGTACTGGATCGCGCTGGCCTACCTGGTGCTGACGCTGGCCGTGGTGCAGTGGGCGGTGCGCTCGCCCACCGGCCGGGTGTGGGAGGGCATCAGGGAGAACGAGCGCCGGGTGGAGGTGCTGGGCCTGCGCCCGTACGGCTTCAAGCTCGTCGCCTTCGTCCTGGCCGGAGCGCTCGCCGCCGCGGGCGGCGTGGTGCACCTGCTCCTCACCGGCGGGGCGACCCCGCGGACCACCACGTCCGACTTCACCCTCTCGCTGCTGGTGATGGTGGTCCTGGGCGGATCCGGCTCCCGGTGGGGGCCGCTGATCGGGGGCGTCGCCTACACCTGGGCCGACCAGCGGCTCGGCGACCTCGCCGGGTCCGGCACCGTGACGGGCCTGCCGCAGGTGCTGCGGGTGCCGCTGTCGCAGCCGCTGTTCCTGCTGGGCACGCTGTTCGTGGTCGCGGTGTACGTGCTGCCGGGCGGGGTGGCCCGGCTCCCCGAGCGGCTGCGGACCGTACGCGCCGGGAAGGCCCCGTAGCGGCCTCAGGTGCCGGACAGCAGGTGCAGCCGGAGCGCGAGCTGGAGTTCCAGCGCGCGCTCCGGGTCGTTCCAGCCCGCGCCGAGCAGCGCCTGGATCCGGTCCAGGCGCTGCACCACCGTGTTGACGTGCAGGTGCAGTTCGTCCTTGGTGCGGGTGAGCGTGCCGCCGCAGGCGAAGTAGGCGGCGAGGGTGCGCACCAGCTCGGTGCCGCGCCGGGCGTCGTACTCCAGCAGCGGCCCGAGCGTCGCGGTGACGTACGACGCCACGTCGCGGTCGTTGCCCAGCAGCACGCCGAGGAAGCCGAGTTCGGCGGCGCCGGCGCCGTCGCCGGTCCGGCCGAGCGCCTGGAGCGCCTTCAGGCAGCGCAGCCCCTCGGCGTGCGCCTCGGCGATCGCCCCCGGCCCGGCGGCGGGCCCGCCCGCGGCGACCGTGACGGGCGCGCCGACCAGCGGGGCCAGCTGGGCGACGGCCGCGCGGGCGGCGGCGCCGGGCTGCGTCCCGTCGTGCGGGAGCAACAGCACGACCGTGCCGGACTGCTCGGCGCTGATCCCGGCGCTGCCGAACAGGCAGCGGCCCGCGGCCGCGACCAGCTTGTCGTGGTGGGCGGGCGACGTCTCGGCGACGAGCACCAGGCAGGGCTGCGCCAGGTCGATCCCGAGCCGCAGGCCGCGCACCACCAGGCCCGCCGGGTCGCGGTCGGGCGCGGTCAGCAGGTCGGCGACCAGTTCGCCGCGCACCCGGTTCTCGGTCTCGGCGACGGAGCGGCTGAGCAGCAGCAGGAGCGCGGTGACGACCCCGGCCCGCTCGAACAGCCGCCGGTCGGAGTCGTCGAGCCGCCCGCGCCCGTACAGCACGAGGCTGCCCAGCAGTTCCTGCCCGGCGAGCACCGCGCACGTCCAGCGGCCGTCGCGGAAGACCGCGCGGGCCGCGGCGTGCGAGTCGGCGGCGTGCCGTGCCAGGGACGCCGCCTCCGGGACCGGACCGTCGAAGGCCCCTCCGCGGCGGCCGACCGCGGCGAGGGTACGGCCCTCCGGGTCGTGCAGGGTGATCGGCCCGCCGAGCAGCCCGGCGACCGCGGCGGCCACCTCCGGCAGGTCGCCGCCGCGCAGCACCAGGTCGGTGAGCCGGTCGTGCGCCTCCTCGGCGCGCTGCATGGCGGCCGCGTGCTCGCGGATGACGGCGCCCGCCTCGGCGAGTTCGGTGATGGACCGGGCGGTGTCGATGGCGATGGCGGCGTGCGCGGCGAGCGAGCACAGCAGCGCCACCTCGTCGGGGGTGAACGGGCGCGGGGTGCGGTCGGCGGCGAACAGCACGCCGATCACGTCGCCGTCGGCGGCTCCGGCGGACGCGGCCGCGCCGCCGCGCCCGCCGAGCACCAGCGGCACCCCGAGGATGCCGACCAGGCCCTCGTCCAGCACCCCTTCGTCGATCGAGCCGGTGTGCCGGAAACGCTCGTCGGTGCGGTAGTCGGGGGTGGCGTAGGGCCGGGCGAGCTGGGCGACGAGACCGCCGAGGCCGTCGCCGTAGCTCAGCCGCAGCCGCTGGAACAGCGGGGACACCGAACCGTCGGTGACCCGCATGTACGTGTCGCCCGCCTCGTCGTCGCGCAGCGTCAGGTAGGCGGTGTCGGTGCCCAGCAGCATCCGCGCCCGGCGCACGATGGACTGGAGCACCGCGTCGAGGTCGCGCAGCGCCGCGAGGTCGCCCGCGGTGTCGAAGAGCGCGGCCAGTTCGCTCTCCCGGCGGCGGTGCCGGCGCAGGACGCGGCGCACCCGCAGGGCGGTCCCGACGGCCTGCTCCAGCTCCGCGAGGTCGGCCGCCCCCGCGCCCGCGGCTCGGGCCCGCACGGTGACGGCCCCGTACTCCTCGGCGGGGGCGTCCTCGGCGACGAGCTCCAGGAGCCGCCGCAGGAAGGGCGCGACGGACGCGGTCTGCTCCCCCGGCTGCGGGGGCGCGGAGGGTGCGGGTGCTTCTGGCATCGGGACCACCGTGCGGGTAGGAGCGGCCCGCCGGGGGCCGCCGCGGCGGCCCTGCGCGGGAGTGCGGGCGGATCGTCGCACCTGGTACGTGCGAGGGCCGGAGCCGACGCGGGGCCCGAGACTACCGAGGCGGCCCGGCCCGCGTCAGCGTCCGTGGCCCGGCGGGGGCGGGCGTGCCGGGCGGCTCCCGTCCACACGACAGGCCCTAGTGAGCCGTCCAGCCGCCGTCCACCGGAAGCGAGCTGCCGGTGATGTAGCCGGTGTGCTGCGAGCACAGCCACAGGGCCGCGGCGGCCACCTCGGCCGGTTCGATGAGCCGCTTGATCCCCGTCCGTTCGAGCATCACCCGCTCCACCACCTCGGACTCGGGGATGCCGTGCCGGGCGGCCTGCCCGGCGATCTGGTTCTCGACCAGCGGGGTGCGCACGTAGCCGGGGTTGATGCAGTTGCTCGTGACGCCGTGCGGGGCGCCCTCCAGCGCCACGGTCTTGCTGAGCCCTTCGAGGGCGTGCTTGGCCACGACGTACGCGGACTTGTAGGGGCTGGCCCGCAGCCCGTGCACGGAGGAGATGTTGATGACCCGTCCCCAGCCGCGCGCGTACATGTGCGGCAGGGTCCGGCGCAGGATCCGGAACGGGGCCTCGACCATCACCTGCTGGATCAGCGTGAAGCGCTCCGGCGGGAATTCGTGCACCGGGGCGATGTGCTGGAGCCCGGCGTTGTTGACGACGATGTCGGCGTCCGCGGGCAGGCCGTCCACGGCGCCGGGGTCGGACAGGTCGGTGACCAGGCAGATACCGCCGATCGCGGCGGCCACCTCCTGGGCCGCGGCCGCCGCCCGGTCCACCACGTACACGGCCGCGCCGGCCTCGGCGAACGCCGTCGCGCAGGCCTTCCCGATACCGCTGGCGGCCCCGGTGACCAGGGCCGTGCGCCCGGCGAGGAAACCCGCGCCGCCGGGGCCGTGGCTGTCAGTGCTCTCCATGGCCGTCACGCTAGGAACGTTGCGGGGGCGCGCACACGTGGGCGGCGGCCATACTTCCCGCCCCGGTCATGGTGGCCGGGCCCATGCCGGGCCGGACCGCGCGGGAGCGCCCGGTGCCGTCCGGCGGCGCCCACCGCGGGCGCGGGCCCGCAATGGCGGCGGTCGCCACTGGCCCGGCGCATCGGTGGCGGTCCGTCACCTGTCGTGCCCGCGGGGGGCGGTCCTAGCGTCCACGCGAGTCCGACCAACGGATCCCCCCATGGAGCCGACGATGCCTCTTCCCCCCGGTCCTCCCCCCTCCCCCCTCGTCTCCCCCTCCCGCCGTCCCGTCGCGACGGCGGTCCTCGCCGTCCTGGCGCTGCTGGCCGCCGGTCTCGGCGTGTCGGTGTCCTGGGCCGCGGCCCCGGCGCGCGCGGCGGGCCTGACGCAGGTCTCCTCGTTCGGGTCCAACCCGGGCAACCTCACGATGTACGAGTACGCCCCGGCGAACCTGCCGTCCGGCGCGCCGCTGGTGGTCGCGCTGCACGGCTGCACGCAGAGCGCCGCCGACTACTTCGCCAACTCCGGCTGGCAGAAGTACGCCGACCTGTGGGGCTTCGCGCTGGTCCTCCCGCAGACCGGCGCCGCGAACAACGCCCTGTCCTGCTTCAGCTGGTTCGACTCGGCGAAGGACTCCCGCGGCAAGGGCGAGGCCGCCTCGGTCGTGTCGATGGTGACCGCCGCGAAGGCCCAGTACGGCTCCGACGCCCGGCGGGTGTACGTCACGGGTCTGTCGGCCGGCGGCGGCATGACCGCCGACCTGCTCGCCGCCTACCCCGACGTCTTCGCCGGCGGATCGGTCGACTCCGGGCTGCCCGCGCAGTGCGCGGCCACGCAGGCCGCCGCCTCGCAGTGCCAGTACGGCAGCCTGGGCCTGACCCCCGCGCAGTGGGGTGACAAGGTCCGGGCCGCCGACCCCGGCTACGGCGGCCCGTGGCCGCGCGTCGCGATCTGGCAGGGCACCTCGGACACCACCGTCCAGCCGGTCAACGCCACCGAGCTGCGCGACCAGTGGACCGACGTGTGGGGCATCGGCCAGACCGCGTCCCGTACCGAGTCGCTGCCCGGCGGCACCACGCTGAGCGTCTACGACGACGCGCAGGGCAGCCCCGCCGTGGAGCTGTACCAGATCTCCGGGATGGGCCACGGCCTGGCCGTCGACCCGGGAACGGCCACCGAGCAGTGCGGCGCCACCGGTGCGTACTACGCCGACACCATCTGCTCCAGCTACTGGACCGCCCGCTTCTGGGGGCTGGACGGCCCCGGCGGCGGCGGGGGCACGGGGTCGCTGCCCGCGCCGACGGGCCTGACGGTGACCTCGGCGGCCGACACCTCGGTCGCGCTGGGCTGGACCGCCGTGACCGGCGCCGCGTCGTACACGGTCTACCGCGACGGAGCCAGGGCCGGTACGGCCACCGGCCCGTCGTTCACCGACACCGGCCTGACGGCCGGGACCTTGTACACCTACACGGTCGCGGCGGTCGACTCCGCGGGAACGGCGGGACCCGCCTCCGCGGCGGTCACCGCCCGGACGACCGGAGGCGGCGGCACCGGCGGGGCCTGCTTCACCGCGAACAACTACGCACAGGTCGCGGCGGGCCGCGCCCACCAGAGCGGCGGCCACGCCTACGCCGACGGATCCGGCCAGGACATGGGGCTGTGGAACGTCTTCGTCGTGCACACGCTCCGGCAGACCGGGACGGACTACTACGTGATCACCGACGGGACCTGCTGAGCGCCCGCCCTTCCACGGCCGGGGCCGCGCCGCCCCGCCGTGGAAGGGCGGGTCCGGGCCGCCTGCACGTACGCTGGAAACGGAGCGTGAGGAGGCGTCCATGACGACCGGAACAGTGGCACGGGCACTGGACCGGGCGACGCTGGAGAAGCTCGTCGCCGCGGCCGTGACAGCGCCCTCGATCCACAACACGCAGCCGTGGCGGTTCCGCCTCGACCCCGCCACCACCACGGTGGAGGTGCACGCGGCGCCGGACCGGGCGCTCAACTCCATCGATCCCGGCGGGCGGGGCCTGCACATCTCCGCGGGCGCGGCGGTGTTCAACCTGCGGGCCGCCGTGGCGCACTTCGGCTGGGAGCCGGTCGTCCGGCTGCTGCCGCGCCCCGCCGACCCGGGCTTCCTGGCGGCGGTACGCCCGGCCGGACCGCGCGGACTCGGGGAGCGGTACGGGGAGGCGGAGCTGTACGAGGCGCTCTGGCACCGGCACAGCAGCCGCGTCCCGTTCACCGGTCCCCCGCTGCCGTCCGAGATGCGCGCGGAGATCGCGGCGGCCGCCGCCGCGGAGGACACCCGCCTGGTGTTCCCCGGGGAACGGGAGACGGCCCGGGTCCTGCACCTCACCTCCGAGGCCGAGTGGCGCGGTCTCGCCGATCCCGCGCGGGCCGCGGAGAGCCGGGAGTGGGTGCGCGACCGGGGCGCCAGCGGTGTCCCCACCTCGGCCTTCCCCACCCGTGACACCACCGGGCGGATGCCGGTACGCGACTTCACCGCGGGTCTCGGCGTCACGCCCCGGCTGCCGGAGGCCTACGAGCAGCGCCCCGCCGTGGCCGTCCTCGGCACCGTGGGCGACGAACCGGCGGACTGGCTGCGGGCAGGGCAGGGCCTGGAACGCGCCCTGCTGGTCGCCACCGCGCACGGTGTCCGCGCGTCGCTGTTCAGCCAGGCGGTGGAGTGGCCGGACCTGCGGTGGGCCCTGCGGGACCCGCGCGAGGAGTACGTGCACGTGCAGATGGTGATGCGCTTCGGCTACGGGCCGGAAGGACCCGCGACGCCGCGCCGTCCCGTCGGCGACGTGCTCGACGCCCCCGGCACCTGACCGCCGTCCCCCCGGCGCCGGGCGCGGCGCTCAGGTCCAGGTGAGCGCGAGGAGCGCCGCGTCGTCGTGGGTGCGGCCGTCCGCGTAGGCGCACGCGTCCCGCTGGAGCCAGTCGAGGAGGGCGTCCGGGGCGGTCCGCCGGGGGCACGCGCGGAGCCGGTCGGCGAGCGGGTAGAACGCTCCGGTGGCGTCGCGGGATTCGGTGATGCCGTCGGTGTAGAGCAGGACGGTGTCGCCGTGCCGCAGCCGGACGGCCGCGGGGGCGGGTCCCGGTTCGGCACCGGTCGGCAGACCGCCCAGGCCGAGCGGCAGTCCGGGGGCCGCCGGGACGTCGAGCGCGTCCTCGCCGCGCAGCAGGAGCGGCGGCGGGTGCCCGCAGGACAGCGCGCGCATGCGGCCGTCGGGGGCGATCTCGACCAGCAGCGCGGTGACGAAACCCTCGGCGTCGGTGAGGTAGCGGCGCAGGCTGAGCTCCAGCCGGCCCGCGAGACCCTCCAGGGTGGGGTGGTCGAAGGCGGTCTCGTGGAAGCAGCCGAGGACAACGGCGCCGGTGGCCACCGCTTCGAGCCCCTTGCCCCGCACGTCGCCGATGAGCACCCGCAGGCCGAATCCGGTGTCGGCGACCGCGTAGACGTCCCCGCCGATGCGGGCGAACTGCGCGGCCGCCCGGTAGCTCGCGGCGATCCGGAAGGCGCCGACGGCGGACGGCGGCGGGCGCAGCAGCGCGCGCTGCACCGTCTCGGCGACGGAGGTGACCCCCACCAGGCGCGCGGCCGCCCGCCGCCGCCGGGTGACCACGAAGCACGCCACGGCGGCGACGGCGAGCGAGGCGACAGTGGTGCCCGCGGCGGCGCCGAAGCGCCCTGGTTCCACGGCCAGGAACGCCCAGCGGGTCGCGGCCACCACCACGGCCGAGGCGACGATCACCGGCGGGCCGAAGGCGAGCGCGACCAGGGCCGGGACCGCCACCAGCACGGACGGTACGTGCGAGCGCTGCGAGGTGCCGAGTTCCAGGCCGAGCACGAGGACGTAGAGCAGGACGGTCGCCGCCAGGACCACGGCCCGCACGAACCCCGTCGCGGCCGCCTCCTCCTCCCCGCTCGCTCCCGGCACCCGCACCCTCCTCACGCCGTCCGCCCGCACTCGGGGTGAACCGTCCGTGACCGCATGGTGCCTCATGAGCGCGCGGGTGGCGGGCGGGACGCTCCGGGGTCCGCCGACATCGGCCGCCGCCCGGGGGTACCGGGCGGGGGCCGGTCTCAGTCGTGGGCGGCGAGGTCCTGCTCCAGCCGGTGCGCGGTGCTCTCCAGGGCGCCGACCAGGGACCGGAGGTGGTGGGGGTCGTAGCGGGTGCCGGGCATCGAGACCGAGAGCCCGGCCACCGCGGTGCCGTCCCGGTCGCGGACGGGGACGCCGACGGCGACCAGGCCGCGTTCGGACAGCTCCTTGTTGACGGCGAAACCGTTGCGCCGCAGCCGGGCCAGCTCCGTCCGCAGCGCCGCCAGGTCCGGGCGGTCGGCGGGGCGGTCGCGGTAGCGCTCGGGCGCGTACACCTCGGCCAGCTGCTCGTCGGACAGCTCGGCGAGCAGCAGCAGGCCCGCGGTGGTGCGGTGCGCGGGGAAGACCATGCCCTCGCGCGAGCCCACCCGCAGCGCCTGGCGGCTCTCGGCGCTGGCGATGAAGCGGGCGGTGTCGCCGGTGCGGACGGTGAGGTTGGCGGTCTCGTCGAGCAGGTCGACCACCCGGCGCAGGTGCGGCAGGGCGGCGGCGCGCAGCCGGGAGACCAGGGACTGCGAGTGCGCGGCGAGTTCCAGGACGGGCCCGGCGCGGTAGACCCGGTCGTCGCCCTGCACGGCGAAGTCGCGGTAGACGAGCATCGCGAGGATCCGGTGCGCGGTGGAGCGGGCCACACCGAGGCGCGCGGCGATCTGCGAGACGGTCGCCCCGCCCTCCATCTGGAGCATCGTCGCGACGCGCAGCGCGTGGTCGACGCTCGTGACGGGGTAGGGCGGCGGTGTCTTGAGCGGCTTGTCCACGAGGGCTCTCTCCCGGTTCCGCGCTCCCGCGCTCGGCTCGGCCGAGACCTGGTTCTGCTGTGCAGAATCTCGGTGTTCTCCTGGAAGACAGGATGCACCCTGAGCCGTGTGACACAGTCCTCCACCGCACATGACACCGCGCGGGACACCACCCTGGGCGTCCCGGCTCCCCCGGCCTCCCCGGTACGGCTCCAGGCCGTCGCCGCGGCGGGGCAGCCCGACGTCACCCCCGCGCTCGACGACCTCTACCGCGGCTTCGAACAGGAGCTGCTCGTCCCGCTGTGGACGCAGATCGGCGACCTGATGCCCGCGCACCCGCACTCGCGCGCCGTACCGCACCTGTGGCGCTGGGAGCGGCTGCGCGCACTGGCCGCGCAGGCCGGCGACCTGGTCCCGGTCGGCCGCGGCGGCGAGCGCCGGGCCATCGCGCTGGCCAACCCCGGGCTCGGCGGGCGGCCCTTCGCCACCCCGACGCTGTGGGCGGCCATCCAGTACCTGATGCCCGGTGAGGACGCCCCCGAGCACCGGCACACCCAGCACGCCTTCCGCTTCGTCGTCGAGGGCGAGGGGGTGTGGACGGTCGTCGGGCGCGACCCGGTGGCCATGCGGCGCGGCGACTTCCTCCCGCAGGCCGGGTGGAACTGGCACGCCCACCACAACGCCACCGCCGAGCCGATGGCCTGGATCGACGGGCTGGACATCCCCTTCCAGTACACCAGCGAGAGCCAGTTCTTCGAGTTCGGCCGGGACGGGATCAGCGACGCCGAGCGCATCACCCCGGACCGCTCGCGCTCCGAGCGGCTGTGGGGCCACCCTGGTCTGCGCCCGGTGTCCGCGGGCCCCACCGGTCCCGGCTCGCCGCTGCTGGCCTACCGCTGGGAGCACACCGACCGCGCGCTCGCCGACCAGCTCGCGCTGGAGGCCGAGGGCCACGGCGGCACGGTGGAGCCCGGCCACGCGGCAGTCCGGTTCACCGACCCGGCGACCGGCGCCGACGTGCTGCCGACCCTGCGGGCCGAGATGCACCGTGTCGCGCGCGGCGCCGAGACCGCGCCGGTACGGGCCACGGGCTCGTCCGTCTACCAGGTCTTCGACGGCTCCGGCCGCGTCACCGTCGGCGACGCCACCTGGTCCGTCGCCCGCGGCGACCTGTTCGCCGTCCCCTCCTGGCAGCCCTTCTCGGTGCGCTCCGAGGCGGGCGCGACCGACTCCGACTCCGGCGCGCTGGACCTCTTCCGGTTCAGCGACGCGCCCGTCTTCGAAGCCCTGCGGCTCGACCGCGCCCTCGTGGAAGGAAACCCCCGATGAAGCTCGCCACCCTGCGCACCGGTGACGGCACCCGCGCCGTACGCCTCGACGGCGACGTCCTGGTCGACCTCGGCGCCCCCGACGTCGGCGCCCTGCTCGCCGCCGAGGGCTGGGCCGGGCGCGCGGCGGCCGTCTCCGCGGCGGACGCGATGACCTACCCGGCGGCCGGCGCGGACCTGGCGCCCGTGGTGCCCGCGCCCTCGAAGGTGGTGTGCGTCGGCCTCAACTACCGCAACCACATTCAGGAGATGGGCCGCGACCTGCCCGACCACCCCACCCTCTTCGCGAAGTTCGCCGACTCCCTGATCGGCGCGGGCGACGACATCGTGCGGCCGGACGAGACGCACGGCTTCGACTGGGAGGCCGAACTCGCGGTCGTCGTCGGCGCCCCGGTGCGGCGGGCCCGCGGCGCGGCGGCCGAGCGGGCCGTCGCGGGCTTCACCGTGCTCAACGACATCACGTGCCGCGACTGGCAGTTCCGCACCCGCGAGTGGCTGCAGGGCAAGACCTGGGACTCCACCACCCCCGTCGGCCCGTACCTGGTCACCCCCGACGAACTGCCCGGCGGGGTCCGTCCCGTGCTGGACATGCGGCTGCTGGTGGACGGCGAGGTCATGCAGTCCGACAGCACCGGCGACCTGCTCTTCGACCCGGTCGCGCTGGTCGAGTACGTCTCCACCGTCGTCCGGCTGAACCCCGGCGACATCATCGCCACCGGCACCCCCGGCGGGGTCGGCCACGCCCGGCGCCCCGAGCGCTACCTGCTCGGCGGCGAGACCGTCGTCACCGAGATCTCCGGCATCGGGCGGCTGGAGAACCGCGTCGTCAAGGAGGCCGCCGGGGCGCAGGAGCAGGTGTCCTGATGCCGCGCACCCTCGCCGACGCCCGGCAGTGGACCGCGGCCGGCACCGAACTGCTGCTGCGGGCCGCCCGCTGCCTGGACGACGTCTCACTCGCCGCGCCGAGCGCGCTGCCCGGCTGGAGCCGCGCGCACGTCGCCGCGCACGTCGCGGCCAACGCCGACGCGCTGTCCAACCTGGTGCGCTGGGCCGCCACCGGCGTGCCCACCCCGATGTACGCCTCCCCCGAGGAGCGCGCCGCGGGCATCGAGCGGGGCGTGGCCCTGCCGGCGGGCGAGCTGCACGCCCGGCTGCGCACGTCGGCCCGCGAGCTGGAGGCGGGCATGGACGCGCTCGGCGAGCGGGAGTGGGCCGCCGGGGTCGTCACCGCGCAGGGCAGGACCGTACCGGCGTCCGAGGTGCCCTGGCTGCGCGCCCGCGAGGTGTGCGTGCACGCGGTGGACCTGGCGGGCGGCGTGACCTTCGCCGACCTGCCGGCCGGTTTCCTGGCCGCGCTGTGCGACGACATCGCCGCCAAGCGCGCCGCCGCGCCGGGCCCGGCCGTGCGGCTGCGCGCCCCCGGCGCCGCGGGCGCGTGGGAGCTGCCCGGCGACGGCGAGCCCGCCCTCGTCACGGGCGGGCTGCCCGTGCTGGCCGGCTACCTGGCCGGACGCGGCGCCGACCCGCTCACGGCGGACGGCGCGCCCGCGCCCGCGCTGGGCGCCTGGCTCTGACGGCCGGCCCGCCCTGGACCCCACCGCCTCCCGTACGGAACAGATCACGAGGTACCGAGCATGACACCCGACTCCTCCCCGGCCGTGTGCCCCGACGTCATCGTCGTCGGCGGCGGCATCGGCGGCCTCGGCGCCGCCTTCGCCCTGGCCCGGCAGGGCCTGCGGGTGCGCGTCCTGGAGCGCGCCCCGGAGTTCGGCGAGGTGGGCGCGGGGCTCCAGATCGCGCCCAACTGCACCCGCATCCTCGCCGAGTACGGCCTGCTGGAGGAGGCCCGGGACCTGGGCGTCGTCCCCGAGCACATGGTGATGCGCGACGCGCTCGACTCGCGCGAGCTGACCCGGCTGGACCTGCGCGACCTGGAACGCCGCTACGGCTTCCCGTACATGGTCATCCACCGCAGCGACCTGCACGGCATCCTGCTGCGGGCGTGCGGACGCGCCGGGGTCGAGCTGCTGACCGACCGCACCGTCACCGGCTACGAGAACACCGCCGAGGGCGCGCTGGTGCGGCTCGCGGACGGCAGCGCGCAGCAGGCGCCGCTGGTCGTCGCCGCCGACGGGCTGCACTCGGCGGCCCGCCGCCAACTGGTCGGCGACGACGTCGTCAGCTCCACCTACGTCGCCTACCGCGCGGCCGTGCCGATCGACGCGGTGCGCGGCAACGGCGTCGCCGAGCGCGACGTGACCGTGCACGTCGGCCCGCGCTGCCACTTCGTGCAGTACGCGCTGCGCGGCGGCGAGATGTTCAACCAGGTCGCCGTCTTCCAGTCGCCCAAGGCGCTCGCGGGCCGCGCGGACTGGGGCACCCCGGACGAGCTGGACGCCGCCTTCGCCGCCACCGGCGACACCGTGCGCAAGGGCATCCCTCTGATGTGGCGGGACCGCTGGTGGCAGATGCTCGACCGGGACCCGGTCGACACCTGGGTGCACGGCCGTGTCGTGCTGCTCGGCGACGCGGCGCACCCGCCGCTGCAGTACATGGCGCAGGGCGCGATCATGGCGATCGAGGACGGCTGGGTGCTGGCCCGGCACTACGCCCGGCAGGCGGAGGCAGCCCCCGCGGCGGGCGGACGGCCCGACTGGGACGCGGCGCTCGCCGCCTACCAGGCGGTGCGCGTCGAGCACTGCCGCCGGGTGCAGACCACCGCCCGCGTGTGGGGCGAGCTGTGGCACCTCGACGGCGAGCAGCGGCTGCGCCGCAACGCCGTGCTGCGGGCGCGCGACACGTACGACTACTCCTTCACCGACTGGGTGTACGGCCCGACCGCGCTCACCCCGCAGGAGGAGCCGCCGATGTTCACTCCGGTCCCGCTCTCCTCCGCCCCCGCACGGACCGACGCCCCCACGACGGCGGCCGGCGGCGTCTGACGCGTGTCCGGCGGGAGGACGGCCGGGACGTACGGGGGGAGATCCGGTACCTCCACGAGCCGTCGCCGGGCGGGCGATCCGGCGATACCGACGCCGAGGTCGCGATGGGCCGGTGACGGCGGCCCGGGAGGGGCTCGACCGCACGCCCCGCGCGCCGCGCCCGGTGACGGACCGTCTGTCCCGGTGGTTCCGGCCGCGGGGCTCAGGTGTGGCGGTGGTAGGCCTTGTTGGCGATGCGCCAGCCGTCCCCGGTGCGCACCAGCAGGAAAACGTCGGTGAAGCGGTCCGGGCCGTGGACGAGGGTCATCCGGGCGGTGGCGGCGCTGCCGTGGACGTCGACGGAGTCGATCCGGCGGGTGCGCGCGTCCTCGTCCGGCGCGGGGCGGCCGGGGAAGAGGGCGCAGTAGTCGTCCAGCGTCCAGGAGACGAACGACCCGTCGCGCAGGCCCTCGACGTGGGCGGTGGGCAGGAACGCGGCGCGGAAGTGCGCCGGGTCGCCGGTCGCGTGGCCGCGGGCGTAGGCGCGCAAGGGGGCGAGGACGGCCTCGTCGGGTGCCGGGGCCGCGGCGGCGGCCGCGATGTCCGCGTCCGGGGCGGCGGGTGCCGCGGCGAGCGCGGTGGCCGCGGGCAGCGGCGCGCCCGACGCGGCGGCCAGCAGGTCCATGTCCTTGACCAGCGCGGCGAGGGTGAAGTCGGCGGTGGCGGGCACCGGTCCCCCGTCGAGGAAGGCCCGCTTGCGGGCGGTGAGGCCGCCGAGCTGCCCCATCTCCAGGACGTCCAGCACCTCCGTGCGGGGCAGGCCGAGGGCGTCGCCCTGCCGCAGGCACGCGCCGAGGGCGAGCACCGCGCCCGCGAGCCCTGCGTTGGCGACGAGCTTCAGCGCGGCGGCGGCGCCCGCCCCGGCGGCCGGGTGCACGGTGCCGAGGGCGTCCAGGACCGGGCGGGCCCGCAGCAGGGCGTCGGGCTCACCGGCCGCGAGGATCCGCAGGGTGCCCGAGGCCGCGGCGGGCACCGAGCCGAGGACGGGCGCGTGCACGTAGGCCGGGCCCGTCCGGCGGGCGAGGTCCGCGGCCTCGGCGGGCGCGACGGTCGCGGTGTTGACGACGACGGCGCCGGGCCGCAGTGCGCCGCGGATCGCGTCGAGCACCTGGTGGCAGGCCCCGCCGTCGAAGAGGGCCAGCAGGACGGTGTCGGCGTCCGCGACGGCGGCGGCCGGTGTCGCGGCCGCCGTGACGCCGGGTACGGAGCGGCCGGAGCGCGTCCAGCCGGTGACGCGGTGGCCCTCGGCGGCGAGACGGGCGGCCGCCGCGCCGCCCATGCGTCCCAGGCCCAGGACGGCGACGGTATGTGCTGTGGTCATACCGGCAAGGCTCGTCGGCCGCGAGGCATGCGACAAGCGACGATTGCGCAGGGCAGCTCTGCGCGCGGCGCATGGCTGACCGGCATACTGTCGGCCATGGACCTCACCGTGTGGCGGACCTTCGTGACGGTGTGCCGACTCGGCTCGCTGTCGGCGGCGGCCGCGGAACTGCACCACACCCAGTCCGCCGTCTCCCGGCAGATCGCCGGACTCGAACGGCAGCTCGGCGTGCCGCTGGTGGAACGGCACGCCCGCGGGGTGCGCCCGACGGCCGCGGGCGAGGTCTTCCGGCGGCACGCGCTGGCCGCGCTGCACGAGGCCGACCGGGCCGTGCGCGCCGTGCGCGAGCTGCGCGAGAGCGAGCAGGTCCGGCCGCTCGCGGTGGGCGCGACGCCCTCGCTCGCCGCCGGGGTCGTCCCGCAGGCCGTACGCGAACTGCTGGCGGACGCCGGGCCCGTGCGGTGGAGCCTGCTGCCCGCGCTGAGCGCGGAGCTGCACGGCCGGGTGGCCGCCGGGGAGCTGGACGTCGCGGTGGTCACCGACGCGCCGCCGGGGCTGCCGCACGACCCGCGGGTGGAGCAGCACCCGCTGGGGACCGACGAGATGGTGGTGGTGCTGCCCGCCGGTCACCCGCTCGCGGGCGGCGGGCCGCTGCGCATCGAGGAGCTGGCCGGTGAGACCTGGGCCGAGGACAACGACGGCTCGGCGGCGCTGCTGCGCGCGCAGGCCGCCCGCGCCGGGGTCACGCCCCGGATCGACCTCGCCGCCGCCGACCTGCCCGGCAAGCTCGCGCTGGTCGCGACCGGCCTCGCCGTCGCGCTGGTGCCCGGCGTGCTGGTGCCCGCGCTGCGGGCCGACGTGACCGCCGTGCCGCTGGCCGACCCCCCGGCCCGCGGCATCCACGCCCTGACCCCGCGCCGCGACCCGCACCCGCTCGCCGCGGCGCTGCTCGGCCGGCTCGCGGCGGGCGTCACGCGTGCCCGCGCCGGTGGGCCGCGACCCGCTCCCGGGTCGCACAGCGCCGCGAGCAGTAGCGGCGCTCCAGGCCCCGGCTCCGGCTGACGAACACGGTGCGGCAGGCGGGCGAGGCGCACACCGCGCCGGGCGGCGCCTGCCGCTCCCAGAGCAGGACCGTGAGCGCCATGCAGGAGGAGGCGAGGAACCACTCGTCCCAGGGCGCCTCGTCGTCGCTGTCGAGGTGCGGATGCCAGGGGGACGCGCCGCCGTGCGCGGTCAGCCGCAGCGGCCCGGTGTGCTCGCGCAGCAGCCGGTTGAGGACGCCGGCGGCGGCGTCCGTGCGTCCGGCGGTGAAGACCTCCCGGAGCAGCGCGGCGGCCGCGCGCATCCCGGCGACGTCGGCGGCGGTGAGCCCGTCCGCCGGCTCCCCGTACGCGGCGAGCACCGCGGCGACCTCGGCCGGGGCGGGGTCACCGCCGTCGAGCACGTTGACGAGGGCGGCGGCGCGGTCGGCCATCTCCTGGACGGAGTGCCGGGCGGATCTGTCGTCTGCGGGAGGCACCGGCGCACTGTAACGCATATTGCCGCGTTGTGGGTTACCTCCGTAACGTCCACCGGATGAGAAGGCGTTACGGGCTGGGCATGTACCTCGCCGGGGCGGTCGCGGCGCGCGCGGGCGACGAGATGTCGGGGCCCGCGCTGATGCTCGCGGGATTCGCCCTCACCGGCTCGGCCGCCTCGGCGTCGGCGCTGCTCGCGGGGCTCACCGTCGCCGCGGCGGCGGGCGGCCCCGTGCTCGGGACGCTGCTGGACCGGCAGGAGCGGCCGGGCCGACTGCTGGCCGCGGCGCTCGCGGCGTACGCGGCGGGCCTGACACTTCTGCTCGCGGGCCTGGGCAGGGCGCCGTTCGCGCTGTGCGTGGCCCTCGCGGTCCTGACCGGTCTCGGGGGCCCGGCCCTGTCCGGCGGCTGGACGGCCCAGCTCCCGCGGGTGGCCGCACCCTCGCGGCTGCCGCGGGCGAACGCCCTCGACGCGCTGACCTTCACCCTGGCGAGCCTCACCGGTCCGGCCCTCGCCGGAGCCCTCGCGGAGGCCGCGAACGCCCCTGTGGCGGTGGCCGCCTCCGCCGCCCTGATCGCCGCGGCGGTCCCGGCGGCCTGGTACCTCCCGGCGCGCGGCCCCGCCCGGACGGGAGCGCCACGACACCTGCCGGACGCCCCGTCAGCCGCCGTGCCCCACCGGCCGACCGGGCCCGTCCCGAAGGCACCGGCGGCCACCGCGTCGCAACTCCCGCGCCCCCGGCGGGCGCACCGGCGACCACCACAGCCGTGGCTCCCCCGCCCCCGGGCGCCGTGCCGGGCGGCTCCGTGTGGCGGGAGCTCGGGGAGGGGGTGCGGGTCATCGGGCGGCGGCCGCGGTTGCGGCGGGCCACGGTCACCTCGGTGGGGTGCTCCGTGGCGCAGGGGATGCTCGCCGCGTGCCTTCCGCTGCTCGGGGAGCGGGAGTTCGGGAGTGCGGGGCGCGGCACGCTGCTGCTGTCGTGCGCGGCGCTCTCCTCGCTCGCGGCGGGCGGCGTGCTCGCCCGGTTCCCGCGTGCCGCCGCGCCGGACACGGTCGTGCGGGTGGCCGCGCTGGTCCAGGCGGCCGCGCTGGCACTGGCCGCCGGGTCCCGCCCGGTCCTGCTGGTCGCGGCGCTGCTGCTGGCCGGGGCCGGGGAGGGCCCGCAGCTCACGGCGCTGTTCGCGGTGCGGCACCGGGAGGCACCGGAGGCGCTGCGGGCGCGGGTGTTCACCACCGGGGCGAGCCTGAAGATCACCGGTTTCGCGCTGGGTGCGGCGGCCGCAGGACCGGTCGCGGCCCGCTCCGTCCCGGCCGCCCTGCTGGCGGCGGCAGGCGTCGCCGCGCTCTCCGCGGCCTGCCCGGCGGGCGCCGCGGGCCGGGCCGGGGGAACAGGGCGGACGGCGCGGGGCCGTTGAACAGGCCCATGGCGCGGCGGGGCGGTCCGCTCGCGCGTCCGGGTCCGGAGGTACTGGGCGTTGCGTGTCGGAGCCGCCCGGTAGCATCACCCCGCGTCATGGGGCGAACGCCGGGGAGGACCGCACATGCAGCTCGCCGGTGTCGAGGTTCGGGTGAACCACCCGGTTCTGGCGCTGGGATCGGTCGACTGGCTGCCGGTGCTGGAGCTGAGGGACGAGCCCGCGGCCGGGTGCGACACCCATGTGGTGGTCCGGGTCCAGGCTCAGACGCGACTCGTCAGGGTCCGGCTCTTCACCCGGCCGCTCGACCAGGGGCTCGGCCCGGACCCTTCCTTCACGACCGTCTTCGAGGGGCCGATCTCGTTGACCGACGGACGGCTCGTCATCGGCGACGTCATGGGCGAGACCCGCTTCGTGAGCCTCCTCGGTGAAGCGGGCAGGCGGCAGATCCGTGTCGCTGTCGACGAGCCCGGCGGGCACGCGGCCGCGGTCGACATCTGCGTGGGCCCGAAGCTCAGGCAGTGAGCGTGCCCGTCGCGGCGAAGGCCCGTCCAGGGCCGTGAAGCGCGCGGTTCAGGCGGTGGCACCGGGCGGGCCGGGGACAGGAGATCCCGGCTGGACGCGGCGCCGCCGGGGCGGACGGCGGCGGGAGCCGGTCAGCGCTCCGGGGCGGTGATGTCCTGCTCGGTCCAGATGATCTTGCCCGTGGCGGTGTGACGGGTGCCCCAGCGGTCGGTGAGCTGGGCGACCAGCAGCAGGCCGCGGCCGCCCTCGTCCCACACCCGGGCGCGGCGCAGGTGCGGGGCGGCGCTGCTGCCGTCGGACACCTCGCAGAAGAGCGACGCGTCGTCCCGGATGAGCCGCAGCCGGACGGGCGGGCGGCCGTGCCGGATGGCGTTGGTGACCAGCTCGCTGATGACCAGCTCCATCGTGAAGACGGCCTCGTCCAGCCCCCACGCGTCGAGCTGCTCGACGGCGATCTTGCGGACCCTGGCGACCTCGGCCGGGTCGTCGGAGACGTCCCAGGAGGCGACCCGGTCGGCGCTGAGCGCGCGGGTGCGGACCAGCAGCAGGGCGACGTCGTCGGCCGGCGGCGAGGGCAGCAGGGTGCGCAGCAGCAGGTCGCAGGTCTCCTCCAGCGGGCGGCCTGATGTGGTGAGCAGTGCGCGCATGGTCTCCATCGCGGAGTCCACGTCGGCGCCCGGCGCCTTGACCAGCCCGTCGGTGTAGAACGCCAGCAGGCTGCCCTCGGCGAGCCGCAGCTCGGCCGCCTCGAAGGGGAGCCCGCCGATGCCCAGCGGCGGGCCGACGGGGAGGTCGGCGAAGACCGCCTCGCCGTCGGGGCTGACGACCGCGGGCGGCGGATGGCCGGCCGAGGCCATCCAGCAGTTGCGCGACACCGGGTCGTAGACGGCGTAGAGGCAGGTGGCGCTCATCTCGCCGAGGCCCTGCTGCTCGGCGTCGGCGCTGTCGGAGACGGCGGCCTCGCGGACGAGCCGGGTGATGACGTCGTCGAGCCGGGTGAGCACCTCGTCCGGCGGCAGGTCGATGTCGGCGAGGGTGCGGACGGCCGCGCGCAGCCGTCCCATCGCCGCGGCGGCGCGCAGCCCGTGGCCGACGACGTCGCCGACGACGAGCGCGACCCGGGCGCCGGACAGCGGGATCACGTCGTACCAGTCGCCGCCCGCGCCGCTGCGCGAGCCCGCCGGGCGGTAGCGGGCGGCGGCCTCGACGGCGGTCGGCGTGGCCAGGGTGCCGGGCAGCAGGCTGCGCTGGAGCATCACGGCGGTGGCCCGCTCCCGGGTGTAGCGGCGGGCGTTGTCGACGCAGACGGCGGCGCGCCGGGCCAGCTCCTCGGCCACCCCGAGGTCGTCCGCCTCGTACGGGGCCTTGGTGCGGTGCCGGCAGAACATGGCCAGGCCCAGCGTGACGCCCCGCGCGCGCAGCGGGACGACCAGCGCGCTGTGGATGCCGTACTCCCGGATCGAGGCCTGCCGTTCGGGGGAGGCGGACCACCAGTCCAGCGTGGACTCGCTGACCTGCTGGAGAAAGCCGTGGCCGGTCGCGAGGGTGCGTCCGGCGGGCGAACCGGCGGGGTAGACGTGCTTGTCGCCGAGTGCCACGACGGCCTCGGGGCAGCCGTCCAGGACCGAGCGCTGGGCGGTGCGGCGCAGCACCACGCCGCCCTCGGGGGCGGGGTCGAGCACGTCCTCGTCGCCGCTGAGCAGTTGCTCCAGCAGGTCGACGGTCACGTAGTCGGCGAATTCCTCGGTGCTCATCAGGGCCAGCTCGTCGGCGGTGTGGAAGACGTCGAGGGTGTTGCCGATCCGCAGCGAGGCCTCGTAGACCATCGCGAGCCGGCGGCGGCTGCCGTGCTCCTGCTCGGGGGGTACGGCGTCGGCGTCGGAGAGCCGCACGGCGGTGCCCTGCGGGAGGACGCGGACGGCCCAGCAGCGGGCGCCGGCGAGGTCGCCGCCGGGCTCGCACGCGGCGGCGCCGGACCCGTCCCCGTCGCCCTCGCCGTCCGGCGCCGTCACCAGCGGCTCCGCGCACCACAGCGCGTCGATGCGCTCACCGGTACGGTCGCGGACCGGGGCGAAGGTCGTCCAGCCGGTGTCGGCGCCCCACGGCAGCAGGTCGGGCCGCACGCCGAGCAGCTCCTGCACGGGCCGGCCGACCGCCTCGGCGGGGCCGAAGCCCAGCAGCTCCTGGGCGTCACCGCCCCACGCGGTGATCCGGCCCCGGGCGTCGACCGTGCACGAGGCCGAGCCGCCCGCCGCCGGGTCACCCGCCACCGGGTCACCGGCCGGGTCACCGCCGGGGGGCGGAGGCGTGCCGGACCGCGCCTCGGGATCCCGGGAGCGGGCTCGTGAGGCGTGCGGACGCGGTCCGGCGACGCGCCGCCCGCGGTCACTGCCCAGGGTCGATCTCCGGCGGCGTGTCGGTGCCGCGGGAGCCTCCCACGGCCGGGGGTTCGTCCACCGGTTCGACCCGTGGCAGCGGGGCGTTCCGGTCGGGTGGCCGGCCGCTCTCGTCGGTGACGAACCGGGCCACGGCCTTCGCGCTGTCCAGGAGCTGCGCGGGAAAGACGACCGTGCTGTTCTTCTCGGCCGCGATCTCCGCGAGGACCTGCAGATTCCGCAGCTGCAGCGCCACCGGGTGGTCGGCGATGACGTCGGCGGCCTCGGCGAGCCGGCCGGCGCTGAGCGCCTCGCCCTCGGCCGCGATGATCTTGGCGCGCTTCTCCCGCTCGGCCTCCGCCTGGCGGGCCATCGCCCGCTGCATGGTGACCGGCAGCTCGATGTCCTTCAGCTCGACGAGGAAGACCTGGACGCCCCACTGCTCCGTGATGCCGTCCAGGATCTCGCGGATGGCCAGGTTGAGCGTCTGGGTGTCGGTGAGGACCTGGTCCAGCATCGACCGGCCGACGATGTTGCGGACCGTGGTCTGCGCGATCTGCCCGACCGCCTGGGCGACGTCCTCGATCTCCACGATCGCCTTGACCGCGTCCACCCGGCGGAAATAGGCGACCGCCGCGACGCCGATCGACACATTGTCCTGCGTGATGACCTGCTGTGACGGCACGGGCATCGTGACCGTCCGCAGACTGACCTTCCACATGTGGTCGGAGAGCGGAATCATGAAGTGGAAGCCGGGCCTGCGCACTCCGCGCAGCCGCCCGAGCCGGAAAACCACTCCTCGCTCGTACTGCCGCACGATGGCGATTCCGAGGTTCGGCATGGCGCAGCCTCCCGCTGTCGGCTCCCTTCCAGCATCCCTCGCATCGGGCCGCGACGCGCCGCGAGAGCCGCGTGAACGGGTGAGACGTCCCCGCCCGGGGCGGCGCGGGGTCACCGGCCGGGCGGCTCCCGCCCGCTTTCCGCCGCCCGCGGGGCCTCCACCTGGACCACCAGTGCGGCGATGTCGTCGTCGAGGCCGTCGCCGAAGCTGATCAGCCGGTCGTGCAGCTGGTCGAGCAGACGGCGCGGCGGCGCCGGGTCCAGGCTGCCGAGCCAGGCCAGCAGCGGAAAGAAGCGGCCCTCGTCGTCGCGGGTCTCGGTGACGCCGTCGGTGTAGAGCAGCAGCTGGTCGCCGGGGACCAGCTCGACGGTCTCGACGGCGTAGTCCGTGCCGAGCAGCGCCGCCATGTTCAGCGGCGGGGAGGCGGTGGACGGCTCCAGGGCGCGCACCTCCCGGCCGCGGATCAGGACCGGCGGGGGGTGTCCGCAGTTGAGCACCGTCGCGTCGCCGCCGCCGTGCGGGATCTGGGCCAGCACCGCGGTCGCGAAGCGCTCGGCGGACTCGCCGGACGGGAAGGACTCGCCGTAGCGGACCAGGCTGGTGTCCAGCCGCCGGGCCAGCGCGGCGAGGTCCGGCTCGTCGTAGGCGGCCTCCCGGAAGGAGTTGACCACCGCCCCCGCCACCCCCACGGCGGACAGCCCCTTGCCGCGCACGTCCCCGATGAGCAGCCGTACGCCGTACGGGGTGTCGGCCACCTCGTAGAGATCACCGCCGATCCGGGCCTCGGCGGCGGCGGCCAGGTAGAGCGTCTGGACGCACATGCCGCCGATCCGCGGCGGCACCGGCCGCAGCACGACCGACTGCGCGGCCTCCGCGACCGAGCGGACCTGGAGGAGGGCGCGCTCGCGCTCCAGGCGGACGTGGCAGGCGTAGCCCGCGGCCGCGGTGACGGCGACGATGGCGGCGCCGGTGAAGAACACGGCGTGGTGGTGGAAGGTCAGATCGACGATCACCACCACGATCAGCGCCAGCAAGCCGAGGCCGACGGTCGCGGCCACCGACCAGCTGGAGGCGGCGAGTGCGGGCGCGGCGGGAAGCATCCGGCTGATGGCGACTTCACGGGGTGTGACGACGGATGCCACGCCGATGGCCACGGTCAGCAGGATCGGCGCCAGCAGGGCGGGGACGGACCGGCCCGGCGCCGCGCGTCGTGGGCCGGGCGGCTGCGTCGTCGTCACACAAGCGAGCCTAATGGGACGAACGGGATTTTCCGCGCTACCGGGCGGCCGCACGGGGCACGCCGGCGCCGCCGTCCGACACTGGATCAACTCCTGGCACCGCCGCATCGTTCCCGTGCGGGCTGTGACTTTTGCCCTCCCGGCAGGGCGTTCCGCGGGCGCGTCGGGGCGGGTCATACTCCGGGTCGCTCCGCGGGGACCTCCCCCGCGGGAGACCTGGAGAAACGGGAGTCCATGACCTCTGCGACCTCACCCTCGGTCACCGCCGACGCGGCGGGCACCTGGCGTCTCGGCGACCTGACGGTACGCCGGATCGGGCTGGGCGCGATGCGCCTGACCGGCACCGCCGCCTTCCACAACGGGGTGCCGCGCGACCGCGACCAGGCGCTCGCGGTGCTGCGCCGGGCGGTCGAGCTGGGCGTCGACCACATCGACACCGCGGCCTTCTACTTCTCGTCGCTGCGCTCGGCGAACGAGCTGATCAACCGCGCCCTCGCGCCCTACCCCGACGACCTGGTGATCGCCACCAAGGTCGGTCCGGGCCGGGACCCGTCGGGCAGCTGGCTGCCGGCCGCCCGGCCGGACCAGCTGCGCGGCCAGGTGGAGGAGAACCTCCGCCAGCTCGGCCGCGACCACCTGGACCTGGTCAATTTGCGCATCATGCCGTCGGTCCCGGCGGGCGGCGTCGCCGAGCGCATGGGGGCCCTGGAGGAGCTGCGCACGGCCGGGCTGATCCGCCATCTGGGGGTGTCGAACGTGACGTCCGCCCAGCTCGCCGAGGCCCGCACCGCCGCCCCGGTGGTGTGCGTGCAGAACATGTACGGGCTCGCCGACCGGCGCAGCGCGGCGCTGCTGCGCGAGTGCGGCGAGCTGGGGCTGGCCTTCGTGCCCTTCTACTCGATCGCCGGGGAGGGCCGGGAGATGGGCGCGGGCACGTCCTCCGGCGACACCGACGAGGCCGTGGCGGCGGTCGCGCGGACGCACGGCGTGTCGGCCGCGCAGGTGCGGCTGGCCTGGACGCTCCGGCAGGGCCCGCACGTGCTGGCGATCCCCGGCACCGGCGACCCGGACCACCTGGCGGACAACCTGGCCGCGGGCGCGCTGCGGCTCACGGACGAGGACATGGCCCTGCTGGACGGGTCCGGACCGGCCGGGGCGACGGAGTGAACGCGGGCGGGGCCGTCCCGTCCGACAAGTCCTGAATCAACTCATCCGATGTTTTGACCTCGTTGCACAGGGCGCAATCGCCATCGGGGCGCGCGGAATGCCGCTCTTTCCGGACAATTCGCCGATCCGGTCTGGACCCTTGACGGGATGTTTGGTTCAGCAGTTGAATCCCTGCGTACCGCCAACCGCGCTTTCGGAACCACTCAGCGTGGTGCGCGTCACGGGACTGCGCGCACCTCCCCCCACCGCAGGTCAGCCCGAATCCAGCGGACTCCAGCACGGCCGTGGCCGAATCAGGCCATGGCCGTGCCCCGGGGCCTGAGTTCATCTGTTGAAGCCGCATCATGTGAAGACGGCGACAGCGGGTGAGGCGCGCTCAGTCCACCGTCGCGCCCGGCCGAGGCCGCCGTGCGCCGCCGTTCGGAGAGCTTCCATGGCAGTTTCGCGTCGTACGTTCATCGGAGCCGCGGCGGGCGGGACCGCCGCCGCGGCGCTCAGCACGCTGGGTTCCGCCCCCATCGCGTCCGCTGCCCCCGCGGTCGCGGCCGCCAGCGGGCCCGGAGACGTGGTCGGCAAGATCACGGTCGGCTACCAGGGCTGGTTCGCCTGTGTCGGCGACGGTTCACCGATCAACAGCTGGTGGCACTGGAGCCAGAACGGCGGGCAGGCGCCCTCGCCGTCCAACACGACGATCGTGGCGTGGCCGGACGTCCGCGAGTACACGAAGACGTACCAGACCGGTTACGCGGCGCTCGGGAACGGTCAGCCCGCGACGCTGTTCTCGTCGTACGACCAGCAGACGGTCGACACGCAGTTCCTGTGGATGCAGCAGAACAACATCGACACCGCCGCGCTCCAGCGCTTCAACCCCACCGGCGGCGAGGGGCCCAACCGGGACGCGATGGCGGGCAAGGTGCGCAGCGCCGCCGAGTCGCACGGCCGGAAGTTCTACATCATGTACGACGTCAGCGACTGGACGACCATGCAGTCGGACATCAAGACCGACTGGACCAACAAGATGAAGGCGCACACCGCCTCACCGGCCTACGCCAAGCAGAACGGCAAGCCCGTGGTGTGCATCTGGGGCTTCGGCTTCGCCGACAACCAGCGGCCGTTCACAGCGGCGGCATGTCTCGACGTGCTCAACTGGTTCAAGGCGCAGGGCTGCTACGTGATCGGCGGGGTGCCGACCTGGTGGCGTACCGGGGACCGGGACTCCCGCCCCGGCTTCGCGGACGTCTACCACGGCTTCGACATGCTCAGCCCGTGGATGGTCGGCCGGATCGGCAACGTCGCGGACGCCGACAACTTCTACAACCAGGCGACGGTGCCGGACCTGGCCGAGTGCGCGGCGCACGGCATCGACTACCAGCCGTGCGTGCTGCCCGGCTCGGTCACCGGCCGCCAGCGCGCGCACGGCGACTTCATGTGGCGGCAGTTCTACAACATGTGCCGCGCCGGCGTGCAGGGCATCTACATCTCGATGTTCGACGAGTA
>NZ_JBSGHL010000033.1:0-88289 GCF_053604375.1 Streptomyces sp. NPDC004031 | reverse complement strand
GGCGCCTGACCCGGCCCCACGCGCGACGACGGCGGCCGGCCCGGGGATCCCCGGGCCGGCCGCCGTCGTCGCGCGTGGGGCCGGGTCAGGCGCCGGGGACCACGCTGTCGAAGGCGTGCAGGTACGGGCCCACCGGGCGCACCTCGCCGACCGTGAGGCCGGCCTCGGTCATCCGCGCGACCATGCTCTCCCGGGTGTGCTTCTGCCCGCCGACGTTGAGCAGCAGCAGCAGGTCCATCGCGGTGGTGAAGCGCATGGACGCGCTGTCGTCCACCAGGTTCTCGATCACCAGCACCCGGGCCCCGGGGCGGGCGGCGGCGACGACGTTGCCCAGCGTCCTGCGGGTGCTGTCGTCGTCCCATTCGAGGATGTTCTTGATGACGTACAGGTCGGCCTGTACCGGGATCCGGTCGCGGCAGTCGCCGGGCAGCAGCGTGGCGCGGTCGGCGAGCGCACCGCCCTCACGCAGCCGCGGGTCGGCGTTGGCGACGACCTCGGGCAGGTCGAGCAAGGTGCCGCGCATCTGCGGGTAGCGCTCCAGCAGCCCGGCCAGCACGTGGCCCTGGCCGCCGCCGATGTCGGCGACCGAGGCGATGCCGGTCAGGTCGAGGCTGTCCACCACGTCCCGGGCGGACTGCATGCTGGAACGGGTCATGGCCTTGTTGAACACCGCGGCGGAGTCCGGCGCGTCCTCGTGCAGGTACTCGAAGAAGCGCTTGCCGTACAGGCCGGTGACGACGTCCCGGCCGGTGCGCACGGCCTCGTCGAGCCGCGGCCAGGCGTCCCAGGTCCACGGCTCGGTGCACCACAGGGCGATGTTGCGCAGCGAGTCGGGCGCGTCCTCGCACAGCATCCGCGACATCGCGGTGTGCGCGAAGCGGCCGTCGCCCTGCTCGGCGAAGACACCGTAGCTGCCCAGCGCGCGCAGCAGCCGGCCGAGCGGCCGGGCCTCGGTGCCCACCACCGCGGCCAGCTCCTCGGCGGTCGCGGGTTCGTCGCCGAGCGCGTCGGCGACGCCGAGCCGGGCGGCGGCGCGGACTGCGGCGGCGCACGCGGCGCCGAAGACCAGCTCGCGCATGCGCATCGCGGACTGGTCGGGGGCGTGCTGCGGCGCTGCGGGCGTGGCCTGCTGCGCCTCGGCGGTGGCCGCGGGCGCGGCGGCCGGTCGGGTCATGGTCATGGTCGGCCCTTTCGGTCGTGCCGGGTCGGGGGCGGGATCGGACGCGGCCGCGGCGTGCGCGGCGGTCCGGCGCGGCGGACGGTCAGCACCGGCCGGCCGGCTGGGAGACGGCGCAGGAGTTCGCGCTGAAGGTGTTGCCCGAGCCCTTGGTGTCGCGGTCGGCGATGTCGGCGGGCACGTTGCCGGTCAGGGTGTTGTCGTCGACCTGGTTGCGCAGGTCGGCGACGCCCACCTCGCTCGGGAAGAGCACGACGCCGCCGGACATGGGCGAGGCGCCGGAGTTGCCGCTGATGGTGTTGCCGGTGACACGGGTGTCCTCGGCGCCGGTGAGCAGCACGCCGGTGCCCTGGATGGCGGGGAGCCGGCCGCTGGCGGCGCAGAACTTGTTGTTCTCGGTGATCCGGTTGGCGCGGATGTCGAGGTCGCCGGCCTTCGGGTTGTTCTCGTCGCCGACGACGAAGACACCGCCGCAGTTGCCGGAGACGGTGTTGTCCTCGACGGTGAGGACGCGCGCCCGGCGGACGGTCACACCGATCCGGTTGCCGGTCAGGGTGTTGCCGGAGATCACGGTGCCCTGGGTGTCGAGCGCGCCGCCCTCCTCGCTGACGAAATTGGCGACGAAGATGCCGGACTGGCCGTTGTCGACGGCCCGGTTGTCGCTGAGCACCGCCCGGGTGGACTTCTCCTGGCTGATGCCCTGGGCGCCGTTGCCCTGCGCCAGGACGTGCCGGACGACCATGCGGTCGGTGTTGGAGGCGTCGATGCCGTCGGCGCGGAAGCCGGTGACGTCGAGGCCCTCGATGCGCACCGCGGTGAGCGGCTCGGACACGCCGGTCACACACAGGCCGTGCCCGGCGGCGGCGCACGCGGCCTGGGTCGTGGTGCCGCTGACGGCGGTGCCCTCCTTCGGCTGCGCCGCGGCGGTCTGCTTCTGCGCGGGCGCGGTGCCGGTGTCGGCGCCGGTGGTGGACGTCGTGGTGTTCATGTGGGTGCTCGGGGTGTCCGCCGAGGCGGCGCCGTCCGCAGGCGCGGACCCGGCGCCCTGGCCCGCCGGGGCGGTGAGGGTGACCTGCCCGGGGGCGGCGCCCATCAGCGTCACGTTCCGCGTGATCTGCACGCTCTCCCGGTAGGTGCCGGGCATCACCAGCACGGTGTCCCCGTCGGCGGCCGCGTCGACCGCCTCCTGGATGGACTGGCCCGCGCGCACCACGTGGAGGCTCCCCGCCGCGTGCGCGGCGGGCGCCACCATGACGCCGGCGCCGAGCGCCGCGGCCGCCATGACTCCCGCCAGGTATGTGCTGTGCCGTACGAGCATCGCTCTGACCTGCCTTTCTCGACCTGGCAGAGCGACAGCGCTGCGCAAGGTCCCAGGGCCTTCTTCGGATCGCGCCCGCCGTCTCGCCCCCTCGGGGGTGGGCGGCGCGGACGCGCTTCGAAGCTATGGGCGCCCTGGTCGGCCCGCCATTTGTGCGCGGGCATCCGGGGACGGCGCGGGGCCGCCGTGCGCGCGGTGCGCACGGCGGCCCCGTGGTGCCGTTCCGTCAGCCGGCCGCGGCCGCCGTCACGAGGCGGTGCAGACCGGGGTGCCGAGATCCGTCGCGGATCCGTTCAGGGTCATGCCCCACGAGGTGCTCGCGGACGGTGCGAGGGTGCCGTTGTAGGAGACGTTGCGCAGCGTCGTCGCGGGCGCCGACGTGTCGACGGCGGCGTTCCACACGCTCGCGACCTGGACGCCCGAGGGCAGTGTCAGCCGTACGGCCCAGCCGCCGGTCTGCCGGGTGCCGGTGTTCTGCACCGTCACGTCCGCCTGGAAGCCGCCGGACCAGGAGTTGCTGATGTGCACGGCCGCCGTGCAGCCGCCGGAGGCGGGCGGCGTGGTCGGCGGGGTCGTCGGGGGCGTGGTCGGGGGCGTCGTCGGCGGGGTGGTGGGGGGCGTGGTCGGAGGCGTCGAGCCGTCGCCGCCGCCGGTGGTGTAGCTGGTGGCCGTGTACGCCGCCGAGCACTGCCCGGAGCAGGACGCGGGGAGCGAGAAGTCGTAGGTCCGGCCGCCGAAGACGTAGGAGTCGGTGACGTCGCGGACGCGGATGCGGAAGTCGGTGCCGCCCGCGGTGATCGGGTCGAGGATGAAGGACTGGCCCATGTCGCCGTTCATCTGCGCGTCGTGCCAGGCGCCCGCGGAGTAGTACTCGACGCCGTGGATGCCGTTGGGCAGGTGCGAGACGGAGACCGCGCCCCAGTAGCGCTGGGCGCCCTGGAGGAAGCCGATCTTGATGTCGCCGGTGTAGCCCGGCGCCTCGACGTAGTGCCAGGAGACCTGGCGGTTGTTCCAGTGGTCGGCGAGGCCGCTGACCGCGCTGCCGTTCTGCGTGAAGTGGCCGAGCGAGGCGGTGTCCAGGTCCAGGTGGTTCGGGTCGTCGCGGCACCACGCGTTGGGGTCGGCGCAGCTGTCGGCGACCAGCATGGTGAGGGTGGCGCCGTCGTACTGGTCCGACGTCCAGCCGCCGCCGCGGCAGAAGGCCTGGCCGGCGGCGCCGTCGTTGGTGCCGGTGCAGTAGTCGCCGATGGTGACCTGCACATAGCGGCCGCAGTTGTGGCCGTTGTCCCAGGCGCCGATGATCGAGCTCTGCGAGGCGGGCACCGGGCGCTGGTACATCGTGTAGTCGCCCGGGGTGTCGAAGACGTTCAGCGCGACGAAGTCCGGGATGTCGAGCGCCGACTGGGGCATGCCGCAGCCGCCGTAGGGCTGGCCGAGGCCGTCGAAGTGGGTGGCGTTGCCGGTGACGTCGGCCGGGGCGGCGGCGGGCGTGGCCGCGGGGGCGGGCAGCATCGTCAGGAAGGACACCAGCGCCGCGGTGACGGCGGCGGCGAGCGCCGCGATCAGTCTGCGGTGCGGCCGGCGGCGGTGGTGCGCGGGTACGCGCATGGACGGCTCCTTGACGTGGGGGGAATGGGAGCGCTCCCATAGTCACCGCGCGGCCCGGCGCCGTCAACGGTCCCCGAAGCGGCGGCACATGACGGTACGGCAGTTCGCTGAACCGCGTAAGCAAGCGGCGGACGCGGACGGTCCCCCGCCGCGGGGAGGGCGGCGGGGGACCGTACGGATACGCGGCCGGCTCAGGAGACGGCGCAGGCCTTGCCGTTGAGGGTGAAGGCGGCCGGGACGCCGTTGGTGCCGGACACCGAGGAGGCGCTGAACCCGAAGGCGACGCTGCCGCCCGCCGGGACGGTGCCGTTGTAGGACGCGTTGGTCACGGTGACCTGCTTGCCGCTCTGCGCGGCGACGCCGTTCCAGATGTTGGTGATCTTCTGGTCACCGGGGAAGGAGAAGACCAGGCTCCAACTGCTCAGCGCCGAGGTGCCGTTGGTGATGGTCACGCTCGCGTTGAAGGCGCTGCCCCAGTCGTCGATGTGGTAGTTCACCGCGCAGGATCCCGCGGGCGGCGTCGTGGGGGGCGTCGTCGGAGGGGTCGTGGGCGGGGTGGTGGGCGGCGTGGTCGGCGGGGTGGTGGGGGGTGTCGTCGGGGGCGTGGTCGGGGGCGTCGTGGGCGGGGTGGTGCCGCCGCCGCTCTTGGCCTTGTCGGCGTTGGAGTGCGCGGTGAAGTAGCTCAGCACCGCATCGCCGTGCATCACCCCGTAGTTGCCGTCCTTGCTGCTGTTCATGTACCACCAGAAGGCGTCCGCGTCGCCGTTGCCGGACTCCATCGTGCTGTAGATGGCCGGCCAGTACGTGCTGCGGGTGCTCGCCGAGGTGTTGAACTCGCCCAGGAAGAACGGCTTCCCGGCGCCGGTGTGCGCGTCGGCGATGTATTTCGCGACGAGTGCCTGCGTGGCGCTCACCGAGAGGTTCGCCCAGCCCTCGGTCGGATAGATGTGCGCGGAGCAGAAGTCGATGTACTGCGACTGGCACTCGTACGTGTACGGCACGCCGTTGTCGCTGCCGTAGCCGTAGGCGCTGCCCTGGCCCTCGATGCCGTTGTCGATCATGTGGTGACCGTCGATGGACCGGATGTGCGCGCCGACCTTGTCCTCCCAGGCCCGGAAGGTCGCGCCGACCGTGTTGTCGGCCGGGTCGACGTCCTGGTAGCGCGGCTCGTTCATCAGCTCCCAGGAGAAGATGGTCGGGTCGTCCTTGTAGGCCACGCCCGTGTAGTGGTTGACCCGGTTGAGCGCGTAGTCGACGTAGAACTCGTAGTCGGCCAGGCATCCCGGGCACTTCGACGCGTCGAAGAAGTAGCCGGAGTTGGCGGTGGAGACGCCCTCCCAGCCGAGGACGGCGTTGACGCCGCCGTAGGCCGTCCAGTAGTTCTCCAGCGCCGGGACGACCCGCAGGCCGTGCTGCGCGGCGGAGTACAGGATGTAGTCGAACTCCGCCCACTCCTGCTCGTTCATGGTGTTCTTGGCGGGTTCGAAGCCGTGCCACTGCTCGTGGTCGAACATCCAGGTGCGGACGACGGTGACGCCGTCCGCCGCCATGTTCGCCATCTCGCTGTCGATGGCGGCCTTGTCCATGTACTGCGTCTCGGTGTCGCCCGAGCCGCTGCCGAAGGTGAACAGGTCGTAGGAGTTGGCTCCGGCGAAGTAGGCGGTCTTGCCGTCCACGCAGAAGTGCGTGCCGCAGCGCTGGACGAAGCCGGTGGTGGCGGCGCGGGCGGGGCCGGGGGCGGCGACGGCGAGAAGGGCGGCCATCAGTGCCGTCGTCACCGCGGCGAGCGCCGCCAGCCAGAAGCGTCGTGCTGGGAGTGTCATGCATTCTCCTCGGAATGTCCGGACGTTCCCTGACAGGAAGGCTGGTGCGGGTGACAGCGGAGTCGGATGGCGACTTCCGTCTGTACCGGTTAAGCAAGATGAAGGTACTGAGGCGTGACGGAAAGTCAAGGGATCCGCCGCACACGCCCGCGGAGCGCGCGGACCCCGCGGACCGGCCCCCGGAACCGGCCCCTCCGGCGGCGGGGCGGCGCGTCGTACGCGACAGCCCGCAGACGGGGTGTGCGGGAGGGCGCGGGCCGTCTGCGTGGGCGTCTCGATGCGGGGTAGCGTCCCGGAGTGGACGTACTGAGCGATGTGGTCGCGGCAGCCAGGACCGGGCGGCCGCGGTCGTCGCTGGTGCGCTGCTCCGCGCCCTGGGCACGGGAGTTCGGCCCCGGGCCGGACACCGTGTCGGTCCATGTGGTGCTGCACGGCGCGTGCGTGCTGCGCGTCGACGCGGCCGACGGCTCCGCCGCCTCCGCCGTGCCGGACGGCGAGGCCCTGACCGCGGTGGCGGCCTACGACGGCCCGCGCACCGCCGGCCACCCGCCGCCCGCACCGGGGTCCTGGCCGGTCCGGGCCCCGGCCGGGGCGCGCGCCGGCCCCGGCGACGTCCTGCTCGTCCCGCACGGCGCCGACCACCTGCTGACCGACCCGCTCGGCGGCCCGGACGCCCCCAGGCACCTCTCCCCCGGCGGCGCGGCGCGGCCCGCCGTCCGCGGCGGCGCCGTCCCGCCCGCGCACCTCAGGCCCGGCGGGCACGTCCCCGGTCCGCGCGGCGCCGAGCGCACCCCGCCGGACCCCGCACCGGGCGACGGGCCCGCGTCCGTCCTGCTCAGCGGCGGCTACCGGCTCGACCCGCGCTACGTCCACCCGCTGCTGCACGAACTCCCGGCGGTGCTGCACCTGCCCGCGAGCCCGGCGCGGCACCCGGACGTCACGGCCGCGGTCCGGCTGCTCGCCGGGGAGCTGGACCGGCCGCGGCTCGGCACGGACGCGCTCATCCCCCCGCTGCTCGACGCCCTGCTGCTCTACGCGCTGCGCGCGTGGTTCGCCGACCGGCCCGGACCCGACACCGCCGAGCCGGGCTGGGGTGCGGCGCTGACCGACCCGCCGGTGGCCGCCGCGCTGCGCGCGATGCACCGCGCCCCGGACGCCCCCTGGACCGTCGAACGGCTCGCCCGCGAGGCGGGTCTGTCCCGCGCCGCCTTCGCCCGCCGCTTCGCGTCCCTCACCGGACGCCCGCCGCTCGCCTACCTGACGTGGTGGCGGATGACGCTCGCCGCCCGGCTGCTGGCCGAGTCGTCGCTGCCGCTCGCGGGGGTCGCGGCCCGCGTGGGCTATTCCTCCGAATTCGCCTTCGCCCACGCCTTCAAGCGGTGGTACGGCGTGGCGCCCGGCCGGCACCGCCGGACGACCCAGGCCGCAGCCGCGTCCCACCGGCCGGTTCACGCGCCGACGGCGCGTCGGTAACCTGACCGGGACCGGCCGGAAGGAGCCCTGTGCCCAGCTACGCCTACTCCGCCACGATCGCCGCACCCGCCGCCCGGGTCTGGGAGGTGCTCGCCGCACCGGAGAAGTGGCCGGAGCTGACCCCGGCCATGACCTCGGTACGCGGTCTCGCCGGCCCGGACCTGGCCCTCGGCGCCCGCTTCGCCGTCCGCCAGCCCCGGCTGCGCCCCGCGGTCTGGCAGATCACCGCCCTCGACGAGGGCACGTCCTTCACCTGGGAGAGTCGCGCCCCCGGCGCCGTCTCCCGGGCCGGACACGTCGTCGAACCGGAGGGCACCGGCACCCGCCTCACCCTGACCCTCGACCAGTCCGGCGTCCTGTCCTGGCCGGTCGGCTTCCTCCTCGGCTCCACGATCCGCCGCTACCTCGCCCTGGAGGGCGAAGGCATCAAACGCCGCACGGAGCAGCCCGCGGCCCAGGAGTGAGCCCGGCCGCGATATTCGCTGGCCACCGTCCGCCGCGGTCTCCATAATGCCGCGGTGGATCCAGTGACGCTTGAGACCGACCGCCTGCTGCTGCGCGCCTTCACCCCGGACGACGTGGACGCGGTGTACGAGGCCTGCCAGGACGCGGACATCCAGTTCTACACGCCGGTCCCGGTGCCGTACCGGCGGGCCGACGCGGAGAAGCGCATCGGTGAGGACATGCCCGCGGGCTGGGCCGAGGACAAGAACTACACCCTCGGCGCCTTCCGCCGGGACACCGGCGACCTGGTCGGCCTGTACTGCCTGTTCGTCGTCAGCCCCGGCGTCTGGGAACTCGGCTACTGGGCGGCCCGGCAGCAGCGCGGACACGGCTTCTCGGTGGAGGCGGCCCGAGCCCTGTGCGACTGGGGCTGGGCCACCCTCGACGTCCACCGCATCGAATGGTGGGCGATGGTCGGCAACACCGGATCGCGCGCCGTCGCCGAGAAGATCGGCTTCACCGTCGAGGGCACGCTCCGCAACCGCGGCATAGCCAACGACGGCAAGCCGCACGACTGGTGGGTGGGGGGCCTGCTGAGGCCCTGACCTGCGGCGTGGCATGCTGGCACGATGAGCGACGCGCACGGCACCACCCTCGTCCGCTGGCCCGCCGAGGGACCGTCCGACGAGGCGCTGTCCGCGTTGCTCGCCGCTTACCACCTGCGGACGGAGTCCGAGAAGGGCGCCCCCGTCACGGGCACGGAAGACCTGCCGCCCCGCTACCGCGCCGAAGTGGCCGACCCGCGCACCGCCTTCGCGGGTGACACCGTCCTGGTGGCCGTGAGCGGCGGCACCGCCGCCGGGTGCGTCGTGGTGACGGCCCCCGCGAGCGGCCGCTCGGAGGTCAAGCGGCTGTGGACCGACCCGGCCCTGCGCGGCCGCGGCATCGCGTCGGCCCTGCTCGGCGCGGCCTTCACCCGGTCCGCGGCAGCGGGCGCGACCGCCGTGCGGCTGTCGGTCTGGAACTGGCGGACCGACGCGATCGCCCTGTACGAGCGGCTCGGCTTCACGGTGGTGGAGTCCTGGGACGAGCGGGACGCCCTGGTCTGCATGGAGCGGGCCCTCGGCTGACCGGCCACGCGGTCGCCGCCCCGGTCACTCCGGCCCGGTCATTCCGTCGCGGTCAGGCACTCGGCGAGCAGGTCGAGGACGTCGCGCCAGGCCCGCCGCGCGTGCCGCGGGTGGTAGCCGACGCCGGGGACCGTGGGGTGGTCGACCGTCGGATGGTGGAAGGCGTGCAGGGCGCCGCCGTAGACCACGAGGCGCCAGTCGACGCCCGCCGCCTGCATCTCGGCCGTGAACGCGTCCCGCACCGCGGGCGCCATGATCGGGTCCTCCGACCCGACCCCGGCCCACACCGGGCAGCGGATGCGCGCCGCCTCGCCCGGTCGGCCCGTGGTCAGCCCGTTGACCGTCCCGATCGCGCGCAGATCCGCCCCGTCGCGCCCGAGTTCCAGCCCGACGGCGCCCCCGGTGCCGTAGCCGACGGCGGCGATCCGGGCGGGGTCGGTGCGCGGCTCGGCGAGCAGCACGCCGAGCGCCGCACGGCCGACGGCCCGCATCCGCTCGGGGCTGGCGAGCAGCGGCATGCAGCGGTCCAGCATCTCCTGCGGGTCGCCCAGGTAGCGCCCGCCGTGCAGGTCGAAGGCCAGCGCCACGTACCCCAGCTCGGCGAGGGCGTCGGCCCGGCGGCGCTCCACGTCGCTGAGCCCCATGCCCTCCGGCCCGATCAGCACCGCGGGGCGGCGACCGGTTCCGGCCGGGAGTGCGAGGTGTCCGGTCATCGTCAGCCCGTCGGCCGGGTATTCGACCGTGCGCGTTGTCGTCGTCATATGACGGGACGGTAGTGACCGCCGGGTCCGACCGGGCCGCTGTTCTCCGCAGGCGGAACGGCGCGGTGGAGACTGTGGCCTGCTGAGGCGGACGGGCAGCGCACGCCTGCCGCGCGGCAGCGGGTCGGGCGCACCCGCGGCCTTCGCCCCGCGCGCACCCGGCGGGCAGGGCACCAACGGCCGCCCCGGCACCGCTTCCCGGGCGAACGGGCCTGCTGCTAGCGTGCGCTGATGGACGCTCTGGGCCCCGTGACATGGCCGCCGGAACCGATCAGGACGGAGCGGCTGGTGCTGCGCGCGTCCGAGGCGCGCGACCGGGCGGCGTTCGTCGAACTGCTCGCGTCGCCCGAGGTGCACACCTACCTGGGCGGTCCCCGGCCGCGGGCCGAGCTCGAACAGGAGCTGCCCGAGGTGCCCGAGCAGTGGCCCGGGAGCTTCGTCGTCGAGCTCGACGGCTCGATGATCGGGCAGATCCTGCTCAGGAGGGGGCCCCGCGACCGCCGCCCGGCCGCCGCGGGGAAGGCCGATCTCGGCTACCTGTTCCTGCCGCGGGCGTGGGGGTCCGGTTACGCCGCCGAGGCGTGCGCGGCGGCACTCGGCTGGCTGGACTCCGTCCTCCCGGGCGAACCGGTGGTGCTCGCCACCCAGACCGCCAACTCCGCCTCGATGCGCCTCGCGGCGCGGCTGGGCTTCACGGAGGCGGAGCGGTTCGAGGCGTGGGGCGCCGAGCAGTGGCTCGGCCTGCGGCACCCGGCGGCGCCGTCCGCCCGGCCCTGAGGGCGTGAGGCCGTGAGGCCGCCGGGCCGTCTCGTGGCCGGGTTTCCGGAGCGCCCGGCGGCGCCTGCCGCGACCTGACGCACACGCAACAGTTACGACACCGTAATAGCACCCCGCGTCCGCTCCGGCACGCTCCGCGCCCGCTCCCCCGGACGCCGCGCGCCCGTCCCGCCCGACGAGACGTCACCGCAGGTCAGAGCCCATGTCCCCGTGACGAACGGGGGCGCGGCGAACACCGCGGGCAGCGGCGCGGCAGGCGGTGGGACCCGGCCCCGCGGGGCGGCTGGTGCGGCTGTGAGCAGCGGTGTCACAGCTGGCCGAGAGCGCTCTCACGAAATCTTGACACCGGCTTCCCGCAGCCCGCAGGGTACGTCTGCAAGAGAGCGCTCTCACGCGCCCGCGGTCCGTGGGGCTGCCGGTCCCGGGTCGTACGAAGGTCGCAGACAGTCGCGGAAGGTGGTCGTCGTCATGTCGTCGTTCAGAGTTGCGGGCAGCGAACTCCCCGGCACCGTCACGGACACCGCCACCACGACCGCCACCGCCACCTCCACCGCCACTGCTCCGACAGCGGCGGCCCCGGCCACCGGCTTCCGCACCGGCGCGCACCCCGACGCACAGCCCGGCGCGCATCCCGACGCCGACACCGGCGGGCTGAGCCGCCGCTCCTTCATCACGACCGCCGCGCTGGCCTCCGCCGTGCCGCTGGGCACCGCCGCGGCGCCCGCCGCCGCCCAGGGCCAGGAGCGCCGACCGGGGCCCGCGGAGCCGGACTTCGGGCCGAACGTGCGGGTCTTCGACCCGGCCACCCCCGCCGCGGAGATCCAGGCCGCACTGGACGCCGCCGCCCAGCAGCAGGTCGTGGGCGAGTTCGGCACCGGCCGTTTCGCCTTCCTCTTCAAGCCCGGCAGCTACGACGTGGACGCCCAGCTCGGCTACTACACCTCGGTCGCGGGCCTGGGCCTGTCGCCCGACGATGTGACGATCAACGGCGCGGTGCGCGTCGAGGGCAGGCCGCAGCCGGGCGGCGGGGACAGCGCGCTCACCAACTTCTGGCGCTCGGCGGAGAATCTGGCCGTCGAGCCCGCGGGCGGGGCCAACCGCTGGGCGGTGTCGCAGGCCGCGCCGCTGCGCCGGGTGCACATCCGCGGCCGGCTCCTCCTGTCGCCGCGACTCGGCGGCTTCGCGAGCGGCGGCTACATCGCGGACTCGGTCGTCGACGGCGAGGTCGTCAACGCCTCGCAGCAGCAGTGGTTCACCCGCAACAGCACGGTCGGCGGCTGGTCCGACGCCGTGTGGAACCAGGTCTTCTGCGGTGTCACCGGCGCGCCCGCGCAGTCCTTCCCCGAGCCGCCGTACACCACGCTGCCGACCACCCCGGTCAGCCGTGAGAAGCCCTTCCTCTACGTGGACGCGACCGGCCGCTACCGGGTCTTCCTGCCCGCGCTGCGGCACGACACGGCGGGCGCGACCTGGAGCGCGGGGCACACCCCGGGCAGTTCGATCCCGATCGAGCAGTTCTTCGTCGCGAAGCCCACCGACTCGGTGCGCGCCATCAACAAGGCACTGGCGCAGGGCAAGCACCTGCTGCTGACCCCCGGCATCTACCGGCTGACCGGCACGATCAAGGTCAAGTGGGCGGGCACGGTGGTGCTGGGCCTCGGCTTCGCGACGCTCGTCCCGGTCACCGGAGCGGTCGCGATGCGGGTGGAGAACGTGCGCGGGGTGCGCATCGCCGGGCTGCTCTTCGACGCGGCCGAGGCCGAGTCGCGGGCGCTGCTGGAGATCGGCGGCGGGCGCGGCCGGCGCAGCGACCCGCAGGACCCGACGTCGGTGCAGGACGTGTTCTTCCGGGTCGGCGGCGCGGGCCCGGGGCGTACCGGCACGGCGCTGGTGGTGGGCAGTGACGACGTGCTGATCGACCATGTCTGGGCGTGGCGCGCCGACCACGGCAGCGGGGTGGGCTGGACGGTGAACACCGCCGAGCACGGCGTCGTCGTCAACGGTGCCGACGTCATGGCGACGGGGCTGTTCGTGGAGCACTTCCAGCGGGAGAACGTGCTGTGGAACGGCGAGGGCGGCCGTACGGTGATGTTCCAGAGCGAGCTGCCCTACGACCCGCCGCACCAGGGCGCCTACCGCCGTCCGGGCGCCGACGGCTACCCGGCGTACAAGGTCGCGGAGCAGGTGCGGCGGCACGAGGCGTGGGGGCTGGGCTGCTACTGCTTCTTCACGGTCGATCCGGAGATCCGGGTGCGCAGCGGGTTCGAGGCGCCGGTGACGGACGGGGTGCGCTTCCACGACGTGCTGACGGTGTCGCTCAACGGCGCCGGGGTCATCGAGCACGTCGTCAACGACCACGGCGGGGCCGCGCAGGGCACCGCGACCGTGCCGGTGCACGTGATCGACTACCCCGCGTACTGAACGGGAGTTGGATGCCACGGAACGTCACCAGGCGTTCTGCATGGGGCAGTTGAGGTCGCCCGAAGGCTTGCGGCTGCCTAGGATGGGGAGTGTTCCAGCTCACTTCCGCCTCGGCTGCGCCGGGCCGACGATGCCGCGAGGACCCGATGGACGACGCGTATGTCCCGCTGACGGACCGCATCGACGTCAACGTGCCCAGTGTGGCGCGGATGTACGACTACCTGATGGGCGGCAAGGACAACTACCCCGCCGACCGGGCGGCGACCGAGGAGCTGCTGGAGCAGGTCCCCAGCACCAAGGTGCTGGCCGTGAACAACCGCGCGTTCCTGCGCCGGGTGGTGCGGCGGCTCGCCGAGGACTACGGCATCCGGCAGTTCGTCGACCACGGCTCGGGCCTGCCGACGCAGGACAACGTGCACGAGGTGGCCCAGCGGGTCGACCCGGAGTGCCGGGTGGTCTACATCGACAACGACCCCATCGTGCTCGCGCACGGCCGGGCGCTGCTGGAGGAGAACGAGAACACCGCCGTGATCCAGGCGGACATGCGTGACACCGAGGCCGTGTGGTCGCATCCGGAGGTCAAGCGGCTCATCGACACCGAGCAGCCGGTCGCGGTGCTGTTCGTGTCGGTGCTGCACTGCATCCCGGACCGTGACGACCCGGCGGGTGTGGTGCAGCGCGCCGCGGCCAAGGTGCCGCCCGGCAGCTTCCTGGTGGTGTGCCAGCTGGTGAGCGAGGACGAGGAGACGCGGCGCGGCGTCACCGACTTCATGGACCGCACCACGGACGGCAACTGGGGCGAGGTGCGGCGCGAGGCGGACGTCCGGCACTTCCTGGAGGGCACCCGGCTGCTGGAGCCGGGGCTCGTCGAGGTGTCGACCTGGCGCCCGGACTCCGACCTGGTGCCGCGGCAGCCGAGCATGGAGTGGATCGAGTACGGGGGCGTCGGCCGGATCGACTGACGCCCCCGCTCGGCGTCAGCGATAGCGCTGGAGGGCCTGCTCCAGGAGCACCCGGCTGGCCGCCGGGGTCGCGGCGAGCGCGCTCAGCTCGTCCAGCGCGGCGCGGTAGTGGTCGACGTCGGCGAGCCGGTCGAGGTAGACCGCGCTCGTCATGTGCTCCAGGTACACCATGTCCGGCAGGAAGCCCTGCGCGAAGCGGAGGTAGGTGACGGACGTCCCCGGGGTCGCCGCGGCGCTCGCGGCGTAGGAGGCGATCTGCAGCCGTACACCGGGCTGACGCAGCACTTCCAGCAGATACGTGAGCTGCTCGCGCATCACCTCGGCGCCGCCGACCGGGCGGTGCAGCACGCCCTCGTCGACGAGCGCCCACAGCACGGGGGCGCCGGGCTCGGTCATCCGCCGCTGCCGCTCCAGGCGCAGATCGACGCGCCGGGCGTTCTCCTCGGCGGGCGCGAGGCGGTGGCCGCTGTGGACGACGGCCCGCGCGTACCGCTCGGTCTGGAGCAGGCCGGGCACGAACTGCGTCTCGTAGCTGCGTACCAGGTGGGCGTCCCGTTCCAGGCCGATGAGCTGCTGGAGCCAGTCGGGCACGATCTCGCCGTACGGCTGCCACCAGTCGGGGCCGGTGGCACGCTGCACCAGGCGGGCGATCTCGGCGCGCTCGGCCTCACCGACACCGTAGAGGTGCAGGAGTTCGTCGACGTCGCGGGCCTTGAGGGAGACGTGCGCGGTCTCCATGCGGCTGATCTTCGAGGCGTGCGCGCGGATGTGGGCGCCCGCCGCGGCCGGGGAGCAGCCGCAGCTCTCCCGCAGGGCACGCAGGTAGGTGCCGAGCACCCGGGACATGGCCCGGGAACCCATCTCGGGGCGGCGCTCGAACAGGGGTAAGGGCGAGGCGGGCTGCGGCTGTGCGGTCATGCGGGCTCCCCGAGTGGTACCGGAACGGCCGGTACTGCTCCGCGAAGCCCGCGACCCGCCCCAGGGGCGTCACACCGCAGGCTTCACACCGTGAAGGTGTCGAAGTCGCCGTCCTTGGCGCCTCCGACGAATGCGGTTATCTCCTCCCGTGTGTATACCAGAGCCGGCCCGTCGGGATAGCGGGAATTGCGAACCGCCACCCCTCCGTCGGGAAGTCGCGCGAACTCCACGCAGTTTCCGCTGGGGTTGCTGCGGGCGCTCTTGATCCATTCCACTCCGGGAATGCTGCTGGCCTGGACACCGTTGCCGAACTGCTCGGTCATGGCCGTACCGCCTCTCGGGCTCGCTTCCGCCGGCTGGTGCGCCGCACGGGCACCGTCGAGTGGTGTCCGCATCCGGGGTCTACCCCGCAACTGCAGCTGCAATTCCCGATGCAATTGCATACATTGCCCCGGCCCTCGCCACGTCTCCTGCCCGCGTCAGGTGGCGACAGCGCCGAGTGAGACGAATCCGCAGATCAGCACGAAGAGGATGGCCAGCAGCGGCCAGATGAAGCGCAGGTACCGGTCGTAGCGGACCTTGGCGAGCGAGACCCCGCCGATCGTCACGGCCGTGGTGGGCACCCACAGGTTCATCCAGCCGCTCGCGGCCTGCCACGCGGTGACGACGACCGCGCGGGAGACGCCCGCGAAGTCGGCGAGCGGCGCGAGGATCGGCATCGCGAGGGTGGCGTGGCCGGAGGTGGAGGGGATGAGGAAGGCCAGCGGCAGGTTGACGACGAAGACGATGACCGCGAAGAGCGCGTTCGACGATCCGGAGACGACGCCCTCGATGGCGTGCAGCACGGTGTCGGTCACCTTGGCGTTGTTCATGATGACCGTGACGCCGCGGGCCAGCATGATGACGAGCGCGGGCGAGATGAAGTCCGCCGCGCCCTGCACGATCGTGGAGCTGAGCTTCTGCTCCCCCATCCGCGCGAGCAGCCCGACGAGCACGGCCGCGACGACGAAGAGCGCGGCGAGTTCGGCGAAGGACCAGTCCAGCTCCCAGCCGTACGGCACGGCGTCGGCCTTGCCGGTGAGCGCGCTCGACCAGGGCACCACCGAGAAGATCATGAAGGTGAACACCAGGGCCACCCCGGCCAGCACGGTCTTGTGCCGCCGGGTCAGCTCCGGCGGCTCCTGGGTGCGTTCCGCGCCCTGCTCGCGGTCGCCGGGCAGGAAGCCGCTGATCGAGCGTTCGGGGCGGCGCTGCACCCGGTGGCCGTAGCGGACCACGTAGCCGACCGTCACGGCGGTCAGCACGACCCACATCAGGGAGCGCAGCGCGATGCCGTCGCCGAGCGAGATGTCGGCGGCCGAGGAGGCGACACCGGTCGCGAAGGGGTTGACGGTGGAGCACAGCACGCCGACGCCCGCGCCGAGGATGATCGTGCCGGTGGCCACCATGCGGTCGTAGCCGAGGGCGAGCATCAGCGGCACGATCAGCCCGTAGAAGCCCAGGGTCTCCTCGGCGAAGCCCTCGACCGTGCCGAGCACCGAGAAGACGACCATGATGCCGGCGATCAGCAGGGCGCCGCGGGTGCGCAGCGCGTGCGCGAGCCGGGCGATGCCGCGGTCCAGGGCGCCGGTCGCGAAGACCACGGTGATGAACGCGCCGATGGCCAGCACGAAGAGGAAGACGCCCGCGCTGCCGTACAGGTCGCCGGTGTTGTCCGGGCCGACGGCGCCGGTCTTCGGGTCCTGGATGCCGTAGAGGCCGTTGACCGGTGAGAGGAAGAGGTCTTTGAGGTGGCCGCCGAAGCTCAGGCCGGAGGGGACGTGGTGGTAGGTGCCCTGGACCGGCTTGCCGTCGGCGTTGCGGCGGTACTCGCCGGACGGGATCGCGAAGGCCAGCGCCCACACCGCGACGGTGACCAGGGCCAGGACGGTCAGCGCGCTGGGAAAGGTGAAGCGGTGCCCACCGCTCCCGCCGCCGTCGCCCCCGCCGTCGGCGGGCGGCGGCCCGGCGCCGTCCGCCGACGTGCCGGGGCCCGCCGTCGCGGCGCTCACCGCCGGCCGCCCGCCGCCCTGAAGTCCGCGGCGTACTCGCGCAGGAAGGCCGCCTCGGCGACGACGGCGCCGCGCAGTTCGGAGAAGAGCACCCGCTCGTTGGGCGCGTGCAGGTTGCACATGCTGTCCTGCGCGCCGAAGAGCAGCACCTCGGCGTCCGGCACGGCCCTCGCGAGCCCGTTGACCAGCGGGATGGAGCCGCCGCTGGCCGCCAGTTGCGCCTCGCTCCCCCAGCCCTCGCGCAGCGCCGCGCGCGCCGCCCGGTAGGCGGGCCCGTCCGTGGCGGGTTCAAAGCCGGGGCCCGCGTCGCTCGGGGTGACGGTCAGCGCGATGCCGTACGGGCGCTGGGCGCGCAGGTGCCGTACCAGTGCGTCGGTGGCCTCCCGCGGGTCCTGCTGGGGGTGCACGCGCAGGTTGAGCTTGGCGCGGGCGTAGGGGACGACGGCGGAGGCGGCGCCGTCCACGGCGGGGGCGTCCAGGCCGATCACGGTGATCGCCGGGCCGCTCCACAGCCGCTCGCCGAGGCTCCCGCTGCCGGTCAGCGGCATCCCGTCGGCGACGGTGGCCAGTTCGCGGAATTCCTCCTCGGTGTACGACGCGCCCCGCCACTCCTCGCGGCGCAGCCCCTCGACGGCGACGTCACCGTGCTCGTCGTGCAGCCCGGCGAGGGCGCGCAGCAGCGCGAGGAGCGCGTCGGGGGCGGCCCCGCCGAACTCCCCGCTGTGCCGGGCCTCGGCGAGGGTGCGGACCTCCACCACGACCTCGGCGACCCCGCGCAGACCCGTCGTCAGGGTGGGGGTGCCGGGGCGCAGGTTGCCCATGTCGGCGATGACCATCGCGTCGCACGCGAAGCGCGCGGGGTCGGTCGGCGGGTAGTCGTCGAAGGCGCTGCCGTACTCCTCCTGGCCCTCCAGGACGATCTTCAGGCCGGTCGGCGGGCGGCCGCCGTACGCGCGCAGCACCCCGATGTGGGCGATGACGTTGGACTTGTCGTCGGCGATCCCGCGCGCCCGCAGGCCCCCCTCGACGGGTGTCGGCTCGAACGGCGGGGAGAGCCACAGCGACTCGTCGCCGGGCGGCTGGACGTCGTAGTGGCCGTAGAGCAGCACGGTCGGCGCGTCCGGGTCCGGCGGCGGCACCTCGGCGTAGATCACCGGCGCGGTGTCGGGCAGGTCGAGGCGCTCGATGTGCTCGACCCCGGCGTCCCGCAGCAGCTCCACCAGCAGGTCGTGGGCGCGCTCGACCTCGGCGCGCGGGTAGCCGGGGAAGGCGACGGAGGGGATCGCGGCGAGCCGGGCGAGGTCCGCGGTCAGGCCCTCCATCAGGCTGTCCACCGTGCTGCTGAGGTCCATCGGCGCTCCCCGGTCCGGCTGGTCCGTGCCCGGTCCCGGGCGCGGCTGTCCACCTCAGACCCTGGCGCACGCCGCGCCGCCCGTGCAGGCCGGGGTGGGCCGAACGGGCGGCGGGCGGACGGCGGACGGCGGACCGCGGCTCAGGCCGCGCGCACCTCCAGCAGCAGCGCCTGACCGGGGTTCAGCGTCGGCATGGGCAGCCCGGCGTGCACCGCGACCGCCCCCGGCAGCGGCACCCAGCCTTCCAGCGCGGCGGTGAACCAGGCGGGTCCGGCGTTCTGGTGCAGCGACGGCAGGCCGGGCTCGGTGCGGATCCGCACCCGGTAGGCGGCGGCGGCGTCGAGGCCGGGCAGCGGCACGCGTCCGGCCTGGCCGTCGGCCGAGGTCTCGGTGCGGGCCCAGCAGTAGAGCGCGGCGGAGGTGTCGGGCGCGACCACGCCGTGCAGCAGCACCGCGTCGTCCGGGAGGTCGGCGCGGACCTGCCGTCCGCTGTGCAGCAGCGGGCGAAGCTCGCGGTAGAGCGCCGTCCAGGCGGTGATGAGCGCGAGTTCCTCCGGCGCGCAGGCGGTGAGGTCCTGCTCGATGCCGGGGTGGCCGAAGAGGCTGGTCACGAGGCGGAAGGAGGCGGTGGTGACGCGTGCGGTGGTGTGGCTGCGCTCGGCGCCGACGTGCGAGCCCATCAGCTCGGGCGGCAGCAGCTGCCCCGTCCAGCGCTGGATCGCCTGGCGTTCGACCGGGTCGTTGCAGTCGGAGGTCCAGACCCGGTCGGTGCGGGCGAGGATGCCGAGGTCGACACGGGCGCCGCCGGAGGCGCAGCTCTCGATCTCCAGTCCAGGGTGGCGGGCCCGCAGCGTGTCGAGCAGCCGGTAGAGCGCCTCGACCTGGGCGTGGCCCGCGGGCCGGTCGCCGGGTCCGTGCACGGCTTCGTGCAGATCCCGGTTGTGGTCCCACTTGAGGTAGCCGATGCCGTACTCGCCGACGAGCGTGCCGATGCGCTCCAGCAGGTACGCCCAGGCGTCCGGGTGGCTGATGTCGAGCACGTACTGCTGCCGCGAGGTGGGGCCGAGGCCGCGCGCGGGGCCGAGGATCCAGTCGGGGTGGGCGCGGGCCAGCTCGGAGTCGGGGTTGACCATCTCCGGCTCGACCCACAGCCCGAAGTCCATGCCGAGCGCGCGGACGTGGTCGGCGAGCGGGCTAAGGCCGTCGGGCCACACGGCGGGGTCCACGTACCAGTCGCCGAGGCCGGCGTTGTCGGCGCGGCGGCCGGTGAACCAGCCGTCGTCCAGCACGAAGCGCTCGACGCCGACCTCGGCGGCCCGGTCGGCGAGGCGGCGCAGCCGGTCGAGGTCGTGGTCGAAGTAGACGGCCTCCCAGCTGTTGAGGACGACCGGCCGGGGGCTGTGCGGGTGGCCGGGGCGGGCGCGCAGCAGGGCGTGGAAGCGGTCGGCGAGGCCGTCGAGTCCGGTGCCGGACCACGCGAAGTGGCACACGGGGGTGCGGTAGGTGTCGCCGGGCGCGAGGCGGATCTCGCCGGGCCGCAGCAGTTCGCCGCCGCCGAGGACACCGCCGTGCACGCCCGCGCCCTCGGGCAGCCGTTCGGCGAGGTAGCGCTGGTCGCCGCTCCAGGCGATGTGCACGCCCCACACCTCGCCGGTGCGGAAGCCGAAGCCGGGCGCGCCGGCGGCGAGCAGGTAGGGCGAGTCGGCGCCGGGCTTGCCGCGCCGCGCCTCGCGGACGTGGCTGCCGTAGCCGAGCGGGCGGCGCTGCGGCACCCGCTCGCGGCTCCACTTGCCGGTGAAGTCCAGCAGTTCGGTGGCCCGTCCGGGCAGCGGCAGCAGGGTGGTGACGCGCGCGAGGTCGTACGGCTCGGGTCCGGCGTCGGCGCGACGCGTCAGGGTGGCCGAGGCGGCGAGCACGCCGGAGGGTTCGAGACGGTACGTCAGCTCGGTGTCGAGGCCGGTCGCGGTGTCGGTGAGGGACAGCACGATCTCGCCGCCGCCCGCCGGGGACCGCGTGTGCGTGCTGCCGGTCAGCACCGGTCCGGGCGCGGCGCCGCCGCCCGCCGCGTGGCCCTCCTGCGCCGGGGTCCCGGACCAGCCGTCGGCCTCGGTGGGCCAGACGGTCAGCCGGCGCGGCACGTCGAGGGCGTTGTTGAGCACCGCCTGGTCGGCGGTCAGGGCGAGCGCGGCGGTGTCCGCGTCCGACAGCGCGCCGAGGTCGGCGCCCCAGTGCAGTACGCGGGGCACCGGCGCGGTCAGTTCGACGACGAGCGCGGTGCCCGCGGCCCGCAGGGCGAGGACACGGGCGGGGGGTGTCGGCATGGGGAGTCCTTTCAGGCCTCGCGTTCGATCATGGTGAATCTAGGGTTTTTTTCCTCCGTTGGTCAACAGATTCCAACGCGATGGTCGGCGGCCCGGCAGCTAGCCGCCACACGGTACGGTGCCGGGCATGACCTCAGCCGCTGCCCACGCCCCCGGCCCGGTGACCGCCGACGACGTCACCGAGGCCGTCCGCCTGTCGATCGCCGCCCTGCGCGAAGCCCCCGACGACGGCTGGGACGCCCCGGCGGGCGGTCTGACGTGGACGTGCTGGCAGACCGCGGAGCACCTGGCCGACGACCTGTTCTCGTACGCCCTGCAAATCGGGCCGGAGCGGCCGCCGCTGGACGCCCTGGTGCCGGTGGTCTACCGCAGCGAGTTCCCGGGCGGGCCGGTGAGCACGGTCTTCGTCGACCGCGCCGCGGGGCCCGCAGGCCTGCTCCAGGTGCTGGACGGCTGCGGCGCGCTGCTGGCCGCGATGGTGCGGGTGACCCCGCCGCAGGTGCGCGCGCACCACGGCTTCGGCGCCGCCGACCCGGAGGGCTTCGCGGCGATGGGCGTCGTCGAGACGCTCGTCCACGTCCACGACATCGCCGCGGGGCTCGGCCTGCCGCCCTTCACCCCGCCGCCTGCCCTGTGCGCCCGCACCCTGCGCCGCCTCTTCCCGCACGCCCCCGCGGACACCGATCCCTGGCCCGCGCTGCTGTGGTCGACCGGCCGCGTCGCCCTGCCGGACCGCCCGCGCCAGGAGAAGTGGCGCTGGTACGGCGAACCGCGCGGCTGACAGGCGGCGCCGGCGCGGCGTCGAGACGTCCCCGCGCGGGAAGGGCCCCCCGGGCGGGAGCGCGTCCGCGGTTCAGGGCAGCGGGGCGGCGGACGCGGGCACGAGCAGGGGGGCCAGCAGGTCGCCGTGGGCGGCCAGCCGCGCGGGGACGTCGGCGATCGTGAAGGCCAGGTCGGCGGGCGAGGCGGCGGATTCCACCTCGTCCCAGGACAGCGGCGTGGAGACGGTGGGCTCGGGGCGGGCGCGGACGGTGTAGGGGGTCGCGGTGGTCTTCTTGCGGGAGTTCTGCGACCAGTCGAGGAAGACGCGCCCGGTGCGGTCGGCCTTGGCCATGCGGGAGACGACGCGGTCGGGGTGGGCGCGCTCCAGCTCGCGGGCGACGGCGCGGGTGTAGGACGAGGCCCGCTCGGCGTCGGCGTCGCGCAGCGCCGCGTACAGGTGCAGCCCCTTGGAGCCGCTGGTCTTCGCCCAGGCGTGCAGCCCGTCGGCGGCGAGCCGGTCGCGCAGCAGCAGCGCCACCTCGCAGCAGTCGACGACGGTGCGCCCGGGTCCGGGGTCGAGATCGACAACCAGCCGGTCCGCGGCGCCGGGTTCCGCCGACCGCCACTGCGGGGTGTGGATCTCCACACAGGCCAGGTTCGCCGCCCACATCAGGGTGGCCAGGTCGTTGATCTGGACCTGCGGCATCAGCTCGCCGCTCTTGCGCAGCGTCTCGGAGGTCGTCACCCACTCGGGCGTACCGGCGGGCGGGCGTTTCTGGAAGAAGCGCTGCCCCTGCACGCCGTCGGGGGTGCGCACGAAGCTCACCGGGCGCCCGGCGCAGTGCGGGATCAGGGCGTCGGCCACGGTCGCGTAGTAGTGCAGCAGCTCGCCCTTGGTGGTGCCGGTGTCCGGCCACAGGACCCGGTCGAGGTGGCTGAGGGTGATCCGGCGGCCCCCGACCTCGGTGATCGGCATATCCTAAAGATCCCATATCCGGATCAAAGGGACATGCTATGCGCAGCGTCTGGAGCGGGACCCTCGCCTTCGGCCTGGTCTCCATCCCGGTGAAGCTCGGATCCGCGGTGTCCAGCCACAAGATCAGCTTCCGGCAGATCCATCTGGCCGACCAGGGCCGGGTGCGCTACCAGAAGACCTGCGAGCTGGACGAGGAGGTGCTGTCCTCCGCCGAGATCGGCCGCGCCTTCGAGACCCCGGACGACCAGCTCGTCGAGGTCACCGACGCCGAACTCCAGGCGCTGCCGCTGCCCACCGCCAAGACCATCGAGGTGAGCGGCTTCGTCGACACCGCACGGATCGACCAGATGCAGCTGGACACGCCGTACTTCCTCGCCCCCTCCTCCCCCACTGCCAACAAGCCCTACGTGCTGATGCGCGAGGCGCTCTCCCGCTCGGGCAAGGCGGCGGTCGGCAAGTTCGCGATGCGCAACTCCGAGCACCTGGCCCTGATCACCGCCCGCGACGACATCCTGCTGCTCCAGACGCTGCGCTGGCCCGACGAGCTGAACTCGGCGGCCGACGCTGCCCCGCGCGGCAAGGTCAACATCTCCGACAACGAGCTGAAACTCGCCGACACCCTCATCGAGGCGCTGGGCGAGGCCGATCTCACCGCCTATCACGACGAGTACGCGGCGGCGGTCGAGGCGCTGGTCACGGCCAAGCTGGAGGGCGCCGAACTGCCCACGGTCGAGGGCGAGACCGGCGGCGGCCAGGTCGTGGACCTCATGGCGGCGCTCCAGGCCTCGGTGGACCAGGCCCAGGAGGGCCGCGCGGGCGGCGGCGGGGACGGGGAGGGCAAGGACGCGACCGTGACGGACATCGGCGGCCGGTCGGGCAAGGGCGGCGGTACGGGCAAGCGTCCCGCCAAGAAGGCCGCGGCGAAGAAGACGGCGGCCAAGAAGACGGCGAAGAAGGCCCCCGCGAAGAAGGCGGCGAGCCGCCGCAAGGCCAACTGACCCCGCCGGAGCGGCCGGACGGTCCGGCGTCCAAAAAAATTGAGGGTCAACTTTCATTTGACATCACACCCCTTCATGGGAGTCTACTGTCATTACACAGCCGACTCCCTGGAGGCCGCCATGTCCGCGCCCGCCGCCCCTCCCCCGACGCTCGCCGCCTCGCCCCGCCGCTGGTGGGTGCTGGCGGCCCTGACGCTGAGCGTGCTGACCGTCGCGCTCGACGGCACCGTCGTCACCGTGGCGCTGCCCACGCTGGCCGGTGAACTCGGCGCCGACAGTGCCCAGTTGCAGTGGATCAACGGCGGCTACCTGCTGGCGCTGTCGGTGGGCATGCTCCCGGTCGGGCTGCTCGGCGACCGCTACGGGCACCGCCGGATCCTGATCGCCGGCGTCACGCTCTTCGGCCTCGCCTCGCTCGCCGGCACCCAGGCCGACAGCCCCGGGCAGCTCATCGCGATACGGGCCGTGCTCGGACTGGCCGCGGCGATGATCATGCCGGTGTCGATGGCGGTGCTGCCGAAGGTCTTCGGGCCCGAGGAGGTGCCCAAGGCGATCGGTGTGTGGACGGCGGCCACCGCGCTGGGCCTGCCGGTCGGCCCGCTGGTCGGCGGATGGCTGCTGAACCACTTCTGGTGGGGCTCGGTCTTCCTCTTCAACGTGCCGCTGTTCGCCCTCGCGCTGGCGGCCTGCCTCCTGCTGCTGCCCGCCGAGCCGCCGCGCGCCCGTGCCGCGGCCGTCCCCTTCGACCTGGCGGGCACGCTGCTCAGCGGCCTGGGCATCACCGGCCTGGTCTACGGCACGATCCTGGTGCCCGGCGACGGCTGGGGCAGCGCCCGGGTGCTCGCCGGGATCGCGGGCGGGGCGGCGCTGCTCGCGGTCTTCGTCGTGCAGCAGCGCCGCCACCCCTTCCCGCTGGTGGACACCGGACTCTTCACCGACCCGCGGTTCCGCTGGGGCACGCTCGTCGCCGTCTTCGTGAACTTCGCCGTGATGGGCATCCTGTTCGTGGTGCCGCAGTACCTCCAGGCGGTGCTCGGGCACGACGCGTTCGGCACCGGGCTGCGGATCCTGCCGCTCATCGCCGGGCTGATGGCGGCCGCCGCGCTGAGCGAGCAGCTCGTCCCGCGGCTGGGCGCCCGGGTCGTGGTGCCCGCCGGACTGCTGGTGCTGGCCGCGGGCACCCTGCTGGGCGCGGCCACCGGCGGCGGCGCGGGGTACGGCTACGCGGCGGTGTGGCTGACGCTGACCGGGCTGGGCTTCGGGCTCGCCACCGTGCCCGCGACCAGCCTGGTCATGGCGTCGCTGCCGCCCGGGGCCTCCGGGCGGGGCACCAGCCTGCTGGAGACCGTCCAGCAGGTCGGCGGCGTGCTGGGCGTGGCCGGGCTCGGCAGCCTGCTGAGCGCGGGCTACCTGGCCCGGCTGCACGTGGCCGGGCTGTCCGCCGCGGACGCCGGCCAGGCGCGCGACTCGGTCAGCGGCGCCGACGAGGTCGCCGCCCGGCTGCGCGACCCGGCTCTCGCGGACACCGCGCACCGGGCCTTCCTGCACGGCATGGGTCTGGCGCTGCTGGTGTGCTGCGCCATCGCGGTCGCGGGCGCGCTGCTCGGGGCGCTCTTCCTGCCCGGCCGGGACGCATCCGGCGCCCCCGTCCCGGCAACCGCCCCGGCCGGGCCCGGGTCCGTACCGCGGCCGACCGGCTTGGCGGACGAGGCGGGGACGGCCGACGGGACCGGACCGGCGGACGGGGCGGGGACGGCAGACGCGGCAGGGGCCGGGTTGGCGGGGGCGGTGCCCGAGCGCGGAGAATCGCCGGCATGAACGCCAAGGAGACCCCGGCCGCGCCCGGGACGAGCCTGCGGGAGCGCAAGAAGCAGCGCACCCTCGCGACCATCCGCCGCGAGGCCTACCGCCTCTTCGCCGCCCAGGGCTACGAGGGCACCACCGTGGAGCAGATCGCCGCCGCGGCCGAGGTCTCCCCCAGCACGTTCTTCCGCTACTTCCCCACCAAGGAGGACGTCGTCCTCGACGACGACTACGACGCCGCGCTCGCCGACGCGCTGCGGGCCCGCCCGCCGGGCGAGCCGGTCTTCGACAGCCTGCGGATCGCGCTCACCGACTCGCTCGGCAGGATGCTGGAGGCCGACCGCGACGAGCTGCTGCTGCGCACCCGGCTGGGCTTCACCGACCCGGCGCTGCGGGCGCGCTCGTGGGACGAGCTGATCCGCAGCCAGGACTCGGTGGCCGAGGTGATCGCCGAGCGCACCGGCCGGGCCGCCGACGACCTGGACGTGCGCTGCACCGCCGCCGCCCTGATGGCCGTCTCCACCGCGGTGGTGCGGCACTGGGTGGAGCACGACGGCGAGGTGGACCTGGTGCCGCTGTACGACCGGCAGTTCGCGCTGCTGTCCGGCGGCCTGCGGCTCTGACCCGGGGCGACCGGGCACGTCCGCCATACGGGACGGCGGCGCGCGGCGGAAGATCTTGCGGGCGGATCGGGTTGCACCTCGGGTGAGCGCCGACCAGGCCGGCGCAGAAACGGAGCAGCAGCCCGACCATGTCGACCAGCCTCGAACCCGCCCAGCCGGCCCGCCCCGCACCGCCCGCGCACCCGCTGGACAACCCGGTGTGGGCCGCGCTGACCGGCCCGCAGGCCGCCCTCGCCGTCGCCGCCGGGTCCGCGGCCCGCTTCCACCCGGAGGTGTCGCCCTTCGTGGCCGTCGCCGACCCCGGCGACCCGCGCGGCTGGGCGGATCTGGCCGCGCTGGTCGGCGCCGGGAACGCCTTCGCGCTCACCGGGGCCGACGCGCTGCCCGGCGGCTGGGAGCCCGGCAGCGCGGGTCAGGGCGTGCAGATGGTCGGATCCTCGGTCACGGCGCTGACCGACGACGAGGCGGAGCGGCTCGGCCCCGCGGACGTCCCCGAGATGCTGGAGCTGGTGGCGCGCACCAGGCCGGGCCCGTTCGCGGCCCGTACGGTCGAGATGGGCGCGTACTACGGCATCCGCCGGGAGGGGCGGCTCGTCGCGATGGCCGGTGAGCGGATGCGGCCGCCGGGCTGGACAGAGATCAGCGCGGTCTGCACCGACCCCGAGCACCAGGGTCAGGGGCTGGCCTCCCGGCTGGTGCTGCACACCGCGGCGGGTGTCGCGGCCCGCGGCGACACACCGTTCCTGCACGCGGCCGCCGTCAACACCGGGGCCATCAGGCTCTACGAGTCGCTGGGCTTCTCCCGGCGCCGGGACGTGCACTTCCACTTCTCGAAGATCCCGGCCGCCGACCCCGCCCGCTGACCGCCGGACGGCAGCGCCACCACCGAGCACAGGAGAGCACCAGATGGCCATCGCGTACATCCACACCGCTTTCGGCGGCCCCGAGACCGAGTCCCTCGCCGACCTGCCGCGGCCCGTACCCGGGCCGGGCCGGCTGCTGGTCGCGGTGCGCGCCGCCGGGGTCAACCCCGTCGACTGGAAGCGGCGCACCGGCTACCGGCGGCCGGGCGGCCCGGCGACGGAGCTGCCCGCGGTGTTCGGCAGCGAGGCCGCGGGCGTCGTCGTCGAGGTGGGTCCGGACGTCGAGGGCTTCGCGCCCGGCGACGAGGTCTTCGGCCATGCCGACAACGGCGGCTACGCCGAGCTGACGCTGCTGCCCGCGGCCGGTACCGCGCACAAACCCGCCGGTCTGACGTGGACGGACGCGGCCGCACTGCCCGTCGCCGCCGCGACCGCGTACGACGCGGTGGTCCAGCTCGCGCTCCCGCCGGGCGCCACCTTGCTGGTCAACGGGGTCGGCGGCGGGGTGGGGACGGCCGCGGCGCAGATCGCCCGGCACCGCGGCCTGAAGGTCGTGGGCACCGCGAGCGAGGGCAAGCGGGCCTTCGCCGAGTCGCTGGGCGCGGTGCACGTCGTCTCCGGCCCCGGTGTCGCCGACCGGATCCGCGCGGCGGCGCCCGGCGGGGTGGACGGGATCATCGACCTGGTCGGCGGCGAGCCGCTGCGCGAGGTCGCGGCCCTGCTCGGCGACCGCTCCCGGCTGGTCAGCGGGGCCGACAAGGAGGGGGCCGTGGAGCTGGGCGGGGCGGCGATCGTCCGCGAGCGCACCGGGGCGGTGCTGGACGCGGTGGCCGCGCTCGTGGTGGCGGGCGCGCTGGATCCTTACGTGACGCGGACCTTCCCGCTCGCCGAGGCGGGCGCGGCGCTGCGCGCGGTGGAGGAGGGCCACACCCGCGGCAAGATCGTCCTCACGGTCGGCGGCTGAGCCCCGCCGGGCAGGCACCGGACGGCGGCTCGGCCGCCGCGCCGTGCCCGGTCAGCGGCCCCCGCCGGGCGGCCCGGACCCCCGCCGCGGGAGCGGGACCCTCCCGGCTCGCGGGCCGTGGCCCGGGAAGGACGTCCGCACCAGCTCCCAGGCGTCCGCGACCGGCCCGACGTGCCCGAGCTTGTCGGGGTTGACGACCGTGCGGATGGCCTGGACCCGGCCGTCCAGCACGTCGAGCGTCCAGGTGTTGATGACGCGGCCCTCCCGGTCGCGGAAGATCGCCCCCGGCTGGCCGTTGAGCCGGTGCGGTTCCAGACCGGCGCCGAGCGCGGTGAAGGACTCGGCGAGGGCGGCCAGCACGCGCGCCACCCTGGCGACGCCGACGACCGGCGTGAAGAAGTTCGGGCCCTTGCCGCCGCCGTCGGCGACCATCGCCACGTCCGCGGCGAGCATGTCCCGCAGGGCCTGGACGTCGCCTTCCCGGAAGGCGTCGAGGAAGCGCCCGGCCAGCTCCTCGCGGTCGCGCCGGTCGGCCTCGAAGCGCGGGCGGCCCGCGTCCATGTGGCGGCGGGCGCGTACCGCGAGCTGCCGGCACGCCCCCTCCGACCGCCCGACGGCGGCGGCGATCTCCGGGAAGCGGAAGCCGAAGACCTCGCGCAGCACGAAGACCGCGCGCTCCAGCGGGCTGAGGCGCTCCAGCAGCAGCAGCGCGGCCATCGACACCGAGTCCGCCAGCTCCGCCGAGCGCGCCGGGTCCTGGTAGGGGTCGGCGAGCAGCGGCTCGGGGAACCACGGGCCGACGTACTCCTCGCGGCGGACCCGGGCCGAGCGCAGCACGTCGATCGCGATCCGGGTGACCACCGCGGAGAGGTAGGCGCGCGGCGAGTCGGGCCGGACGGGCGCGGTCCGGTCCCGCAGCCACGCCTCCTGCACGGCGTCCTCGGCCTCGCTGACGCTGCCGAGGATCCGGTAGGCGATCGAGAACAGCAGCGGCCGCAGCTCCTCGAACTCCGCGGCGGGCGTCACGCCTCCAGCTCCGCCCGGAAGCCCTGCCGCCACGAGGGGTACCGCGGCTCCCAGCCCAGTTCGCGCCGGGCCTTGGCGTTGGAGAAGCCGCGGCCCTCGGTCATCATGACGACCGCCTGGTCGCCGGCCAGCAGCCGGGCCAGCCACACCGGCACCCGGCGCGGCGGCTTGGCGCCCGCGCACCGGGCGAGGTGCGGCAGCCACTCGGCGGCCGGGGCGGGCTCGTCGTCGACGACGTTGAAGACGCCGTGCGCCTTCTGCTCCACGGCGAGCACGGTGGCGCTCGCCGCGTCGTCCAGGTGGATCCAGGAGCTGTACCCCTGGCCCTTGCCGACCAGCGGATACTGCCGCTTGCGCACCAGCGTGACCTGGTCGTCGATGGCGCCGGGCCCGTAGAAGGCCCCGTAGCGCAGCACCGCGCCGCCCGTCGCGAGGACCGCCCGTTCGACGTGGGCCAGCACCTCCATGCCGTACTGGGCGGCGGTGCCGGTGAGCAGGTCGAGCGGATCGTCCTCGGTCTTGACCCAGCCGCCCTCGCGGATGCCGTTCCAGCCGGCGTAGCCCTGGGCGACGACATGCGGCACCCCGGTCGCGGCGGCGGCCGCGAGGAGGTTGTCGGTGCCCTCGGAGCGCAGCCGGTTGGTGGCGGCGAACCAGCGGTCCGGGTGCTTGATGTCGGGCTTCCCGGCGTGCGCCGGGGAGATCGCCGTCATCTGGTGCACGACCGTGTCGGGGCGGGCGTCCGCCACCGCGGCACGTACCGCCGCCGGGTCCAGGCCGTCCATGACGACGCCCTCGGCGCCCAGCCCGCGCAGCACGTCCAGCTTCGCCGCGCTCGTCGTCGTGGCCGTGACCCGGTGGCCGCGGGCCACCAGCTGCGGCACCAGCCGCCGCCCGAGCACCCCGGTCCCGCCTGCCACGAACACCCGCATGACCATCACCTTCCCGAATCCCTCGCCGTGTACCGTCCCCCGGATCATGACGAGGCAGCCCCGCCCGACGTGACACGGCGGGCGGGGCGGGGGTGCGACCGGGCCGCGCCTCAGCCGTGCGAGCGGCGGCGCAGCGCGGGGTCGGTGAGCGCGGGCGGGACGTATCCGGCGTCGCGGGCGACGAGGTTGACGCCGGGCGGCACGATCTCGTCGATCCGGTCCAGCACCTCGCGGTCCAGCGTGATCTTGTCGGCGCCGAGCTGGCCTGCCAGCTGCTCGAAGGTGCGCGGGCCGATGATCGCCGAGGTGATGCCGGGGTGCTCCAGCACGAAGGCGAGGGCGAGCTGGACGAGCGTGAGCCCGGCCTCGTCGGCGAGGGCGGCGAGCGCGTCGGCCGCGGCGAGCTTGGCGGCGTTCTCCGCGGAGCCGATGTCGAAGCGGGCGGTCTGCCGGTCGGCGCGGCTGGAGACGGGCTGCTCGGCGCCCTTGCGGTAGCGGCCGGACAGCCAGCCCCCGGCCAGCGGGCTCCAGGACAGCACCGCGAGGCCGTAGCGCTGCGCGACCGGCAGCACCTCGCGCTCGATGCCGCGGGCGAGCAGCGAGTACGGCGGCTGCTCGGCGACCACCCGCTCGCGGCCGCGGCGCTCGGCAATCCACTGGCCCTCGACGATCGCCGAGGGCTCGAAGGTGGAGGTGCCGATGTAGCGGATCTTGCCCTGGTGGACGAGGTCGGACAGCGCGCCCAGGGTCTCGTCGAAGTCGGTGCCGGGCTCGGGGCGGTGCACCTGGTAGAGGTCGATCCAGTCGGTGCCGAGTCGGCGCAGGCTGTTCTCGACCTCGCGGACGATCCAGCGGCGGCTGTTGCCCTGCTCGTTGGGGTCGTCGCCGAGGCTGCCGTGGAATTTGGTGGCCAGCACGACGTTGTCGCGGCGGCCGCCCGCCAGCGCCTTGCCGACGACGGTCTCCGACTCGCCGGCCGAGTAGACGTCGGCGGTGTCGACGAAGTTGATGCCGGAGTCCAGGGCGTGGTGGATGATCCGCACGGCGTCGTCGTGGTCGGGGTTGCCGCGCGGGCCGAACATCATGGCGCCCAGGCACAGCGGGCTGACCTTGACGCCGGTGCGTCCGAAAGGGCGGTACTCGGTCATCGTTGTCCTTTGTCGAGAAGCGTGTCGTGAACGGGGGCCGGACCGGTCCCGGGCCGGGGTTCCGGTGCGGCGGAGGCCAGCTGGTCGACGGACGCGGACGCGCCCGCCTGCCGGAAGGCGTCCCAGAGCCGGCGGTAGGGGCCGCCGGCCGCGAGCAGGGCGGTGTGGGTGCCGGTCTCGACGACGCGGCCGCGGTCCAGGACCACGATCCGGTCGGCGCGGGCGGCGGTGGTCAGCCGGTGGGCGACCACCAGGGTGGTGCGCCGCCGGGTCAGCGCCTCGGTCGCGGCGGTGACCCGGGCCTCGGCGGCCAGGTCCAGGGAGGCGGTGGCCTCGTCGAGCAGCAGCACGTCGGGGTCGACGAGTTCGGCGCGGGCCAGGGCGAGCAGCTGCCGCTGGCCCGCGGACAGGTTCCGGCCGCGCTCGCCGACCGGCTGGAGGTAGCCCAGCGGCAGCGCGGCGACCATCTCGTGCGCCCCGACCGCGCGCGCGGCCGCCTCCACCTCGGCGTCGCCCGCGCCGGGGCGGCCGTACGCGATGGCGTCCCGCACGGTGCCGCTGAACAGGTGCGCCTCCTGCGGTACGAGGCCGAGCCGGGCCCGGTAGCCGCCGAGGTCGAGGGCGCGCAGGTCGTGCCCGTCGGCCCGTACCGCGCCGGTGGTGGGGTCGTAGAAGCGGGCGAGGAGCTTCATGACGGTGGACTTCCCGGCGCCGGTCGCACCGACCAGGGCGACGGTCTCGCCGGGGGCGATGCGCAGCGTCAGGTCGTGCAGCACCTCCTGGCCGCCGCCGCCCGCGTAGCCGAAGGACACACCGTCGAAGGCGAGTTCGCCGCGCAGCGCGCCGACCGGCCGGGGGTCGGCGGCGGCCGGGGTGCCGGTCGGGGTGCGCATCAGGGTGCGCAGCCGCGACAGGCCCACGACGGCCTGCTGGTAGCCGTCGAAGACCTGGGAGAGCTGCTGGATCGGCGAAAAGAAGAGGTCCACGTAGAGCAGGAAGGCGATCAGGGTGCCCGCGGTGAGCGCCCCGGAGCGCACCTGCCCGGCGCCGACGGCGAGGACGGCGGCGGTGGACAGCACGCCGAGCAGTTCGACGAAGGGGAAGAAGACGGCGATGTTGCGCTGGGCGCGCAGCCGGGAGTCACGGAAGGCGGCGGCGAGCACGGCGAAGTCGCGGGCGTTGCGCTCCTCGCGGCGGAAGGCCTGGGTGACGCGGATGGCGCTGACGTTCTCCTGCAGGCACGCGTTGACGGCGCTGACCCGCTCGCGGGCCTCGTGGTAGGCGGGCACGGAGAAGCGGCGGAAGACGGCGGTGCCGCAGATCAGCACGGGCAACGCGCACAGCAGCACCACCGCGAGCCCGGCGTCGACGACCAGCAGGGTGACCAGCACGCCGAGAACGGTCAGCAGGCTGACGACCGCGGTGATCAGGCCGGTCTGCAGGAAGTTCGACAGCGCGTCCACGTCCGTGGTCATCCGGGTCATGATCCGCCCGGCCGGCTCACGCTCGTAGTAGTCCAGGCCGAGCCGCTGGAGCTGGGCGTACGTCTTCACCCGCAGGGTGTAGAGCAGCCGCTCGCCGGTACGGCCGGTGACGCGGGTCTGGACGACGCCGACCGCCCAGTCGGCGCAGACGACCGCGGCCGCGGCGACGACGGCGGTCACCAGCGCGGCGACCGAGTGCCGGGCCACGCCGGCGTCGACGCCGTGCCGGACCAGGATCGGCAGTGCGATCTGCGCGACGGCGTCGGCGGCCACCAGCAGCAGCCCGAGCAGCAGCGCCCAGCGGAAGGGGGCGACGAGCGCGCGCAGGCCCAGGTGCGGGTCGGCGGCTCGGGCCCGGTCGGCGGGCACGTCGGGGTCGGCGGGCGGCAGCGGCATCCGGGCGAGTCCGGCGAGGAGTTCGGGGGTGGGCGGGGCGGCGCCGAGCACGCCGCCGCCGGGGCCGCGGCCGCCGCCCGCGGTGGCCGAGTTGAGGGCGAGCGTCTGCGCGGCCCGCAGGTCGGCGCTGCCGGGCCGGGAGTCGTCGGGCGCGTCCGTGCGCCGCCACAGGTGCGCGGTGACGGCGGGCGCGGCGGCGTCGTCCTGCGCGGCCGGGACGTCCTCGGCAGGGTGGTCGTGGGGGGCGGCGGGGTCGTCCGGGTCGCCGGAGTCGGTCGCGGACAGCAGGCTGCGGAAGAGCGCGGAGCGGGAGCGCAGTTCGTCCATGGTGCCGGTGTCCACGACCCGGCCGCCGTCCAGCACCGCGATGCGGTCGGCGAGTTCGAGCGTGGAGCGGCGGTGGGCGATGATCAGCGTGGTGGGGCGGCGGGTCGCGGCCCGCAGCCCGTCGTGGATCTCGGCCTCCACGCGCGCGTCGATCGCCGAGGTCGCGTCGTCGAGCACCAGCACCGCCGGGTCGCACAGCAGCGCGCGGGCGAGCGCGATGCGCTGGCGCTGCCCGCCCGAGAGGGTCAGGCCCTGTTCGCCGACGACGGTGTCGTAGCCCTGCGGCAGCCGCCGGACGAACTCGTCGGCCCGCGCGATCGCCGCCACCTCCTCGATCCGCTCCTGCGGCACGTCCGGGGCGCCGTAGGCGATGTTGGCCCGGACGGTGTCGGAGAGCAGCAGGCTCTCCTCGAAGACGTAGCCGATCGCGGAGCGCAGCGAGGCCGTGCGCAGCTGGCGCACGTCCGTGCCGCCGATCCGCACAGCGCCGGACGCGACGTCGTAGAAGCGCGGCAGCAGGACCGCGGCGGTGGACTTGCCGGAACCTGCCGGGCCGATGAGGGCGACGGTCTCGCCGGGGGCGATGTCGAGGCTGAAGCCGCGCAGCAGCGGGCGGCTGCCGTCGCCATAGCCGAAGGTGACGTCCTGCCAGCTCAGCGCGGGCGGGCCGGGCGGCAGGTCGGTCGCACCGGGGGCGTCGGTGATCGCGGGGGCCTCGTCGATGACCTCCAGGACGCGCTCGGTGCCGGCCCTGGCCTGCTGCCACACCGTCAGCAGCGTGGCGACCTGGCGGACGGGGGTGACGAACGAGCCGAGGTAGCTGGTGAAGGCGAGGAAGGTGCCGAGCGAGATCCGGTGGTGCAGCGCGAGCCAGCCGCCGAGGGCGAGGACGGCGACCTGGCCGAGCGCGGGCACCGCCTGGAGGGCGGGCGTGTAGCGGCTGGTCCAGCGCACGACCCGCAGCCGGGAGGCGAACAGCCGCCGGGCGCGCCCCTCCAGCGCGGTCAGCTCGCGCCCTTCCTGCCCGAAGCCCTTGACGACGCGCACGCCGGTGACGGCGGCCTCGACGGTGGAGGCGACCTCGGCGGCCTCCTGCTGGGCGTGCCAGTTGGCCGGGAACAGGTGGCGGCGGCTGCTGCGCACGATGAGCCACAGCAGCGGGCCGACGACCAGGGCGACGAGCGTCAGCAGCGGTGAGAGCCAGGCCATGAAGCACAGCGAGACGACGAACATCAGGGCGTTGCCCGTCATGTTCGGCAGGAACTGGAGCAGCGTCTGGATCAGGGTGATGTCGGAGATGGAGCGGCTGACGATCTGGCCGGTGCGCAAGGAGTCCTGCTGCCGCCCGCCGAGCCGCAGCAGCGCGGCGAAGGCGTCGCCCCGCAGGTCGTACTGCACCCCGAGGGACAGCCGCCCGGCCCGGTAGCGGCGGGTGAAGCCGCCGAGGAAGCGGAGGGCGCCGAGCCCGGCCAGCAGCCCGATCCACCAGCCCAGCGGGCTGTCCGCCCCGGACGCGACGGCGTCCACGACATGCCGCAGCACCAGCGGCAGGACGGCGGTCGCGGTCGCCGCGACGACCGCGCCGCCGAACGCGGCGACGAGGTCGGTGCGGTGGCGCAGGCAGTAGCCGGCGAGCCGGCGGATCCAGCCGGGCGGCGGCGCGGCCGGGCCGGCCGCCGCGGCGGCCGGCCCGGGTGCGGTGCTCGTACAGTCCGTCACGAAACCTCCGATAGTGCGATGCCGAGGTGCCCGGCGCGGCCGGCGCCGGTGTCCGCGGGGTCGAACAGGCGGTTGGCGGGGCGCGGCAGCCCGTAGTGCTCGCGCAGCGTGCGGCCGGTGTACTCGGTGCGGAACAGGCCGCGTTCCTGGAGGATCGGCACGACCCGGTCGACGAACAGCTCCAGACCGGAGGGCAGCACGGCGGGCATGATGTTGAAGCCGTCGGCGGCCCCCGCGTCGTACCACTCCTCGATGGTGTCGGCGACCTGCACCGCGGTGCCGGCGAAGGTGCGGTGGCCGCGCCCGCCGCCGAGCCGCCCGATGAGCTGGCGCACGGTCAGCCGCTCGCGCCGGGCCAGCTCCACGATGAGGGTGAAGCGGCTCTTGGCGCCCTCGATCTCGTCCTCGCCGGGGATGTCGGCGGGCAGCTCCTTGTCGAGCTCCAGCCGTTCGGGGTCGATGCGCAGCGTCTTGGACAGCTGCCGCACCGCGTACTCGGGGCGGATGAGCCGGTCCAGCTCGTCGTCGAGGGCGTGCGCCTGCTCCTCGGTGTCGCCGATGACGGGCACGATGCCGGGCAGGATCTTGATGCCCTCGGGGTCGCGGCCGATGGCGGCGGCGCGCTGCTTGACGTCCTTGTAGAAGGCGACGGCCTCTTCGAGGGTCTGCTGGGCGGTGAAGACCGCCTCGGCGTAGCGGGCCGCGAAGTCCTTGCCGTCCTCGCTGGAGCCTGCCTGCACCAGGAGCGGGTAGCCCTGCGGGGAGCGCTGCACGTTCAGCGGTCCGTCCACCCGGAAATACGTACCCCGGTGGCCGACCTTACGCACCTTGTCCGCCCGCGCGTGGACGCCGGACTCCTTGTCGGCCACGACCGCGTCGTCCGACCAGCTGTCCCACAGCTTCGTCGCGACGTCCACGAACTCGGCGGCGCGCAGGTAGCGGTCGTGGTGCAGCGGGGTGTCGTCGAGGCCGAAGTTGCGGGCCGCGTCGGCGCCCGCGGTGGTCACGATGTTCCAGCCGGCCCGGCCGCCGGAGATGTGGTCGACCGAGGCGAACCGGCGGGCCAGGTTGTACGGCTCGTTGTAGCTGGTGGAGGCCGTCGCGATGAGGCCGATGTGCTCGGTGGCCGCGGCGAGCGCGGTGAGCAGCACGGTGGGCTCCAGCTTGCTGCCGGGACGGCGGCCGGGGTCGCCCATGAGCACGGGGCTGTCGGCGAGGAAGAGCGAGTCGAGCCTGCCGCGCTCGGCGATACGGGCGAGGTTGCGGTAGTGGTCGATGTCGGTGCCGCCGGAGGCCGGGCTCTCCGGGAGCCGCCAGGCGGCCTCGTGGTGCCCGACGGACATCAGGAAGGCGTTGAGGTGCAGCGGCTTGCGGTCAGTCCTCGGGGTCATGGTCCTTCTTCTCCTGGTCGTGGCCGAGCGCGCGGGCGGGGGCGGAGGCGGCGTGGGTGACGGGGTGGGGGTGCACCGGGTCGGGGTGGACGGGTGCGGCGGCGCGGGCGAGCGGCGCGGGCGCGTCGGGCAGCTCGACGCCGAGCGCGGCGAGCAGGGTGTCGCGGTACTCCTGGAAGCGCGGGTCGCGGCGGCTGCGCGGGCCGGCCAGCTCGACGGCGATGTCCAGCGCGATCCGGCCGTCCTCCAGCACCAGGACGCGGTCGGCGAGTTCGACGGCCTCGTCCACGTCGTGCGTGACCAGCAGCACCGCCGGGCGGTGCCGCTCGTACAGCTCGCGCAGCAGGCCGTGCATCCGCAGCCGGGTCAGCGCGTCGAGCGCCCCGAACGGCTCGTCGGCGAGCAGCAGCTGGGGCTCGCGGACCAGCGCGCGGGCCAGCGCGGCCCGCTGCTGCTCGCCGCCGGACAGCTCGTGCGGCCAGGACCGCTCGCGCCCCGCGAGGCCGACCTCGGCGAGCGCGGTGCGGCCGCGCTCCCTGGCCTGCTTGCCGCGGATGCCGAGCACCACGTTGTCCAGCACCCGCAGCCAGGGCAGCAGCCGGGAGTCCTGGAAGGACAGCGAGACCCGCTCGGGCACGCTCAGCTCGCCGGACCCGGCCACCCCGTGGTCGAGCCGGGCGACGGCCCGCAGCAGCGTGGACTTGCCGGAGCCGCTGCGGCCCAGCAGCGCGATGAACTCGCCCTGGCCCACGGTCAGGTCCAGCTCCCGCAGCACGTCCCGGTCGCCGAAGGAGCGGACCAGCCCGGCGGTGCGGACGGCGGGCGCGGCGGCCCCGGCGGCGGGGCGCTCGGCGGTCAGTCCGCCAGCGTACGGCGCCATGACAGCACCTTCCGTTCTGCGGCACGCACGACCGCGTCGGAGACGAAGCCGAACACCCCGTAGACCACCAGGCCCACGATGATGACGTCGGACTGGGCGTACTGCTGGGCCTGGAACATCATGTAGCCGAGGCCCTTGGTGGCGTTGACCTGCTCGACCACGACCAGGCCGAGCCAGGACGCGGTGACGGCGAGCCGCAGCCCGACGAAGAAGCCGGGCAGCGCCCCGGGGACGACGACCCGGCCGATGAACTGCGGCCGCGTCAGGTCCAGGCTCTCGGCCAGCTCGACGTACTTGCGGTCGATGCCGGTGAGCGAGGCGTACGTGTTGATGTAGACGACCACCGCCACGCCCACGGCGATGACGACGACCTTCATCTCCTCGCCGATGCCCAGCCACAGGATCATCAGCGGCAGCAGCGCGAGCGACGGGATGGCCCGCTTGACCTGGAGCGTTCCGTCGAGCAGGTACTCGCCGATCCGGCTGAGCCCCGCGGCGACCGCGAGCGCCACCCCGGCGAGGACGCCGAAGAGCAGCCCGAGGCCCGCGCGCTGCAGCGAGACCAGCATGTTGTCCTGCAGCCGCCCGCTCCTGACCAGGTCGACGAAGGTCGAGGCGACGGTGCCGGGACCGGACAGGATGCGCGGGTCGAGGTAGCCGAGCGCGGACGAGGCCCACCAGACCAGGACCAGCAGCACCGGTCCGGCCAGCCGCGCGAAGGGGATCGCTTTGCCGGGTCCGAGCCGCCGGCGCCGGGCCGGGGCCTTGGCGGTCCTGGCCTCGGCGGTCCTGGCGGGCGCGGGCGCGGCCTGTCCGGGGTCGGGGAGGGTACGGGCGCCGGGCGCGGCGGGGGGCGCCGCGACGGGCGTCGGAAGGATGTCGGTCATGACGCCACCTGGTAGGTCGCCGGTACGGCCTGCGAGGCCAGTCCCTCGAAGCGCCGGTCGAAGAGCTTCTCGGCCTCGACCTTGGGGACGAAGCCGCCGGCGGCCATCAGGTCGGCGGTCTCCTGCTCCCAGGCGATGGCCCGGTCCCAGCTGCGCGGGAACTGCGGCTGCGACTGGGAGGCGACGATGCGCTGCCCGTCCGCGGTCGTCACGCCCTGGTCCTTGACGTAGTAGCGCTGGATCCACTGGTCGGTGTGCTCCCACGCCCACACCACGCCCTGCGCCCACAGCGGGACGAAGCTGCGGATCGCGGCGACCTTGGCGTCGTCGTTGAGCACCTCGGTGGGCGCCCACAGGATCGTGAGCAGGTCGACGACGTCGGTCTTCACCCCGCGCGCGCCGTCCTTGCCGTACTGGCCGAGGTACTTGGTGAGCGTCGGCTCGCCGAGCGGGGCGACGTCCACCTGCTTGGACTGCAGGGCGGTGAGGAACTGGGTGCTGGGCAGCGGGACGAGCGAGACGTCGGAGTTCTTCAGACCCGCCTCCTTCAGCGCGCGCAGCACCACCACGCCCTGGGCCTGGCCCTGCGAGAAGGCGATCTTCTTGCCGCGGAAGTCCGCCGCGGAGGCGATGGCGTCACCGGAGCCGGGCGCGGTGGCGAAGGTGTAGATCGGGTGGTCGCGGGACTGGACGGCGACGATCCGGGCGCCGACCTTGATGGCCTCGGCCTGGATCGGCGGGATCCCGGCGTTGCTCGCCAGATCGATGGAATGCGCCCGGAACCCCTGGATCACATCGGGGCCCGCCGACAGGTTCGGCCAACTGGACACGGTGAAGGGCAGCTTCTTGTCCAGACCGGACTCGGCGAGCTGCAACTGCGCGGTGTGGATGGAGATCGCGAGTTTCGTGCCGGGCGGCGGCGCCCCCGAGGGAAGTGCGCGGGTCGGCACCGAGTCGATCGAGGCGGACGTGCTGCGCGAGCACGCGGCGAGCAGCGCGGCGCCCCCGGCGAGGGCGAGGAGGGAGCGGCGCGGGACGGTTGCGGCGATGGTGCGGTCAGTCATGGCAAATTCCTGGGGAGGAAGGGCCGGACCCGGGGTCCGGTCGTGGCGTGGGCAGGAGGTGGGGGCGGGTCAGAGCGTGTGGTAGCGGCCGTCGTGGAAGAGCAGCGGGGAGCGGGTGCCGCCCGTCCAGGAGCCCTGGACCCGGCCGATCACGACCCGGTGGTCGCCGGCCGGCACGATCTGCTCGAACTCGACGCGCAGCCAGCTGCTCACCCCGTCGAGCACCGGCTCGCCCTGCGGCAGCCGACGCCACGCGGTGGGCGCGGCGAAGCGGTCGATGCCGCTGGTGGCGAAGGTCCTGGCGACGTCCTCCTGGTCGGCGCCCAGGAAGTTGACGACCGCGCTGGTCGCCTGCTCGACGTGCGGCCACGACGACGCGGTGACCCCGATGCCGAAGGACACCAGCGGCGGGTGCAGCGACAGCGAGGTGAGCGAGGTCGCGGTGAAGCCCGCGGGGCCGCGCCCGGCGTCGACGGTGACGACCACGACGCCTGCGGGATGGTTGCGGAAGATCTGCTTGAAGCGCTCGGGGTCGATCCCCGAGGCGGGAAGTGACGGCACGGTGATGGTCAACGTCTCCCCCAGTTCGGTCGGGAGCGGGTACGGGAAGGGTGCGGCGGGCGTACGGGGCTCCGCCCGGTCGGCGGGACGCGGGCAGCGCGGAGCCCCGCGCCCGCGGGCCGCACGGCATCGGGCGGCGGGGCGCGGTGGAGCTGACGGGAATTAAAGGGCGGGAATACGGCGGCGGAAATTCCGTACGCCGTTCACGAAATCGGCCGCGACGGTGCCCGGCCATTCACGGCCGGTGCGGAATACCGGTGGCCGGAGGAATGCGGTGCGCTTGCCCGCGGTGCGTCACACGGCGCGGCAAGCGCCGGTACAGATCCCGTACGGACAGCAGGGAACGGCACCGGACGCGCACCGGCGACACGCACGGCCGACGCGCTCGCGGCCCGGCGCGGAGGGCGCGCGGAAGGAGTGCGCCGCGGGCGGCGCCTGCTCCGGATTCCGCTGATTGCCGTTCATGAATCCATTCTCACGTGCGAGTTCTGCCAGGTCAACAATGCAACTACCTGAATTAAGTGGGAATTCGGGGCCGCGGGCGGCAGCAACGCTCAGCTCACGGCGGGGAGGGCGGGCCAGGGACCGAGCGGGTCGGCGTAGAGGGCGCCCAGGGCGACCGCGGCGCCGGCGACCGGCAGGACCGAGCCGGTGAAGCTGCTGGGCAGCACCGCCCGGCTCGGGTCGTCGCACACCCAGGAGCGGGCGCCGACCTCCGCGCGCAGCACGTCCAGGCACTCCGGCAGCCGCCCGGCGCCCGGCTCGACGACGACCACGACCTCAGGGTCGAAGACGTCGAGCAGCAGCGCCACGGCCCGGCCGACCAGCAGCGCCCGGCGCCGGAAGAGGGCCACCGCACGCGGCTCGCCGGCCAGGGCGAGGTCGAGCAGCGCACGGAAGTCGGGGACGTCCAGGCCGCGGGCGGCGGCCTGGCGCACCAGCGCGGGTTCGGACACCTCGGACTGGAGGCAGCCCGGGGTGCCGCAGCCGCACGGCTCGGCGGGCGGCGCGGACGGCGCACCCGGCCCTTCCGGTCCTTCCGGCCCCGCCGGTCCTTCCGCTCCGACCGGCAGGTGCGCGACGCTGCCCGCCGCCGAGCGCGGTCCGCGGTGCACCCCCTCGGTGGTGGCGAAGGCGGCGTCCACGACCGCGCCGACGAAGAGCAGCACCGCGCTGCCCCGGGTGGTCACCGCGCCGAACAGCTGCTCCGCGCGGGCCAGTGCCCGCGAGTGGCTGTCGACGTGGACGGGCAGCCCGGTCGCGGCGGCCAGCACCTCACGGGCCGCCACGTCCCGCCAGCCCAGCCGCGGGTGATCGACGATCACACCCGCGTCCGGGTCGACCCACTGCCCGGTCGCCACCCCCAGGGCCAGCACCGTACGGCCCTCGGCGTGCGCCTCGACCAGCCGCGGCAGCCGGGCGGCGAGACCGCCGAGCACCTGCTGCGGGTCGGTGCCGCGGTGCGGCCGGCGGTCGCTGGCGACGATCCGGCCGCGCAGGTCCATGAGTGCGAGGGTGCTGTGCGCGACGGCGATGTGCGCGCCCGCCACCAGGTAGCGGGCGGTGTCGATCTCCAGCGGGATGTGCGGGCGGCCCAGTCCGCGCGGACCCGGCGCCTGCGGGCGCTCGGCGACCAGTCCGCGGGCCAGGAGCTGCGTACAGTGCCCGCTCACCGCCGCGGGCGACAGCCCGGTGAGCCGTGCCACGGTGCTGCGCGCCACCGGGCCGTGGTCGAGGATCGCGCGCAGCACCGCGGCGGCCCCGGCGGGGCGGCGCGGTTGCCCGGCGGACGGCGCAACATCGGCGCGGCGCAAGGGAGTCGGGGCGGCGGGGTGGTCGGGCGGCAGGACTACCACGGGGGGCCTTCCAGGTCGTCGACGGCGGCGGGGGCGCACCCGGGCACACGCGCCGGCGGCGAACCGGCGGGGCGGGCACCCCCGTTGGGGCTCCGTACGGAGCTCGTGCGGTCAGACCTGGTGACACGCGGCGGAGCACACGCGCTTGAGGTCGACATGACCCCGCGTCGTGAGGTGTGTGGTCCGCTGCATGCCGCGCAACGTAACCGGAACGGGTGAACGCGGTCAAACTCCTGACCGCATGCTGGACGCGTCCCGGCCACGGGGCGGGCACTCCGCCACGGCGTCACTGCGCCCCGGCGGCCCCCGGGGCGAGCCCGGCGCTGATCAGGGCGAGGATGCGGGACGCCCGGTGCGGGTCGGCCTGCTCGGCGGCCCGGCCGACGGCCGCCGCCGCGGTGAACAGGTCCTCCGGATCGACATCCTGGCGCGCCTCGCCCGCTTCCTGCGCCGCGCCGAGCAGCCGCGCGGCCGCCCCGTACATCGCGGTGCAGGCGCCGTACAGCCCGGAGCCCTCGTCGTGCGGCGCGGCCATGACCGACGCCGGAAGGCCCCGGCAGGCGCCCGAGCGCGCCGACCCGGTGTCCCTGCTCCCGCGCCCGTGGAGCAGGGGCACCGGCACGCCCACGGCCCGCGGCCGGGCCTCAGCCGCGGTAGGCCTCCAGCAGGCGCAGCCAGACCTCGCTGATGGTCGGGTAGGACGGGACGGCGTGCCACAGCCGCTCCACCGGCACCTCGCCCGCCACCGCGATCGTCGCGGAGTGCAGCAGCTCGCCGACGCCCGGACCGGCGAAGGTGACGCCGACCAGGTGGCCCCGGTCGAGGTCGACGACCATCCGGGCCCGGCCGCGGTAGCCGTCGCGGTAGAGGCTCGCGCCCGCGACCTGGGCGAGGTCGTAGTCGACCACCTTGGTACGCAGCCCCGCCTGTTCGGCCTCGGCCGCGGACAGGCCGACCGCGGCCACCTCGGGGTCGGTGAAGACGACCTGCGGCACCGCCGCGTGGTCGGCGGTCGCGACGTGCCGCCCCCAGGGCGCGTCGTCGAGCGGCTCGCCCTTCGCGCGGGCGGCGATGACCGCGCCCGCGATCCGCGCCTGGTACTTGCCCTCGTGGGTGAGCAGCGCCCGGTGGTTGACGTCGCCCACGGCGTAGAGCCAGTCGCCGTCCACACCGGTGACGCGCAGCGTGTCGTCGACCGGCAGCCAGCCGCCGGGCTTCAGGCCCACCGTCTCCAGGCCCACGTCGCCGGTGTGCGGGGCGCGGCCGACGGCGAAGAGCACCTCGTCGGCGGTGACCCGGGCGCCGCCCTCCAGGCCGATCCTGACCTCTCCCTCGGCGCCGTCGCGCTCCACCGAGGCGACGTTCGCGCCGAACCGCACGTCGACGCCCGCCTCGCGCAGCCCGTCGGCGACCATCTCGCCCGCGAACGGCTCGACACGGTCCAGCAGAGCCGTTCCCCGCACCAGCAGCGTCACCTGCGAGCCGAGCGCCTGCCAGGCCGTCGCCATCTCGACGGCCACCACACCGCCGCCGACGACCGCGAGCCGCCGCGGCACCTGCTTGGCGCTGGTCGCCTCCCGGCTGGTCCACGGGTGGATGTCGCCGATCCCGGGCATCGGCGGCAGGGCCGCGGTCGTCCCCGTGCAGACGGCCACCGCGTGCCGGGCCTCCAGCCGCACCGTGCCGCCGTCCGGCGTGTCGACCTCCACCCGGCGCTCCCCCGCGAGCCGCCCGTGGCCGCGGACCAGCTCGACGTCGACCGAACACAGCCAGTCGACCTGCCCGTCGTCCTTCCAGTGCGAGGTGAAGTCGTCGCGCCGGGCGAGCACCGCCGCCGCGTCCAGCGGTCCCTGCACGGCACGGCTGAGGCCCGGCAGGCTGCGGGCGTCGGCCTGCGCGAGCGCCGGGCGCAGCAGCGCCTTGCTGGGCATGCAGGCCCAGTACGAGCACTCGCCGCCGACCAGCTCGCTCTCCACGACGACGGTGCTGAGCCCGGCGGCGCGGGTGCGGTCGGCGACGTTCTCGCCGACCGGCCCTGCGCCGATGACGATGACGTCGTACGTACGGGGTGCGTCGGGGGCGTCGTTCACGGCGACTCCTGTGCTGCGGTCGGACGGCGGGAAGGGGCGGGCCGGACGGCACAGGCGTGACAGCCCGGGTGTACCCCCGCGACGGCTCAGGCGTCACGCCGATGCCGCAACCGGGGGCGCGCGGTCATCGTACTGAGGCGAGGTGACGGGTCGTCTGCCCCGTCGCCCGCGTGTCATGCGCGAGCCGCGCCGGGGCCGCCGGGCGGGCCACCCGGGGTCCGGCCGCGGGCGGGCGGCGGCGTCCGGCCGCCGCGCGGCACCGCGACGTATGATCACATCGCGGCGCCGAACGGCGTCACGGGAGGTACACCATGGGCGAGCTCGTGCTGATCCGGCACGGTGAGACCGAGTGGAGCCGATCGGGACAGCACACCAGCTACACCGATCTGCCCCTCACCGAGAAGGGCGAGGCCCAGGCACGCAGCCTCGCGCCGCTGCTGGCCTCCCGGCACGTCTCGTGCGTCCTGACCAGCCCGCTGCAACGCGCCAGGGACACCGCGAAGCTCGCCGGTCTGGAGCACGGCATGGTCGACCCGGATCTCCACGAGTGGGACTACGGCGGCTACGAAGGCGTGACGACCCGTGACATCCACCGCACCCGCCCGGACTGGGACCTGTGGACCGACGGTGTGATCCCCGGCCCCGACGACCATCCGGGTGAATCCCCCGAGCAGGTCGGCGACCGCGCCGACCGGGTGCTCGCCCGTACCGAGGCGGCCTTCACCAACGGCGACGGCGGAGATGTGGTGCTGGTCGCCCACGCCCACTTCCTGCGCGTCCTGACCGCCCGCCGCCTGGGCCTCCCCCCTGCCGACGGCGCCCTCTTCCAGCTCGCCACCGGCACGGTCAGCCGCCTCGGCATAGAACACGGCCGCCACGTCCTGACCTCCTGGAACCGCCTGCCGTAGTCGCGACGGCACCCGGCCCCGGGCAGCCCGTGCGAGGTGGGCGCGGCCCGCGCGCCTGCCCGGGGGACGCGAGCCCGCCTCGCCGCCGCGGGCACCCCGCGCGCACCTTCCCCCGCCGCCCGACGTAACCGGGCACCTCGTGCGCGCCCGGCCTGCGGCCTGCCGGGAGGTACGGCCCGCGCGCCCTCCCGCGCCCGGCCGAGGACGACGCGAGCCACCCTCGCGCACCTTCCCCCGCCGCCCGACAGACCAGGCACCCCGTGCGCGCCCGCCCCGCGCCCCGCCCGAGGGCGCGTCCCACGCCCGGCCAAGGACGACACGAGCACGCCGCCGACGCGGGCGACCCTCGCGCACCCCCCGCTGCCCGACAGACCGGGCACCCCGTGCGCGCCCGCCCCGCGCCTCGCCCGAGAGCGCACCCCGCGCCCCTCCCGCGTCCAGCCGAGGACACACGAGTACGGGGCCGACGCGAACGATCCTCGCTTGCCCGTCGTGAGTGCAGCCCGCGTCCCCTCCCCCCGCCTGCCCCCAGGTGCACGACCCACTTCACCGACGCGGGCGGCCCGCGTGCCCTCCCCCGTCCGCCCGGTCGGCCGGGCAGGCCGTGCGCGGCGACACGCCGGGGGCGGTGCGGTGCGCTCGGCGCGCGTGGGGTGGGGGGAGCGGGGAGACTGGTCGCCCGCCCGTGTCCTGGCACGTGGCGGGGTGCGGACAGGTGCGGCCGAGTGGTCGAGGGAGCACGGATGACGGTGACGGCCCCCGGGCTGCGGGCGGAGCCCGCCGTGTCCCGGGCCCGGCGGGCGGGCTGGGTACGCGGGGTGGGCGCGGCCGCGGCGGGGGCGCTGCCCGCGCTCGCCTTCCCCGCGCCCGCGCTGTGGTGGCTGGCGTACGTCGCGCTGGTGCCGTGGCTGCTGCTGGCGCGGTCGGCGCCGACCGCGCGCCGGGCGGCGCTGGACGGCTGGCTGGGCGGCACCGGCTTCATGCTGGCCGTGCACCACTGGCTGGCCGCGAGCCTGAACGTCTTCCTGGTCGTGCTGGCCCTGCTGCTGGGGGCGTTGTGGGCGCCGTGGGGCTGGCTGGTGCGGCGGCTGCTGGGCGCCGCGGGCGAGGGCGCGGCGCCGCGGCTCGGGCCCGCGCTGGTGCTGCTGCCGTGCGGCTGGCTGATGGTCGAACTGGCCCGCTCCTGGCAGTACCTGGGCGGTCCCTGGGGGCTCATGGGGGCCAGCCAGTGGCAGGTCCGGCCGGCGCTGCGGCTGGCCTCGCTGGGCGGGGTGTGGCTGGTCAGCGCGCTCGTGGTGCTGGTGAACACGACGGTCGCCGCGCTCGTCGCGCTGCCCGCGCTGCGCCGCCCGGCGGCGGCCGCGCTGGTCGCCGTCGCGCTGGTGGCAGGCGTCGCGTGGCTGTGGGCGCCGCGGCCGCGCACGGCGGGCGGCGCGCGGATCGCGGTCGTGCAGCCGGGTGTGGTCGTCGGCAGGGCCGCCCGGCTGGCCCGCGAGGAGCAGCTGACCCGGCAACTGGCCGGCACCCACCCGTCCCTGGTGGTGTGGGGCGAGAGCAGCGTCGGTGTGGACCTGACGGCGCAGCCGGGTGTGACCCGCGAGCTGGCCGCCCTGTCCCGCCTGGTCGGCGCCGACCTGCTGGTCAACGTGGACGCCGAACGGGCCGACGGCAGCGGTATCTCCAAGACCTCGGTGCTGATCGGCCCGCGGGGCGTGACCGGGCCCGGGTACGACAAGATGCGGCTGGTGCCCTTCGGCGAGTACATCCCGCTGCGGCCGCTGCTGGGCTGGGCCACCTCGGTCGGCAAGGCCGCGGGCGAGGACCGGCGGCGCGGCGCCCGGCAGGTGGTCATGGACACGGGGGCCCTGCGGATCGGCCCGCTGGTGTGCTTCGAGTCCGCCTTCCCCGACATGAGCCGCCGGCTGGCCGGGGACGGCGCACGGCTGCTGGTCGCGCAGTCGTCCACCGCGTCCTTCCAGCACACCTGGGCGCCCGCCCAGCACGCCTCGCTCGCGGCGCTGCGCGCGGCGGAGAGCTGGCGTCCGGTGGTGCACGCGACGCTGACCGGGATCAGCGCCGTCTACGACGCCTCCGGGCGGCCGGTGGGCCACCGCGTCGGCACCGGCACGGCCACCGCCGCGGTCTACGACGTACCGCTCGCGGCGGGGCGCAGCCCGTACGTGCGGTTCGGCGACTGGGTGCCGCACCTGGCGCTGCTGCTGGTGCTCTCGGCGGCCGCGTACGAGGTGACGCGCCTGGTCAGGCGGCCTGTTCCCGTACCTCGGTGACGATGCGTTCGCACAGCTCGTGGGTGGCCAGCGCGTCGCGCGCGTCCACGGGGGAGCCGGTGCCCGCGCGCACCGCGTCGAGGAAGGCCAGGGCGATCTGCTCGATGCCGCGCTGCCGGGCGACCGGCACCCAGTCGCCGCGGCGGCGCACCGTGGGCTGGCCCTTGTGGTCGACGACCTCGGCGAGGTTGAGCACCTGGCGCCGCCGGTCGCCGCCGCTGACGTCCAGGCTCTCCTCGACCGAGCCGCTCATCCGGTTCATCGACCCGATCGCGGTGAAGCCGTCGCCGGACAGGTGCAGGACGACGTGGTGCAGCAGGCCGCCGACCACCTTCGCCGAGACGCGGACCTGCCCGACCGGGCCGGGCGCGAGGAAGCGCAGGGTGTCGACGACGTGGATGAAGTCGTCGAAGACGACCTCGCGCGGGTCGTCGGCGAGCCCCACCCGGTTCTTCTGCATCAGGACGAGGTCGCGCGGGTGCTCCAGGCACTGCGCGTAGCCGGGCGCGTAGCGGCGGTTGAAGCCCGTGGTGAGCGGGACGCCGTGCTGTTCGGCCAGTTCGACCAGGGTGCGCGCGCCCTCGGCGTCGCGGGCGAGCGGCTTGTCGACGTACACGGGGACGCCCGCCTCGATGACGCGGGCCGCGACGGCGACATGGTCGGCGGTGGGCGCGTGTACGAAGGCGGCGTCCAGGCCCTGGTCGAGCAGCTCGTCCAGGGTGGTGTGCCGGTGCGGCACCCGGTAGGTGTCGCCGACCCGGTCGAGGGTGGCGCGGGTGCGGGTGTGCAGGTGCAGGTCGAGTCCCGGCTGGGCGGCCAGCACCGGGAGGTACGCCTTCTGCGCGATGTCACCGAGCCCGATGACGCCGACCTTCAGGGGGGCGTTGCCCGCTGCCATGCGCTGCTCCTCGCCGTGCTGCCGCCCGCGCCCGGACGAGAGCGGTGCCACCGCAGCATACGGGCAGGTGGGCGCCACCCGGACGGGTGACCCCGGGGGCACAGCGAGCGGGTTTTTCACCCCTTCGGGGACTGCCGGACGCGCCCGCTCCCCGGCACAGTGGGCGGCGTGCGCCTGCTGCCCGCTGCAATGCTCCTGCTCACGGCGTCCGCCGTGACCGGATGCACCACCGTCTCCCCCGCCCGGCCCGACGCGACGACCCCGCCGCCCGGCCGCGCGCCCGCCGTGGTGACCCTGACGCCGCCCCCGGCCGCGCCGCTGCTCGCGGACGTACGCCCGGATCGCGGCACACCGTCCGCCACCGCGGCTCCGCACCAGCGGCCCACCGCGGCGGCCCCGCGCCCTGCCGCCCCGGCGCCGCCGCACGCACCGCGGGTGGTGCGGCACCGGGCCCCGGGCCCCGCCGCGGGGCAGCGGACGGGCACGCCGGGCAGCGGGCCGTGCGCGATGGGCCGGGCGTACGGGCACTGGCCCGCGGGCAGCAGCGCCGCCACCATCTGCCAGGGCGTCTACGGCCGCTGACCGCGCCCCGGTCGCCCCGTACCCCGGTGTGCGCCCGGGGTACGGGGTTACGGGGTACGGGCCTTTCAGCCCGCGGCGACCGCGCTGACCGCGAGGTTCGGGATGCGCCAGTCGATCGGCTCGTGGCCCTGTGCGGCGACCGCCGCGTCGATCTGTGTGAAGGGGCGGCTGCCGAGGAAGAGCTTCGCCGACAGCGGCGAGGGGTGCGCGCCCTGGATGACGATGTGCCGCTCGGTGTCGATGAGCGGGAGCTTCTTCTTCGCGTAGTTGCCCCACAGCACGAAGACCGCCGGGTCCTGGCGTGCGGCGACGGCGCGGATCACCGCGTCGGTGAACTTCTCCCAGCCCTTGCCCTTGTGCGAGTTGGCCTCGCCCTCGCGGACCGTCAGCACCGCGTTGAGCAGCAGCACGCCCTGCTCGGCCCACGGCAGCAGGTAGCCGTTGTCCGGCACCGGGTGGCCGAGCTCCGCGCCCATCTCCTTGAAGATGTTGCGCAGCGACGGCGGGGTCTTCACACCGGGGCGGACGGAGAAGCACAGCCCGTGGCCCTGGCCCTCGCCGTGGTAGGGGTCCTGGCCGAGGATCAGCACCTTGACGCGGTCGAAGGGGGTGGCCTCCAGCGCCGCGAACACCTCTTCCTCGGGCGGGAAGACGCGGTGCTCCTTCCGCTCGGCCGTCACGAATGCGTCGAGCTGCTGGAAGTAGGGCTTGTCCAACTCCTCACCGAGGACGGATTGCCAGGACTCGGGGAGCACGGTGGGCACGTCGGGAACCTCCGGTACGCGATCAGTTACTGCGTCAGAACGTACCGGCAGGCACTGACAGTCCGCTCCCCGACCGGTGGACTGCCCGTCCGGCGGCACCGGGGCCGCCGGACGGATCGCAGGTCAGACGCCGCCCGCGCGCAGGAAGAGGCCGCCGTCGATCACCAGGTTCTGCCCGGTGATCCAGCCCGCCTCGTCGCCGAGCAGGAAGGCCGCGGCGCCGCCGATGTCCTGCGGCATGCCGAGCCGCCCGAGCGGGTAGCCGGCCGCGGCCTCCTCCTCGCGCCCCTCGTAGAGCGCGGCGGCGAACTTCGTCTTGACCACCGCGGGCGTGATCGAGTTGACCCGCACGCCCGGTGCCATCTCGGCGGCGAGCTGCACGGTCAGGTTGACCATCGCGGCCTTGCTGATGCCGTAGGCGCCGATGAAGGGTGAGGGGGCGAGGCCGGCGATCGAGGCGATGTTGAGGATCGCGCCGCCGTGGTCCTTCTGCCACGCCTTCCAGGTCTGCTGCGCGAAGCCGAGCGCGGAGATCACATTGGTCTCGTAGACCTTGCGCGCGACACCGAGGTCGAGGTCGGCGAGCAGCCCGTAGACGGGGTTGGTGCCGGCGTTGTTGGCCAGGTAGTCGATCCGGCCGAAGGCCTCCATGGCGCGCTCGACGGCCGCGGCCTGGTGCGCCTCGTCATGGGCCTTGCCCACGACGTAGACGGCCCGGTCGGGGCCGAGCCGCTCGACGGCCTCCTTGAGTGTGTCCTCGGTGCGGCCGGTGATGCACACCCGGTCGCCGCGGGCGACGAGGGCCTCGGCGATGGCCAGGCCGATGCCGCGGCTGGCACCGGTGACGAGCGCGGCCTTGCCGGTGTCGGGGGTGGTGGGGTTGTTCTGGGTCATGGTGTGTGCGCCCTCCGGGCGGTCAGTCGAGCGGTCCGCCGGCCACGTACAGCACCTGGCCGGAGACGAAGCCGGCGTCGTCGCCGGTGAAGAAGGCGATGGCGTTGGCGACGTCGTCGGGCCGGCCGACGCGCTGCACCGGGATCTGGGTCGCGGCGGCGGCCTGGAAGTCCTCGAAGCCCATGCCGACCCGGGCGGCGGTCGCGGCGGTCATGTCAGTGGCGATGAAGCCGGGCGCGACGGCGTTGGCCGTGACGCCGAACTTGCCCAGCTCGATCGCCAGCGTCTTGGTGAAGCCCTGCAGCCCGGCCTTGGCGGCGGAGTAGTTGGCCTGGCCGCGGTTGCCCAGCGCGGAGGACGAGGAGAGGTTGACGATCCGGCCGAACGCCGCGTCGACCATGTGCTTCTGCACCGTGCGGCTCATCAGGAAGGCACCGCGCAGGTGGACGCCGAGGACCGTGTCCCAGTCCGCGGCGCTCATCTTGAACAGCAGGTTGTCGCGCAGCACCCCGGCGTTGTTCACCAGCACCGTGGGCGCGCCCAGCTCGGCCGCGACCCGCTCGACCGCGGCCTGCACCTGCGCCTCGTCGGAGACGTCGGCGCCCACCGCGAGCGCCCGCCCGCCGGCCGCCGTGATCGTCTCGACGGTGTCCTTGCAGGCGGTCTCGTCGAGGTCGAGTACGGCGACGGCGCGGCCCTCGGCCGCCAGCCGGACCGCCGTGGCGGCGCCGATCCCGCGGGCGGCGCCGGTGACGATCGCGACGCGCTGCTCGGTGCTGGACATCTGTTCTCCTCAGCCCTTGGCGCGGTCGCCCGGCGCGCTGTCACGCATGAGCGACCGCTTAGTAGGTTCCGATGCCGAAACCGTAGGAGGACAGTGACCCAGTGTCAACGCCATCAGTGCCGATGTGGCTCACCGCACCGGAAGCCCGGTGCGGCGCCGTCACCGGACCAGCAGGGCGAGCAGCCGGTCGGCCTCGCCCTCGGGATCGGCGGTGAGGCCGGTGTGGATCGGGCCGGGCTGGACGATGGTGCTGCGCGGGGCCGTCAGCCAGCGGAAGCGGCGGCCGGGGTCGTCGCCGCCCGCCTGGCCCGCGTCCTCGCCGCCCGCGCACACCTCCTGGTAGCCGCGCAGCGCGGCCCTGACGCCCGCCACGTCGACGCCCGCGTCCAGGCAGCGCAGCCGCGTCTCGTCCAGGTGCACCCGCACACCGACGAAGGACTTCGCCCGGCAGTAGACGAGCACCCCGGCGTTGATCATCTCGCCGCGCTCGATCCGCGGCACCACGCGCACCAGCGCGTACTCGAACACGTCCCGCCCGCCCATCAGGCGTGCCTCTCCTCGTTGTCGCGGCCGCCCTCGGCGGCGGCCTCGGCGTTCCTGCCCTCGACCCAGGTGCGCAGCCACTCCGGCGGGGGCTGCCGGTCGCGCTGCCGCGGCGCGAGGGTGATCCGCTCGTGGATGCCGGGCGCGCGGGCGGCGAGCAGCTCGACGTAGGCGCGCCGCACGTCGTCGGGCCCGGCGAAGCCCGGCTCGTCGGCCAGCCACGCGTCGGGGACGAGCGCGGTGACCTCGGTGAGCAGCTCGGGGGTCACCAGCGGGGCGAGTTCGGCCGCCGCTGCCGCCGGGTCGGGCGAGAAGCGGGACAGCGCGTGGTCGGAGGCGTCGTAGGGCTTGGCGGCGGAGGCCTCGGCGCCCTTCCAGTTGTGGTGCCAGATGAGCGAGGCACCGTGGTCGATGAGCCACAGGTTGCGGTGCCAGACCAGCAGGTTGGGGTTGCGCCAGGAGCGGTCGACGTTGCCGATCAGCGCGTCGAACCAGACGACGCGGCTCGCCTCGGCGGGGTCGACGCCGAAGACCAGCGGGTCGAAGCCGAGCGAGCCGGGCAGGAAGTCCATGCCGAGGTTGAGCCCGCCGCTCGCCCTGAGCAGGTCCTGGATCTCCTGGTCGGGCTCGCCGAGGCCGATCACCGGGTCGAAGTCGAAGCGGACCAGCTCCGGCACCCGCAGCCCCAGCCGCCGGCCCAGCTCGCCCGCGATCACCTCGGCGACCAGCGCCTTGCGGCCCTGCGCGGCGCCGCTGAACTTGACCACATACGTGCCGAGGTCGTCGGCTTCCACCACACCGGGCACCGACCCGCCCTCGCGCAGCGGCGTCACATAACGGATGCCCGTCACTTCTCTCAGCATCGCCCCAGGATATGGGGGGCGCACGGGTGCCCCGCGGGCCGTGGCGGATGTCACCGATGTGATGAACGAGGAATCCGGCACGCGTGTCGTTGAACGGATGGCCGTGATCGCCCGTATCAACGGTCACGCGTGGACAGCACGCCGCCGGACGGCCCCGCCGCCGACCGGTCCGACCAGACGACAGGACCCGCTCATGCCCGAAACGCCCGGACTCCCCCTGACCCCGACCCGCCGTGCCGTCGTCGCGGCGGCCGGCGGCGCGGGTCTCGCCGCCGTCCTGACCGCGTGCGGCTCGGACTCGGGCTCGGACTCCGGCTCGTCGTCCGGCGCCCCGGCCTCGGACACCCCCGCCCCGGACGGCGGCTCGTCCGCCGCCTCGTCACCGGCCGACGGCGGCTCGGGCGGCGGGGGCGACGTGCTGGTCAAGACGTCGGACATCCCGGTCGGCGGCGGCAAGGTCTTCGCCGACCAGAAGGTGGTCGTCACGCAGCCCACCGCGGGCCAGTTCAAGGGCTTCTCCGCGGTGTGCACCCACCAGGGCTGCACGGTCATCGACGTGTCGGGCGGCACGATCAACTGCCCCTGTCACGGCAGCAAGTTCAAGGTCGCGGACGGCTCGGTGGCGCACGGCCCGGCCACCTCGCCGCTGCCCTCGAAGGCGGTCACGGTCTCCGGGGACGGCATCACGCTGGCCTGACCCCGGGGCTGCCCGGCCGGTGCGGACCGGCGGTTCAGCCCAGCGCGTCCGCCGCCGCCCCCAGCGCCTTCACCGCCGCCCGGATCGCCGGGCGGCGGTCGGCGTCGGCGCGCCAGACCGCGTAGATGTGCCGCCGCATGGTGTGCCGCACCGGCACCACCCGCACCCCGCCGGGCATCGGGTCGCGGCCGAGCCGCGGGATGACGGCGACCCCGAGGCCCGCGGCGACCAGCGCGAGCACCGTCGCGTGCTCCTCGGCGTGGTGCGCGATCCGCGGCTCGACGCCCTTGCCGCGCAGCGTGAACAGCAGCCACTCGTGGCAGAAGCCGCCGTCCGGCCAGGCGATCCAGTCGTCGTCGGCCAGTTCGCCGAGGTCGATCTCCGCCCGGTCCTCCAGCCGGTGCCCGGCCGGGAGCGCGACGTCCACGAAGTCGTCGAACAGCGGCGCCTTGGCCAGGCCGCCGGGCAGCGACAGCGGTTTGTTGTACCAGTCCAGGACGACCGCGAGGTCGACGTCGCCACGGGTGAGCCGGGCCAGCGACTCCTGCGGCTCCAGCTCGTGCACGGTCGTGCGCAGCTGCGGGTGGGCGGCGCGCAGCGCGCGCAGGGCGGCCGGGAAGAGCCCGCGCACGGCGGTCGGGAAGGCGCCCGCGGTCAGGTCGCCGACGGCGGCGCCGCGGTGCGCCTCCAGGTCGGAGTGCGCCAGCTCGACGAGCGACAGGATCCGCTCGGCGTGCCCGGACAGCAGCCGGCCGGCGTCGGTGAGCCGCACCCCGCGGCCGCTGCGGGTGAGCAGCGTCTGGTCGGCCTCCCGCTCCAGCTTGGCCATTTGCTGGGAGACGGCCGAGGTGGTGACCCCCAACACGTCGGCGGCGGCGCTCACCGATCCGTAGGTGTCGATCGCGTGCAGGACGCGGAGACGTTCCAAGCTCAACATGTAAGAGATTCTACGCGGACGGTGTACGAATACTCGCTTGTTCTACGAGATCGGGCCCGTCATCGTGTGGACATGACCGCACCCGCCGAGAGCCGTCCCGCCCCCCTCGCGACCGAACCGGGCCCCGCCCCCGCCGCCGTCCCCGCCCCCGCCGCTCCCCCCGGTCCCGCCGCCGCTCCGGGCCGCCGGCCGCTGCTGGACTGGCGGCTGCGCTTCGCCGCACTCGGCCTGGTGTGGGGCTTCAGCTTCCTGTTCATGAAGGTCGGCAACGAGGCCTTCGCACCGCTCCAGGTGACGCTGGGGCGGATGGTGTTCGGCACGGCGGTGCTCGCGGCGGCCGTGGCCGTGCGGCGCGACCGGCTGCCGCGCTCGCCGCGCACCTGGCTGCACCTGTTCGTCGCCGCCTTCCTGCTCAACTCGCTGCCGTTCACGCTCTTCGCCACCGCGGAGCAGACGATCCCGTCGATGCTGGCCGGGATATGCAACGCGGCGACCCCGCTGTTCTCGATGCTGGTGTCGCTGGTCGCGCTGTCCGAGGACCGGCCCTCGCGCGAGCGCTTCGCGGGCGTGGGCCTCGGCTTCATCGGGGTGCTCACGGTGCTCGGCGCCTGGCAGGGCTTCGCCGGGCAGGACCCCAAGGGCACGCTGATGGCGCTGACCGCGGCAGTCAGCTACGCGGTGGGCTGGGCGTACGTCCGGCGGACCCTGAGCGGCACCGGCGGCTCCCACCTGGCGGTGTCCGCGAGCCAGCTGCTGGTCGGCACGCTGCAACTGCTCGTCGTCACCCCCTTCTTCACCTCCGTGCCGGACAGCTGGCCCGCGAAGTCGGTGCTGTCGGTCCTGGCGCTCGGGGCGCTCGGCACGGGTGTGGCCTTCCTGATCCAGTACGGGCTGGTCGCCGAGAAGGGCCCGACGATCGGGGCGATGGTGACGTACCTGATCCCCATCGTCGCGACCGCCGCGGGTGTGCTGCTGCTCGGCGAGACGCTGCACTGGAACGAGCCGGTCGGCGCCGTCGTCATCCTCGCCGGGGCCGCCCTCACCCAGCGCCGCCCCCGCAAGTAGGCCGGGCCCGCGGCTCAGCCGTGGCGGACCTCACCGGCGGCGGGAGCGCGCAGCACCGCCGCGACGGCGTCGGCCAGCGGCGCGATGTCGTCCGGCTCCAGCGTCGAGACGGTCAGCCGGACGGCGGGGGCCGAACGGACCCGGAAGCGGGCGCCGGGCGTGGCCGCCCAGCCGTGCTGGAGCAGCCCGGCCACCGCGCCGGTCTCGTCGCTGACCGGCACCCAGACGTTCATCCCGCTGCGCCCGTGGGCCGCCACCCCGCGCTCGGCCAGCGCCCGCACCAGCCCGTCGCGCCGCAGCCCGTACGAGGCGGCCACCGCCGCGCGGTCGACCGCGCCGTCCCGCCACAGGTGGACGACCGTGCGCTGGAGCAGGTGGCTCACCCAGCCCGCGCCGAGCCGGTGCCTGCCGCGCACCCGGTCCACGGTCGTCGCGTCGCCGGTGTAGAGCGCGAGCCGCAGGTCGGGGCCGTACGCCTTGGCGACCGAGCGGATCAGCACCCAGTGGTCGGTGACGCCCGACAGGCAGTGCAGCGGCAGCTCGACGGCGCCGTGGATGTGGTCGTCGTCGATCACCAGCACCTCGCGGTGCCCGGCCAGCAGGGCACGCAGCTCGGCGGCGCGGGCGGCGGAGACGGCGGCGCCGGTGGGATTCTGCCCGCGGGCGGTCACGATCAGGGCGCGGGCGCCGCCCTTCAGCGCGCGGGCCACCTCGACGGCGACCGGCCCGTCGTCGTCCACCGCGACCGGCACCGTCCGCAGGCCCAGCGCCGGGACCAGGTCCAGCAGGCTGCCCCAGCCCGGGTCCTCGACGGCCACCGCGTCGCCGGGCCGCAGATACGCCGTCAGCACCCGCTCCATCGCGTCGAGCGACCCGGAGCTGAGGCCGATCGGCCCGGCGGGCACCCCGTCGGCGTCCAGCGCGGCGCGCGCCATCCGCTCCAGGTCGGCGTCCACCGGCGGGCCGCCGTAGAGCGTCGGACGCAGCGCGTGCTCGGCGGCGGCCGCGGCCAGCGCGTCGCCCAGCGGCGGGAGCAGGGCGACGTCCGGGTTGCCCTTGGAGACGTCGCGGACGCCCGCGGGCACCTCGATGGGGATCTGGTCGCGCGGTGTGGTCGCGGGCCGGGCACGCACCCGGCTGCCGCGGCGGCCCGCGGTCTCGATGACCCCGCGGTCGCGCAGCAGCCGGTAGGCGGCGGCGACCGTGTTGGAGTTGACGCCCAGTTCGGCGGCCAGCTCGCGCAGCGGCGGCAGGGCGTCGCCGGGGCGCAGCGCACCGCCGCCGACGGCCCGTTCGATGTCGGCGGCAATACCCGATGCGCCGCGACCTGTGATTCTGTACTCTCCTAGCACAAAGCTGATTATGCACTAGTGCAAAGGATCGCGCCATGCCGACCCCGACGGCCGACACTCCCGCCGGCGAGCCCGCCGAGCAGCTCGGCACGTACGCCGCCACCGACCGCACCGTCCCCACCCGCTCCCGGGAGCGGGCCGCCTACGACCGCGCGACCGTGCACGCGATCCTCGACCAGGGGTACGTCTGCCATCTCGGCTTCGTACGGGACGGCGCGCCCGTGGTGCTGCCGACGCTGTACGCGCGCAGCGGCGAGCGGCTGTACGTGCACGGGTCCACCGGCTCCCGCCCGCTGCGGGGCGCGGCCGACGGCGGCCTCCCGGTCTGCCTCACCGTCACGCACGTGGACGGCCTGGTGCTCGCCAAGTCCGCCTTCCACCACTCCCTCAACTACCGCTCGGTGGTGGTGCACGGCACCGCGTACGAGGTCACCAACCCGGACGAGCGAGCCGCCGCGCTGGACGCCATCGTCGACCAGGCGGTGCCCGGCAGGTCCGCCGACACCCGGCGACCCAACGCGAAGGAGCTCGCGGCGACCGCCGTGATACGCCTCGACCTCGGCGAGGTCTCGGCGAAGACGCGCACCGGCGGGCCCAACGAGGAGCCCGAGGACATCGGGCTCCCCCACTGGTCGGGCGTCGTCCCGGTCGCTACGGCGTACGGCGCCCCCGAACCGGCGCGGCTTCCGGGCCAGGCGACACCGCCGCTGCCGGACTACCTGCCGCCGGTACGGCGCTGACCGCCACTCCCCCGGCCACCGGCCCCGCCTGCCGCGGCAGGCGGCGCGCCGCACGCGCCTCGTCCGCCGCGAGCGCGGCGACCGCGGCCAGCAGGCACAGCCCGCCCACCACGGTCGCCGCGGTCAGCCGCTCGCCGAGCAGCGTGACCGCCAGGACCGTCGCCGACAGCGGCTCGATGAGCGCGATCACCGACACCGTCGCGGCACGCAGCACGGCCGCGCCCGCGAAGTACAGCCCGTACGCAAGCGCCGTCGGCACCGAGGCGAGATAGCCGAGCAGCAGCAGGGTGCGGCCGAGGTCCGCCGCGTGCGGCAGCGGCCCCTCGGCCCAGGCCGCCGGGAGCATCACGACCGCGCACAGCCCGAACGCCCACATCGACATGTCGAACGGGTCGCCCGCCTCGCCCCGGTGGCCCCACCAGCGGGTCAGCACGGTGATCGCCGCATAGCCCGCGGCGGACAGCACCGCGAGCGCGACACCCGCGGGACGTACGGAGGTGCCGCCGCCGTCACCCAGCACCAGCACGGCCAGCCCGCCGAGGGCGCCCGCCACCGCCAGGACACCGCCGCGGCCCAGCCGCTCGCCCATCACCAGCCGCGCGGCCAGCGCGATCAGCACCGGACCGGAGCCGAGCGTCACGACGGTCGCGACCGCCAGACCGGTCGACCGCACCGCGCAGAAGTACGCGGCCTGGAAGACGGTCAGACCGGCGCCCGTCGCCAGCACCCGGCCCACCGTCGTCCCGCCCCGCGCCGGGCGGCGTACCAGCCGCACCCCGAGCAGCAGCACGAAGCCGCCGGCGGCGCGCCAGAACGTGAGGGCCAGCGGCCCGAGCCCGCTGCGGCCGTACAGCGCGGCCGCGACGGCACCCGCCGTACCCCAGCCGGTGGCCGCGATGACGACATAGATCAGGCCCCGGGTGGCCGGGGCGGAGGCATGCCTCAAGAAGTGCCTGAAGAACACGGAATTCTCCCGCGAAAGGATGGGTGGTCGGATCACTCGTCCCTGCGTGCGGGCAGCACCGACCGCCCCGGCGCTCGCGCCGGACCGTGTCTACGTCGTCCTCAGACCCCTTCGCTGCCCGCGATTACGCCGCGGGCGGCGGGAGAACGGTTGCATGCATGGGGCTCACGATAGCCGCCCCGGGGTGCCCCGCGCGGTGCCCCGCGCCCCTTTTTCGCCCCGGGCTGCCCCTTGCGGTAGGAGTCGCGATCTTCCCGCCGTCGTGGCCGGTCGCGCAGTTCCCCGCGCCCCTGAAAAACGCTCACCCTCCACGCAGAGGGCACCCACCAGGGGCGCGAGGAACTGCGCGCGCAACCCACCACCGGCAGAAGGCCGCGCAAAGCACCGCCCGAGGCACCCCGTGGCGAAAGGGGCGCGGGGAACTGCGCGACCAGCCCCCACGCGCGGAAGGTCGCGCAAAGCACCCCCCGAGGCACCCCGGAGCGAAAAGGGGCGCGAGGAACTGCGCGCGCAACCCACCACCGGCAGAAGGCCGCACAAAGCACCGCACGAGGCACCCCGGAGCGCCCCCGCCCGCCCCCGCGGAAGCGCTCAGCGCAGAAGCTCGGGGGTCGCGGGCCGGGCCGCGGGGGTCGGCTCGGGGGCGTCGGGAAGCCCCCCGGCGGGGCGAGCAGCGGCCGTCTGGGCCACCAACGCACCGGCCAGCACAAGCGCGCCGCCGGCGATCTGCGCGGCCCCGAGATGCTCATCGATGAGTATCCACGCCAGCACCGTGGCGACCACCGCCTCCAGCACGCCGACGACCGCCGCGACCTGCGGGCTGAGCGTGCGGACGGAGGTGACCCCGGCGAGGTAGGCGACCACCGTGGAGACCAGGCCGATCCAGCCGACGAGCAGCACCGCCGGGACGTCGCGGTCGCCGAGCGCGGCCTGGTGCCCGAGGTCGGACCACCGCATGGTCCAGGGGTGGGCGACGAGCGTGAGGACGAGCGTCCCGACGAGCAGCCCGTGCGCGATCACGGCGACCGGTTCGGGCGCGTCCTCCCCGTCCGTCCCGTGGTCGGCGAGCACGAAGTACGCGACCTGGCAGCACGCGGCCCCGAACGCGTAGAGCAGTCCGAGCGCGTCGAAGGCGAGGCCGGACCAGATCTCGACGACGCACGTCATGCCGCCGGTCGCCAGGACGACGCCGAGCGCGGCGGCCCGGGTGACGGGGCGGCGCTGGACGAGCCGGATCCAGCCCAGCAGCAGGGCGGGGCCGAGGAATTCGACGAGGATGGCGACGCCGACGGGTATGCGGTCTATGGCCACGAAGTAGAGGGCCTGGCAGCCCACGATGCCGAGCAGGCCGAACCCGGCGATCAGCGCGGGCTTGCGGCGGGGCAGCGTGCGGTAGCGCAGGGCGACGGGTGCCAGCACCAGCGCGGCGACCATCACCCGCATCCACACCACCTGGAGCGGGGAGAACCCGAGGTCGATCAGCGGTTTGGCGGCCACCCCCGAGCCGCCGAAGGCGCACGCCGACAGCACGGCGAGCCCAAGTCCCCTGCTCCTCATACCGGATCCGCGCATCCGGCCATCATGTCAGCCCCCGACAGGACCGTCATCCTCAGAATTCCTGACACCGCGCTCCTCCGGAACGGCCCCGGGTGCCTCGTGGAGTTCGTCCGGATCGAGGCCCGCCGCGCGCAGGACGTCCGCGGCGCGGCAGTCCGGGTCGGCGGTGAGGGCGTGCAGCAGGTCGATGCCGTCGGCCTCGTCCCGGCCGCGCAGCCGGGCCAGTTCGGCGGCGCCGCGCAGCGCGGTCGCCGCGGCGGGGCTCCAGCCGGGGGCGGTCAGGGTGAGGGTGGGTATCTCACCGGAATCCTCCACGGAGCCGCGCCAGCGCAGCCCGTAGCCGATGCTGCGCTGGACGAGGTAGCCGAGCACGCGGGCGGACCGGCCGGGCGGGGCGTCGCAGGCGGCACGGGCGTGCGGGTCGTGCTCCAGCAGGGAGTGCAGCAGGTGCGCGGTGTCGGCCTGCGTGTCGCCGTCCCGGACCGCGCGGCGGCGGGCGTCGGCGAGGACGGCGCGCACCTCGGCCGTGAGGTGGGCGTCGTCCGCGGGACGGGCCGGCTCGTGCTGCGGCCCCTGGTCGCTGTACACGCCACCCATCTCAGCAGAGTGACCGTGCCCGGCGCATCGGCTCAGCGGTCCATTTCGCATCCGCCCGCGGAGGGGGGTGCCCGGCGCGCTCTCCTCCCCTGGGATGAGTCATGGCCACAGCAAGGTGCGGGTCCAGTCGCCGTTCCCGGGGCTCCGGTCGCCGTCGCGGGTGTAACGAAGCCGCAGGTGGCCGCGGTGCGGGTCGGCCTGGAAGAACTCGGCCTCACGGGCGCGCAGCCGGTAGACGGTGTGCCACTCGGGCACACGGTCGGGCTCGGCGGACACCAGCGCCTCGGCGGCGAGCCGCTCGCGCGCGTACTCCTCGGGGCCGGCGAGCGGCGCGCTGACGGTGCCGGTGAAGGCGGCGACGCGGGAGGCGGGGCTGCGGCCGAGGAAGTCCCGCCAGGCGGCCTCGGCGGACAGCGTCACGACCGGCCCGGCGAGCCGGATCTGGCGGCCGTGCGCGGGCCAGTAGAAGGTCGCGGCGGCGACGGGGTGGGCGGCGAGGTCGCGGCCCTTGCGGCTGCGGGCGTCCCCGGCGAAGACGACGGAGCAGTCGGCGGAGTCCACCCCGCGCAGCATCAGGACCCGGGCGCTCGGTGTCCCGTCGGGCGCGGCGGTGCTCAGCGTCATCACGTGCGGCTCGGGCAGCCCGTCGGCGAGCGCCCGGTCGAGCCACCCGGCGAGCAGCGGGCCCGGCGCGTCGGGTGCCCGGTCCGGGTCGAAGTGCGGCAGCGGCCCGGCGAGCACGGGCGCGGCCCTGATCCGCTCCAGCAGCGCGCGGTCCACGTCCGCCGGGTCCGCGGGCCCGCCCGGACCGAGACCCCCGGGCATCGCCGGACCGGCCCCCGGCTCCTCGCCGTCGTGCATGTGCCGCCTCCTTCGTGCGCTCGGCCGGGCACCGTCCGTCCCCGGGCGCGTCCAGCCTGGCAGGCGGTGCGCGGCCGGGGGGTGCGGCACGGCGGGCCGCGCGCGGGGAAAGCCCCGTTCGCGGCCCGCCGCAGGCCCACGGAGAGCGCGGGCGACGGGCGTCAGTGCACGGTGACCGTGGTGGTCACGCTGCCCGCGGTGAAGACGTACGCACCGGGCGCGACCTGCTGCGGGCCCGAGCCGTCGATGTCGCCCTGGGTCACCGCGAGCCGGTTCGGCGGCACCTTGAGGGTGACCGTCGTGCTCTGGCCCGCCGCGAGGTGGACGCGGGTGAAGGCGACGAGCTTGGTGGGCGGCGCGAGGACGTCACTGGTCGGCTGCGAGACGTACACCGGCACGACGAGGTCGCCCGCGCGGTCGCCGGTGTTGGACACCCCGACCTTGAGGCTGATGGTGTCGCGGCTGCGGGCGGTCGCGGAGCCGGCCTTGAGCGAGTCGAAGGCGTAGGTGGTGTAGGACAGGCCCGCGCTGAAGCGGTAGGCCGCGTCGTAGGTGGACTCCGGTCCGGCGTTGGTGCCGGGGAGCTGCTGGTAGTACAGCGGTTCATTGCCGATGTCCTTGGGCCATGACGCGCTGAGCCGGCCGCTCGGGTTGACCTTGCCGAACAGCACGTCGGCCACCGCGTGGCCGCCCTCGCTGCCGGGCAGCCAGGACATCAGCAGGCCCTGCGTGCCGTCGGCGCCGCCGAGCACCAGCGGGCGGCCGGCCAGCACGACGGTGACCACCGGCTTGCCGGTCGCCTTCAGGGATGTGACCAGCGCCTGCTGGTCGGCGCTCAGTTCGGGGCGCGGGGCGTCGGCGCTGCCTTCGGCGGCGGCCTTCTCGCCGACCACGACGACGGTCAGGTCGGCGTCCTTCGCCTGCGTCACCGCGTCGTCCGCGGAGGTCGCGCGGACCACCGACGTACCGGAGGGCGCGGCCTCCTTGATCCCTTCCAGCACGGTGGTGCCGGGCAGCGTCACCCCGTCGGGCACGCCCTGCCAACCGACGGTCCAGCCGCCGGCCTGGTCGTTGATGTCGTCGGCGTAGGAGCCGGCGACCACGATCTTCTTCGCGCCGGAGGAGATGGGCAGCACGCCGCCCTCGTTGCGCAGCAGCACCTGTGACTCGTCGGCGGCCTGCCGGGCGAGCGCGGTGTCGGCGCCGACGACACGCCCGTCGGCCTTCGAGGCGTCCACGTAGGGGTGTTCGAACAGCCCGAGCCGGAACTTCATGGTGAGGATGCGCGTCACGGACTCGTCGATGCGCTTGACGGAGACCAGGTGGCGCTGGACGGCGGTCCTGAGCGCGGCGCTGAAGCCCTGCGCGTCGTAGGGCTCCATCGCCATGTCCAGACCGGCGTTGACGGCCTTGGCGACGGCCGCGGGGTAGTCGGCGGCGACGTGGTAGCTGGTCTGGAGCGCGCTGACGTCCGCCCAGTCGCTGACCACGACGCCCTTGAAGCCGAACTGCTTGCGCAGCACATCGGTGAGCAGGTAATGCGAGCCGGTGGCCGGGATGCCGTTGATGGCACCGGAGTTGACCATCACCGACATCGCACCGGCGTCGATGGCCTGCTTGTAGGACGGCAGCAGGGTGTCCTGGAGGTAGCGCAGCGAGACGTCGCCGGGGACGCGGTCGTGGCCGTTGCCCGGTTCGCCGTAGCCCGCGAAGTGCTTGACCGTCGCGGCGACCTTCTTGGCGCCGTCCGCGCCCTGGATGCCGGAGACCGCGGCGGCCGCGAGCGTGCCGGACAGCAGCGGGTCCTCGCCGTAGGTCTCGTAGTAGCGTCCCCAGCGCTGGTCGCGGGCGATGTCGGCGACCGGGGCGAAGTTCCAGTCGATGCCGGTCGCGGCGACGGCCTTGGCGGTGGCGGCGCCCGCGTCGCCCACGAGGGCCGGGTCCCAGGTGGAGCCGAGGCCGATCTCCTGCGGGAAGATCGTCGCGCCCAGCACGTTGTTGTGTCCGTGCACCGCGTCCACGCCGTAGATGACGGGGATGTGCAGGCGGGTTTTCTCGATCGCGTACTTCTGCACCGCGTTGACCATCACGGCCCAGTTCTGCGGGGTGTTGACCGAAGGTCCCGCGCCGCCGCCGGAGAGAACGGACCCGGCGGCATTGTCGACGAGTACGTTCTTCATGCACGATTCGGTGAAGGCGCCGCCGCTCCATTGGCAGTCGCCCTGCATGCGCACCACGGAGATCTGGTCCATCTGGCCGATCTTCTCGTCGAGCGTCATGCGTTTGAGCAGGTCCTTGACCCGTACGTCGACAGGGGCGTTGGCGTTGGTGTAGGTGGGATTGTCACCGGCCTGGGCCGGTACGGAGGCCACCGCCGCCACGCAGGCGGCCGCGGTGGCCAGTGTCAGAAGGGTTCTCATGCGCAGTCGTCGAGCGTTCGTTGGCATCGCAGGCGTCCCGTTCCTGTTGGGGATCCCCGGGCTTGCCGGGGCCGACCGTGCCGTAAACGTTTCCGATCGGCGGGAAGTCTGTCCTCGCCCCGACTGATCGTCAAGACTGTGTGCAGCACGCTTTTCGCCGCGTTTTCCTGTCGTTCTCCTCCGTCCGTCCGTGTACCGCCCCTGTCCCGCAATCCCCCGCCCGCACATCCGCCCATTTCCTCTCGCGCAGAACGGGTCCGTCGTGAACATCCGTGAACTCGCCCGCCGCAGCGGGGTGTCGACCGCCACCGTCTCCCGCGCCCTGAACGACAGGGCCGAGGTGAGCGAGGCCACCCGCGCCAAGATCCGCGCGCTCGCGAGCGAGCTGGGCTACGCGCCCAACGAACCCGCCCGCACGCTCGTCCGGCGCCGCTCGGACACCGTCGGCCTGGTGTGGGACAGCGGCCAGGAGGCGATAGGCCTGCACAACCCCTATCTGCTGGGCCTGCTGAGCGCCGTGCGCACCGCGCTGTCCGAGGCGGACTACCACCTGATGCTGCTCACCACGCCGGGCGCCGAGGACCAGGAGACCGCGCACCTCCAGGCGGTGCGGCGGCACAACCTGGAGGGCGTGATCGTGCTGACCACCCCGCCGGACGACCGCTGCCTGCGCGCCCTCGCCGACTCGGGGGTGCCCTGCGCGGGCATCGACACCGCCTTCACCGGACCGCGTACGGTACGGGTCAGCTCCGACAACGCGGCGGGCGCCGAGGCGGCCGTCCAGCACCTGTACGACCTCGGTCACCGGCGCATCGCCACCGTCACCGGCCCGCTGCACCTGCCGCCCGCCGCCGAGCGCCTCGCGGGCTACCGGCGGGCCTGCGCCCGGCTGGGCCTGAGCGTGCCGCCGGAGTACGTGACCGAGGGCGACTTCTTCCTGGCCAGCGGGCAGAGCGCGGGCAAGCGGCTGCTGGCGCTGCCGGACCGCCCCACCGCCGTCTTCGCCGCGGGCGACCAGATGGCGATCGGCGCGATGCACGCGGCGGCCGACGAGGGCCTGTCGGTGCCGCGCGACCTGGCCGTGGTCGGCTTCGACGACATCGACGCGGCCTCGCTGGTGCGCCCGGCGCTGAGCACCGTCGCCCAGGACCAGCGCGGCCTGGGCGAGGCGGCGGTCGCGGCGCTGCGCGGGCTCATCGACGCGGCCCCGGTGGCTCCGGTGCAGCCGCGCATCATCCCGACCCGGCTGGTCATCCGCGGGTCGAGCCGCCCGGGGGTCTGACCGGGGCCGTGTCACCGCCCGGGGGTGCTGTCTCGTCTGCTTGCCGAGACGGTGTCGACCAGGGAACGGGCGGGCGATGGGCAGCAGGGACGGGACGACGTACGGCACGGACCGCGCGCAAGGGGCGCCGGACCCGCGGCGGTGGGCGGCGCTGGGCATCCTGACGGCGGTGCAGTTCATGCTCATGATGGACGTCACGGTCGTGAACATCGCCCTCCCCCGCATCCAGTCCGGCCTGCACTTCTCGCCCGGGGGCCTGCCGTGGGTGGTCAACGGCTACGTGCTGACCGCGGGCGGCTTCCTGCTGCTGGGCGGCCGGCTGTCGGACCTGTACGGGCGGCGGCGCGGCTTCGTCGCCGGGGTGCTGGTCTTCGGCGCGGCCTCGGCGGTGTGCGGCACCGCGGGCTCCTCGGCCGCACTGGTGGGCGGCCGCTTCGCGCAGGGCCTCGGCGAGGCGCTCGCGGGCCCCGCGGCGCTCGGGCTGATCCCGGTGCTCTTCCCCGACCCGAAGGAGCGCACCAGGGCGCTCGGGGTGTGGGGCGGCACGGCTGCGGTGGGCAGCGCGGTCGGCTCGGTCGTCGGAGGGTCGCTGACGGATCTGGTGAGCTGGCGGTGGGTCTTCTTCGTCAACCTCCCCGTCGCACTGTTCGCGTTGGTCATGGTCCCGCGGGTGATCCCGGAGAGCCGGATGGCGCGCACCGGCCGGGGCGTCGACCTGGCCGGTGCGGCGGGGGCGACGGGGGCGCTGGTGGCGGTCGTCCACGGGCTGCTGCAGGCGGCCGGCCACCCGTGGGGCTCGGGGCGGGTGCTGGCGCCGCTGCTCGGCGGGCTCGCGCTGCTGGCCTGCACGGTGTGGTGGGAGACGCGGGCGGCGGATCCGGTGCTGCCGCCGCGCTTCTTCGCCGACCGCACCCGGGTGACGTCCAACGCGGCGAGCGTGCTGTCGCTCGCCGCCTTCCACACGTACGCGTTCCTGCTGACGCTGTACCTCCAGCAGGTGCTGGGCTGGTCGCCGCTGCGGACGGGCCTGGCGTACATCCCGTTCACGCTGGCCATCGGTGCCGGCATGGCGGTGTCCACGGCGCTGATGCCGCGGTTCGGGGTGCGGGCGACGCTGGCCACGGCCTTCGCGGGCAGTGCGGGCGGGCTGCTGCTGGCCGCGGGCGGGCTCGCCGTGCACGCCTCGTTCGCCGCCGGGATCATGCCCGCGCTGCTGGTCTACGGCTTCTTCAACGCCGTCGGCTATCCGGCGCTGACCAACGGGGCGCTGCACGGGGTGACGGGCCAGGACGCGGGGCTGGCCTCGGGGGTGCAGACCGCGATGCAGCAGGTCGGCGCGTCGCTCGGGCTGGCCGCGCTCGTCCCGCCCGCGCTGCGGTACGTCCGGCACCACGTGGCGGGCGGCATGGCGCCCGCGGTCGCCGCGACGCACGGCTACGCGCTGGCGCTGCGGGTGGCCGCGGGTGTGCTCGCCGTCGCCGCGGTCCTGGCCCTGACGCTTCCGGCCCGGCTCGCCTCCGCCCCGCGGGACGCGGCGCGCGAGACGGCGGACGGCGCGCCGGGCGAGCCGGTCGCCCGCTGAGCACCCCGCCGAACGCGGCGCGGCCCCCGGGGGACGAACCCCCGGGGGCCTGCGTTCCCCCGTGCCTGCCCGCGGGCGGGCGGCTCAGGAGGCCGGGCCGGTGTCCTTGCGGAACTTGCCGCCGTCCGCCCCGCCGTCCCTGCCGTCGTCCTCGTCGGCGAGGATCAGGTAGAGCCGCCTGCGGGCGTCGTTGACCACCGTGAGCGCCTTCTCGCGCTGCTCGGGGGTGCCCGCGACCCATACCTGGCGGAAGGCCTCGACCAGACCGCCGCCGGCCTTCCTTATCTCGTTCATGGCCTCCCAGTCGACGCCGCGACCGGCGTCCTCCCAGGGCGCCTCGGATCCGGCCTCGGCCTCGGTGCGGCCCTCGTCGGTGAGCGTGAAGAGCTTCTTGCCGCCCTCGCTCGTGCTGGTGATCAGGCCCTCGTCCTCCAGCAGCTGGAGCGTCGGGTAGACCGAGCCGGGGCTCGGCTTCCACGCGCCGCCGCTGCGGTCGGCGATCTCCTGGATCATCTCGTAGCCGTGCATCGGCCGGTCCTTGAGGAGGGCCAGGATCGATGCCCGTACGTCGCCGCGCCGCGCCCGGCCGCGCGGTCCGCCGCGGCCCCGTCCTCCGGGGCCCCAGGGCCCGCCGCCGCCGAAGGGCGGCCCGAACGGGCCGAAGGCGGCCCGGCGTCCGTCGCGTTCTCCGGGACCGTGCTCGCCGTGCGCGCAGGGTCCGTGTCCGTGATGATGTCCACGCATAACGTTTTCTCCTATCGTGATCGTTCGCGATGCTTCAACGATATATCGGTGACTGTCGTCTGGCAAGCCCTTCCGGCCAACGGCCGGGCGGACCGGGAAACGCCCCGGTCGGAAGGGGCAGAGCGGATCGGCGGACCCGGCGCTGTCGGTGGGGTCGGGCACACTGAAGGCATGGACAGATCGGATCTGGTCCGGCTGCGGCGGGCCCGCGACCGTATGGACCGGGAGTACGCGCAGCCGCTGGACGTCCCGGCGCTGGCGCGCGACGCGCTGATGTCTCCGGGGCACTTCTCGCGCAGCTTCCGCGCGGCGTTCGGCGAGACGCCCTACGCGTACCTGATGACGCGCCGCATAGAGCGCGCCAAGGCGCTGCTGCGGCGCGGCGACATGTCCGTGACCGATGTGTGCATGGCGGTGGGCTGCTCGTCGCTCGGCTCGTTCAGCACCCGCTTCACCGAACTGGTCGGCGAGTCCCCGCGCGCCTACCGGGCGCGCAACCACACCGAGCTCGCCGCGCTGCCGTCCTGCGTCGCCCGGATCGTCACCCGACCGGTCAGGATCAAAGAAGTACGCGCGGGTGGCCCTGCCGTAGCGTGACCGGCATGGACATCAAGCTCTCCCACACCTTCCTGGCCGTGGACGACCACGACAAGGCGATCGAGTTCTACCGCGACATGCTCGGCCTCGAAGTCCGCAACGAGGTGGGCTACAACGGCATGCGCTGGGTCACGATCGGCTCGCCCGCCCAGCCGGAGGTCGACATCGTCCTCGAACCCCCGGCGGTGAACCCGAACATGACGCCGTCCGACCGCGAGGCCGTCGCCGACCTCATGGCCAAGGGCGTCTACGGCCGGGTGGTGTTCTGGTCCGACGACGTCGACGCGACGTTCGAGAAGCTCTCGGCGGCGGGCGCGGACGTCGTCCAGGAGCCCACCGACCAGCAGTACGGCGTCCGCGACTGCGCCTTCCGCGACCCGGCGGGCAACGAGGTCCGCTTCAACCAGGCCAAGCGCTGACCCCCGTCCCCGGCCGGACCCGGGTACCGCTGCGGGCCCGCCGGGGGGGACGGGCCCGCAGCATCCCTGTGCGCCCCGCGCGGCCGTCGGCCCTACGCCACCGGCGGCGGCCAGGTGTCCGTCCGCCAGGCGTTGGCCGCCTCGACCCGGCCGCACACCCCGAGCTTGGGGTAGGCGTGCTCCAGGTGCTTGTCGACGGTGCGCGGGCTGATGGCCAGCCGGTGGGCGATCTGCCCGTTGGTGAACCCGTGCGCGAGCAGTGTCAGCACCTCCGCCTCCCGGCGGCTGACCAGTGCCCGCGCGGGCGGGGCGCGGTGCAGCCGGCCGAAGGTGCGGCCGAGGCGCGGCCGGAGCATGGCGGCGACCTCCAGGTCGGTGTCGCCGAAGTCGCTGCCGCTGCGGTTGACGGCCACGCACACCTGCCGCCGGACGCCGCCCTCGGTCCCCGCGGGGAAGGACATCGCGAGCTGGTCGTCCGCGCCCACCCGGCGGTAGACGTCCGCGTAGACCGGCAGCGCGTGGTAGTCGGCGCGGCTCTGCATCCGCGAGCGGCACGCCGGGGTGCCCGGTCCGTCGGTGGTGTGGGCCACCAGCGGGTCGTCCGGGGCGCCCCGCCGGTAGGCGGCGAGCAGCCCCGGGCCGAGCAGCCCGTCCGGCAGGGTGAGCGGGGCGGCGGGACCGGGGCGCGGGGACCACACGACGCTGTCCCCGGGGAGGGCGGAGAGGAGCACCGGCAGCAGGGCCGGGACGAGCCGTTCCTCGTCGTCGGCGTCGATCAGCAGGTCCACCACGGCGAGCATCCGCCGCAGGCCCGCGGCTCCGACCGCGCCCATACCTCCAGCCTCGCGAGGGCGAGCGCCCGGGTCAAGGCGCGCCCGCGGTACGGGGGTGCGGGCGCGCCCGCGGTACGGCGGTGCGGGTGGCTCAGCGGGTCACCGCGTACACCCGGTTGACCGGGCTCTCGGCGGCCAGCTCCCAGTGGTGCAGTCCGGCGCCGTCCGCGATCCGCCGCATCGCGTCCTCGCCCGCGTGGTTGCCGAGCGCCTCCGGGCCCGGCTGGGCCAGCGCGGAGGGCAGGCAGACCGCGACCGACGCCGCCGACAGGCCGCGCCCGATCGGATGGACGTTCTCCGTCACGTCCGCGGACACGTTCGGCTCGACGAGCAGGCACACGCCGCCGTCGGCGAGCGCGTGCTCGGTCCGCCGCAGCGCGCCGCCCGGATCGCTCATGTCGTGCAGGCAGTCGAAGAAGGTGACCAGGTCGTAGCTCTCACCGGGGTAGTCCTGCGCGCTCGCCACGTCGAACTGGACGCGGTCGGCGAGCCCTTCGCGCTCCGCGAGCGTACGGGCGGCCTCGACCGAGGGGCGGTGGAAGTCGTAGCCGTGGAAGCGCGAGGCGGGGAAGGCCTCGGCCATCAGCAGGGTGGAGTACCCGAAGCCGCAGCCGATGTCGGCCACCCGGCCGCCGTCCTCCAGCCGCTCCACCACGCCGTCGGCCGCGCCCAGCCACTCGGGCACCAGGGCCGCGGCGTATCCGGGCCGGAAGAACTTGGCCGTGCCCTCGAAGAGCGCGGGCCCGTGCTCGCCCCAGCCGACACCCTCACCGGTGCGGAAGGCCTCCAGCAGCGCGTTCTCGCTGCCGTACAGCGCCTGGAGCATGGTGAACATGCCCGCCGCGTACGTCGGGGCGTCGGGGTCCGCGAGGACGGCGGCGCGCTCGTCGGACAGCATGTAGCTGCCGCGCTCCGCGTCGTAGTCCAGGTACTCCCCGGCCACCTGGGCGTCCAGCCACTCGCGCAGGTAGCGCTCGTCGAGGCCGGTGCGTCCGGCCAGTTCCGCCGGGGTGAGCGGGCCCGCCCCGGCCATCGCCGTGTAGAGGCCGAGCCGGTCCCCGATCGAGGTGCACAGCCCGGCCATCGCGGCGGCTCCGTCGGCGATCACCCTCTCCAGGAACTCCCTCACGCGCGCTTCCTCCGCCGTCGGCGCGGCATCCGCGTCCTGCGGGGCCGGTGCGGTAGGTGCAGTGGGTGCGGCGGTCATGGCACTCGCCTCCTCCTCCCCTCCACTGCACCGGGCCCGCCCCCCGCCGGGCAATACGGTCTTCCCCGTACGCCGCCGCGCACCGCCCGCGTCCGCGGACCGCGCTCGTAGACTCGGAAGGGAGCACACGAAGGAGGTGACGGGCCATGCGCAAGGTCGCCGACTGCCGTGACTACCCGAGCGAGAGCAACTGCACCCTGACGATCTCCGGTGAGGAGGACGAGGTGCTGCGCGCGGCCGCCGAGCATGCCGTGTCCGTGCACGGTCACACCGACTCGCCCGAATTCCGTGAGCAGCTGCGTTCCGTGCTCAAGGACGAGGTCCCGCAGCACGCCTGAGCCCCCCGGCGGGGGGCTCGGCCCCGCTCATCCGGTGGGCAGCCAGCCCACCTTGCCCGCGAGCAGGGCGTATCCGACGAAGGCCACGGTGTCGATGAGGGCGTGCGCCGCGACCAGCGGGCCGACCCTGCCCCACCGGCGGTAGAGCAGCACGAAGACCACGCCCATCGCCATGTTCCCGACGAAGCCGCCGATGCCCTGGTAGAGGTGGTACGAGCCGCGCAGCACGGCGCTGGCGGCGAGCGCGGCCATCGGCGTCCAGCCGAGCCGGTCGAGCCTGCGCAGCAGGTAGCCGACCACGATGACCTCTTCCAGCACCGCGTTCTGCACCGCCGACAGCACCAGCACCGGGATCTTCCACCACACGTCGGGCAGCGACTCCGGTACCACCGTGAGGTTGAAACCGGCCCCCCGGGCGCCGAGGTAGAAGGCCAGCCCGGTGCCGCCGATGACCGCGGCGACCACCGCGCCCCGGGCCAGGTCGAGGCGCGGACGGGTCAGGTCGAAGCCGATGGAGCGCATCCCGGCGCGTTCGCGGCCCAGCAGGTGCGCGACCAGCGCGACCGGTGCGAGGGCGGTGGCGATGTAGAAGAGCTGCCAGGCGAGGTCGAGCCAGGGGCGGTGCGGCGCGTAGGAGCCGACCAGTGTCGCGGCCTGGTCCTTGAGCGCGCCCGGCCGGGTCACCGAGCCGATGAAGTCGATGAGGGCGGACACCCCGCTGGCGCCGAGTGAGAGCGCGAGGACGATGAGCATCTCGCTGCGCAGCGTGCGGTCCGGGAGTTCCGGTTCCGCCGTCTGGTCCGCCGGGCGGGGCTGTGTGTGCATGCGGGTCCTCCAGCGGCGCGGGTGTCTGAAGGACAAGATACGAAGATCGCGCCTGCCGCCGCCCCGCCACCCCCGGTCCAAAGCCGCCGTGTCCGGTCACGGGCCCGTCGGCGGGCTTGTCGGCGGACCCGGGCGCAGACCTGGGCGCAGACCTGGGCTGCGGGCGCGGGATCAGACCGCGGCCCACTCGTGGACCGGCCGGCCCTCCGCCGAGTTCTCCCGGTAGCGCCGGGTCATCCCGGCCAGCGCCGCCATGCGGTCCGGGCCGCGTTCCAGCAGCCGGTGGAAGGACTCGCACTGCCACTCCGCGCCGTTGGTCCGTAGCCGGCAGCGCTGCTCGATGATGCCGAGGTAGCGGTCCCGGTCGGCCGGTTCAATGCCCCACGCGTCCAGCCCGGAGGCCGCCAGCGGCAGCAGTTCGTCGCGGATCAGCTCGGCGGCCGGGATCTCGGTGAGACCGCCGCCGCGGCCGCGCGGCCAGTGCATGACGGCGTGGATGCCGTCCTTGCAGCCCGCGTCGAAGTTGGCGGCCGCGACGCGGAAGGGCAGCCGCTGCCACACCGGGCGCGGCGCGTCGGCCAGCGCGCGCACCAGCCCGTAGTAGAAGGCGGCGTTGGCGAGCACGTCGGCGACGGTGGGCCCGGCGGGCAGTACCCGGTTCTCGACCCGCAGGTGCGGCACACCGTCGACGACCGCGTAGACCGGGCGGTTCCAGCGGTAGATGGTGCCGTTGTGCAGGGTGAGTTCGCGCAGCTGCGGCACTCCCCCGTCGTCGAGCACGCTCAGCGGGTCCTCGTCGTCGCAGATGGGCAGCAGCGCCGGGAAGTAGCGGACGTTCTCGGCGAAGAGGTCGAGCGGGGAGTCGATCCAGCGCTCGCCGAACCACGTCAGCGGGCGCACGCCCTGGGCGCGCAGCTCCTGCGGGCGGGTGTCGGTGGACTGCTGGAAGAGCAGCGGGCGGGTCTCGCGCCACAGCTCGCGGCCGAAGAGGAAGGGCGAGTTGGCTCCGGCGGCGACCTGCGGGCCGCACACCGCCTGCGCGGCGTTCCACACCGCCGCGAAGCGTCCGGGCGTGACCTGGAGGTGCATCTGCGTGGAGGTGCAGGCCGCTTCGGGGGCGATGGACTGCGAGGCGTGCTCCAGGTGCTCGACACCGTCGATGTCGAGGGTGATGTCCTCGCCGCGCATGGCCAGGATGCGGTCGTTGAGCAGCATGAAGCGGTCGGCCCGCGACAGGTTGGCGGTGACCAGGTCGTCGGCCCGCAGGGTGGGCAGAATTCCCACCATGACGATGCGGGCGCCGACGTCGGAGGCCATCCGGTCGGCATACGACAGGCCGGTGCGCAGTTCCTCGGCGAGCCGGTCGAAGACCGGCCCGGAAAGCCGGTGCGGGGCAATGTTCACCTCAATGTTGAACTGCGCGAGCTCGGTCTGGAAATCACGGCTCGCGATGCGCTCCAGCACCTCTTCGTTCATCATGCGGGGCAGTCCCGTGGAATCCGCGAGATTCAATTCGATCTCCAGGCCCATGAGATTGCGCGGCCGGTCGAATCGCTTGCCCTCCAGCAGCCGCTCGAGCCCCAGCAGACACTGCTGGAGCTTGTACCGGTAGCGCCCGCGGTCGGCCGGTTCGAAGCCGCTGGCGACGACCTTCTCACCCATCGGTGATCCCTCCCTCCCGTGGCCGCCCCCCGGCCATCCATCGGAGGATGCCCACCCAAATGATCGAATAACGCCACGCCGGGCGGGCCGCGCACGCTAGGCTTGCACTAGCGGCGAAGCGCGCACTTTCCGCTGGCACATTCAGTTGCCACCGGAGGCGTGCAAGCACGGGAAATGACCGTCGGGATCCGGCCGTCCGTGGCGCGCAGAAATATGCAGCGCCCTCCCCGTACGCTGCGGGAATGCCGTCGACACGTCCGGCGAGGAAGGCGAATTCTCGCCTTGCGCGTAATACTGGCATCGACTAGATGAAACACGGAGCGAACACACGTCGTATAAACTCCGCGAACAAGGCAATGCATCCGCCGTCGCCGGACGTGCCTGAGCAGGTCTCCCGCAGAGCATCGAACCGACCGTGCCGTCCGCGCCCGCCCTCCCCGCACCACGTGTCTCCCAGTGAGAGGCGACAACCATGCCGCTGCTTGTTCCCCCAGCTCCTGCCCCAGCCCTGCTGAGCGTGCTCGCCGCGCTCAGTTCGCCCACCGCCGTCCTTGAGGCCAGGACGCCGGCGCTGCGCACCGCAGAAGGGCCGCTGGCCGCCGAACACCCGCTGCCCGTCCACGTGTTCGAGCCGGCAGCCGTTCCCGGAGCGCTGCCGCAGGCGCGGCTGACGGGCTGGCGGTTCCATATCAGGGCAGGTGCCCGGGTCGCCGCGGCGGGCGAGACCGTACTGACCCCCGACGGCTGGGTGTTCTCGCGGTTCTCGGAGGGGCCGTTCCTGGTGTCGATCGAGCGGGCACTGGTCCAGGCCGAGGCGCTGCCGGCGACGTACCAGCCGCATCTGCTGTCGGTACCGGGCCTGTACATGCTCGCGCTGTGGCTGCACCGCGACCCGCGGGCGGAGGCGGCCACCGCGCAGCCCGACCCGGACGACCTGCTGGTGCCGCTGGCACCCGCGCCGCCGGGCATCGCGGCCTACCGGGTGTACCGGATGACAGAGCTGGCGCCGGTGCTGCGCATGCGCCTGGCGCCGCCGCCGCTGGCGGGGTCACCGGCCTGACGCCGCGCTCCGGAGCAGCAAGGGTGCCCCCGGCCGGGTCGGCCGGGGGCACCGTCGTGCGGCCTTCCCTGCCCCGCCCTTAACACTGGGTGACGGCAACCGCCCGCCCGGGTGACGCGTCTTCTCCGGAAAGCATCGCCTCGGCGAAATCCCTGCGGATTGCCGCCAGGAGGACAACACTGGGATCGGCCTCACGCACACACGGGGGACGGAGATGCACCAGGCAGACCGCACGACCGACCGCACCACTGACCACACGCAGCGAAAGACTCGATCCATGTGCCAGCACCAACCGCAGTGCCCTTCCGCCGACGGCCCCGACCGTGAGGCGGCCCTCACCGTGGCCCACCACCCGGAGCAGGGCTGGAGCCTGCTGTGCAACGGTGTGCTGCTCTTCGAGGACACCGGGGAGCTGCTGCCCGACGGGCAGATCATCGCCCCGCACCGCCCGCTCGGCAGCGAGCAGGTCACGACGGCGGCCTGACCGGCGCAGCCGCCGCCGTCACCGGCGGGCCCGCGCCATCGCCCGACACCCGGCCGGTTCCCCTGTCGCCAAGGGAACCGGCTTTGCCATGTCCGCCCGCGCCGGGCGTCGTGGCGTCAGGTGTCCGGCGTCAGGCGTCCGGTGTCAGGCGTCGTAGGCGTCCAGCGGCGGGCAGGAGCAGACCAGGTTGCGGTCGCCGTAGGCCCCGTCGATCCGGCGCACCGGCGGCCAGTACTTGTCCGCCGCCCGCACGCCCGCCGGGAAGACGGCCTCCTGCCGGGTGTACGGGTGCTCCCAGTCGCCGCCCAGCGCGGCCGCGGTGTGCGGGGCGTTGCGCAGCGGGTTGTCGTCCGCGGGCCACTTCCCGTCGGCGACCTTGTCGACCTCGGCGCGGATCGCGATCATCGCGTCGCAGAAGCGCTCCAGCTCCGCCAGGTCCTCGCTCTCGGTCGGCTCGATCATCAGCGTGCCGGCGACCGGGAAGGACATGGTCGGCGCGTGGAAGCCGTAGTCGATCAGCCGCTTGGCGATGTCGTCGACGGTGACGCCGGTCTCCTTGGTCAGCGGCCGCAGGTCGACGATGCACTCGTGGGCGACCAGACCCGCGGGGCCGGTGTAGAGCACCGGGTAGTGCGGCTCCAGGCGCTTGGCGACGTAATTGGCGCTGAGCACCGCCTGCTGGGTCGCCTCGCGCAGCCCGTCGGCGCCCATGAGCCGCACGTAGGTCCAGGAGATGGGCAGGATCCCGGCGGAGCCCCACGGCGCCGCGCTGATCGGGCCGACGCCGGTGGCGGGCCCGGCGGCGGGCTGGAGCGGGTGGTTGGGCAGGTAGGGCGCCAGGTGCGCGCGGACCGCGACCGGGCCGACGCCGGGGCCGCCGCCGCCGTGCGGGATGCAGAAGGTCTTGTGCAGGTTCAGGTGCGACACGTCGGCGCCGAAGCGCCCGGGGCGGGCGAGGCCGACGAGCGCGTTGAGGTTCGCACCGTCCACGTAGACCTGGCCGCCCGCGTCGTGCACGGCGGCGCAGATGTCGGTGATGTTGTCCTCGAAGACGCCGTGCGTGGAGGGGTAGGTGACCATGAGCACGGCCAGCTGCTCGCGGTGCTGCTCGATCTTGGCGCGCAGGTCGGCCACGTCCACGTCGCCGTCCTGGCCGGTCTTCACCACGACGACCTTCATGCCCGCCATGACCGCGCTGGCGGCGTTGGTGCCGTGCGCCGAGGACGGGATGAGGCAGACCGTACGGCCGGTGTCGCCGTTGGCCCGGTGGTAGGCGCGCACCGCGAGCAGCCCGGCCAGCTCGCCCTGCGATCCGGCGTTCGGCTGGAGGCTCACCTTGTCGTAGCCGGTGACCTCGGCGAGCTGCTCCTCCAGGCCGCGGATCAGCGCCAGGTAGCCCTCGGCCTGCTCGGCGGGCGCGAAGGGGTGCAGCGCGCCGAACTCCGGCCAGGTGACGGGTTCCATCTCGGTGGTCGCGTTGAGCTTCATCGTGCACGAGCCCAGCGGGATCATGCCGCGGTCCAGCGCGTAGTCGCGGTCGGCGAGCCGCCGCAGGTAGCGCAGCATGGCGGTCTCGCTGCGGTGCTGGTGGAAGACCGGGTGCGTCAGGTACGGCTCGCTGCGGGCGAGCCCGGCAGGCAGCGCGTCCGGTGCGGTGGCGTCCAGCTCCTCGATGTCGGCGGTGCCGCCGAAGACGGCGAGCACGGCGGCGACCTGGGAGCGGGTGGTGGTCTCGTCGCAGGCGATGCCGACCAGGTCGGCGTCGGTCTGCCGCAGGTTGACCCCGGCGTCGCGGGCGGCGGCGACCAGTTCGGCGGCCCGGCCGGGCACGCGCACGGTGAGCGTGTCGAAGTACGCCCCGTGCACGACCTCGGCGCCGGCCGCGCGCAGCCCCTCGGCGAGGACGGCCGCGTAGCGGTGCGTGCGGCGGGCGATCCGCTCCAGCCCGTCGGGGCCGTGGTAGACGGCGTACATCCCGGCCATCACGGCGAGCAGCACCTGAGCGGTGCAGATGTTGCTCGTCGCCTTCTCCCGGCGGATGTGCTGCTCGCGGGTCTGCAGGGCGAGGCGGTAGGCGGTGTCTCCGTCGGCGTCGACGGACACACCGACGAGCCGGCCGGGCAGGTTGCGGGCGTAGGACTCGCGCACCGCCATGTAGCCGGCGTGCGGGCCGCCGAAGCCCATGGGGACGCCGAAGCGCTGGGTGGTGCCGACCGCGATGTCCGCGCCGAGCGCACCGGGCGAGGCCAGGACGGTCAGCGCCAGCAGGTCGGCGGCGACGGTCACGACCGCGCCGAGGCCGTGCGCCTGCTCGATGACCGGCCGCAGGTCGCGGACGGCGCCGGAGGCCCCGGGGTACTGGAGCAGGACGCCGAAGACGCCGCGTTCGGCCACGTCGGCGGGGATGCCGTCGCTGAGGTCGGCGACGACGACCTCGACACCGGTGGGCTCGGCGCGGGTGCCGATGACGGCGGTGGTCTGCGGGAAGGTGTCGGCGTCGACCAGGAAGACGCCCTCCTTGACCTTCCCGACCCGGCGGGACAGCGCCATCGCCTCGGCCGCCGCGGTGCCCTCGTCGAGCAGCGAAGCGCCGGAGGTGGGCAGCCCGGTGAGGTCGGCGACCATCGTCTGGAAGTTGATCAGCGCCTCCAGCCGGCCCTGCGAGATCTCCGGCTGGTAGGGGGTGTAGGCGGTGTACCAGGCCGGATTCTCCATGACGTTGCGCAGGATCACCGGCGGGGTGAAGGTGCCGTAGTAGCCGAGGCCGATCATCGGTGCGAGCACCTGGTTGCGCGCCGCCAGCGCGCGCAGTTCGGCCACCGCCTCGGCCTCGGTGCGCGCGGGCGGCAGCGCGAGGGCCGCCGCGCTCTTGATGGTGTCCGGTACGGCCGCGTCCGTCAGCTCGTCCAGCGAGCTGTAGCCCACCTGGGCGAGCATCTTGGCCTGCGCGGCGGTGTCGGGGCCGATGTGCCGGCGGGCGAAGGGCAGCCCTGCTTCCAGCTCGGCGAGCGGAAGGCGGCGTGCGGTCGGATCAGTCATCTGCGGAGGCCTCCTGGTCTGCGACGACCTTCGGGGGCACCCGGCACGGGCGCCCGTACGGCCTCCCCCTCTGTCATCAGTACCTGAGAGCTTCGCCTTACCCGCGCGCGGGCAGACTTTCACCTTCGGTGAAGATCCGTGACCCGAACGGCGCTGCTCGGGGCGGATCCTGCTTTCCAGAGTGACCTCGCCCCTGCGGTACGGGTGCCTGAGAGATTCCGGGGAGGATTTGCTCCTTCGGCGCCCCCGGTCTGCCGCTGTGGCAGGTGTCCGGAGGACTCTCCCGCATGGGGTCTACAGCCTGCGTCCAGCCTACCAGCGGGATCTGGCCGCGAACCGCCCGGAGATTCGGGTCGACAGCGTCCGTGATGTGGCTTTTGGTGGTAACCAGCAGGTGTCGCTGTTGCTGGGATGCTGGTTGGAGGACCCGTGCAGACCGATATCGATCCGCGAAGCCTCATCGGCCGCCGCGCTGTCGACCGTGACGGTACGAAGATCGGCACGGTGGACGAGGTGTACCTCGACGACGCGACCGGCAGCCCGGAGTGGGCGGCGGTGCGCACCGGCTTCTTCACGCGTGACGCGTTCGTCCCGCTGGAGCCGAGCGAGCTGGTGGGCGAGGCGCTGCGGGTCCCGTACAAGAAGTCGCTGATCAGGGACGCGCCGGATTTCGGCGTCGGGCGGCATCTGTCGCCCGAGCAGGAGCTCCAGCTCTACCACCACTACGGCATGGACGTCCCCACCGAACCGCCGGGTTCCCCCGGCTCCCCCGGCACCGGCCCGCGCGACTTCGGCGACCTGCCCTCCGGCGACCGCCGCCCGGACGACGCCGGCTGACCGCCCTCCGGTCACCCGCGGCTCAGCCCGCGAGCAGCCCCCGGTCGGGCACGTGAGGGGCCAGCGCGAGCGGCTCGGCGTGGGCGAGCGCCGGGTCGTCCACCGCGAACGTACGCACCCGGCCCGGCACGGTGTCCGAGGGGACCTCGAAGCGAACGGTGACCCGGCCGACGCCGCTGCCCTGCACCCAGCCGCGCCCCTCCACACCGTGCTCGACGTCCTGGCCGGGAAGCCAGCGGCTGCCGGGTGCGGGGTCGGGCGGCGGCGCGGCGGGCAGCTCCAGCTCGGCGGACGCGCCCGGCGGGGGCGCCGCGGGACCCGCAGCGGCTTCTGCCGACAGGGCCTCCCGCACCCGGTCCTCGGCCTCGTGGGCAGCCTGGGCGAACAGGTCCTCCTGCGTGAAGTCGGCCAGCCCGGACACCCCCACACCGAGCAGCCGGACCCCGCCGGTGGTGTCGACGGCCTCGACCAGGCGGCGTGCGGTCTCCCGGACGACGGCCGGGTCGTCGGTGGGCGCCCGGAGCGTCTCGGACCGGGTGAGCGTCGAGAAGTCGTACCGCCGGATCTTCACCACGACCGTCCGCCCGGAACGGCCCGCGCCGCGCAGCCGCTGCACGCAGCGCTCCGCGAGCCGGTCGATCTCGTACCGCACCCGGGCGCGGTCGGTGAGGTCGGTGTCGAAGGTGTCCTCCACGGAGATCGACTTCACGTCCCGGTCGGCGACCACCGGGCGGTTGTCCAGCCCCGCGGCCATGGCGTGCAGCGAGGTGCCGTGCGCCTTGCCGAGCAGCCGCACCAGCTCGGGCTCCCCGGCCTGCACGATCTCGGCGACGGTGAGGATGCCGGCCCGCCGCAGGTGCTCGGCGGTGGCGGGGCCGACGCCCCACAGGGTGCGCACCGGCAGCGGGTCGAGCAGTGCCCGCTCGGTGCCGGGCTCGACGACCACCAGGCCGTCCGGCTTGGCCTGCTCGGAAGCGATCTTGGCGAGCAGCTTGGAGCCCGCCAGACCCACCGACGCCGTCAGGCCCGTGGCGGCCCGGATGTCGGCCCGCAGCCGCTCGGCGACCTCCCGGGGCGCCACGGCCCGCTCCCCCGCCTCCAGGTCGACGAAGGCCTCGTCCAGGCTCAGCGGCTCGATCAGCGGGGACGCCGCGCCCAGCAGTTCCATCACGATGTCGCTGACCGCGCGGTAGAGGGTGAAGCGCGGCACCAGGTACGCGGCGTTGGGGCAGAGCCGGCGGGCGTGCGCGGTGGCCATCGCGGAGTGGACGCCGTGCACGCGCGCCTCGTAGGACGCGGTCGCGACCACGCCGCGGGGACCGAGGCCGCCGACCACCACCGGCTTGCCCCGCAGGCTCGGCTTGGAGGCCTGCTCGACCGCGGCGAAGAACGCGTCCATGTCCAGGTGCAGGATCGTCGGCGCACTTCTCACACCCTCGATCGTGCCCCATCCCACCGACAATGACCGTACATGTGTACGGTACGGCGTCCGTGTCCTGCGGCGGACCGCCGCAGGACACCCGGATCCGGGGTCAGACCGCCCGGTTGCGCCGCCGGGCCAGCTCGTCGGCGGGGTTGTGCCCCACCAGCGTCTCGCCGGTGTCCACCCGCTCGCCGTGCAGCTCGGACAGCGAACTCTCCACGTCCCGCCACACCACGCCGACAGCGATGCCGAAGACGCCCTGACCGCCCTGGAGCAGGTCGACGACCTCGGCGGGCGAGGTGCACTCGTACACGGTCGCGCCGTCGCTCATCAGCGTCATCCTGGCCAGTTCGGCCGGGCCGACGGAGCGCAGCTGGCGTACGGCCGTGCGGATGTTCTGCAGGGACACACCCGTGTCCAGCAGCCGTTTGACGATCTTGAGCACAACCACGTCACGGAAGCTGTAGAGCCGCTGGGTGCCCGAGCCGTAGGCCGGGCGGACGCTGGGCTCGACCAGGCCCGTACGCGCCCAGTAGTCCAGCTGGCGGTAGGTGATGCCCGCCGCCGCGCAGGCCGTGGGACCGCGGTAACCGACCAGCTCCGGTGCGGGCTCGGCCGCGGGCACGAGCCCCGGCTCGGCCGCGCGGGCCAGCGCCCCCCTGGCCGGATACGGGCCGCCGGTCGCCGAACCGTCGCCGGTGCTTCTCACGCCGCCCTCCGTCCTTCTCGTCCCCGACACCGCGCGCACGTGCCACGGGACTTTCCACTTCGACGTTAGGCAGTCACCAGGGGTGCGTCAACGATCGCCACACTCGGCACGCCGAGTGAAAGTCACCCCAGGAGTGGTTTGATGTGACCGGAGCCGGGAATTCCTCGCCGGATGGCCTCATGGTGACAACATTGCCCTGGTCACCGTCCCGGTCACCGCACACGCACGGCCGCCGCGGGAGACCCGCGACGGCCGTCGGCGGTCACTGGTTGCTGGTGCCGAAGTCCTCGGGCGAGATCTGGTCGAGGAACTCGCGGAATTTCTCCACCTCGTCCTCCTGCTCGTCCGGAATCGCGATCCCGGCGTCGTCCAGCACCCCGTCACTGCCGTAGATCGGCGTACCGGTGCGCAGCGCGAGCGCTATGGCGTCGGACGGACGGGCGCTGACCTCGACACCGCTGGCGAAGACCAGCTCGGCGTAGAAGACGGCCTCCCGCAGGTCGGTGATGCGGACCTCGGTGAGCGTCTGCCCCACGGCTTCCAGCACGTCTTTGAACAGGTCGTGCGTCAGCGGTCGCGCAGGGGTCATGCCCTGCTGCGCGAAGGCGATGGCGGTGGCTTCGCCCGGCCCGATCCAGATGGGCAAATACCGGTCGCCTCCTACTTCACGCAGGAGCACGATCGGTTGATTGGAGGGCATTTCCACCCGGACACCCACAACATCGAGCTCTTTCACACGTCAACCCTAGGACGTCCCCAGCCGGTTTGGGTAGTCGGGCACGGCCGGGGCCGCCGTCCGGTTCGTACCCGGCGGCGGGAACGCCCGGTCAGCGCAGCCGCAGCCGCAAGGCCGAGCGCAGCATCGCGGCGTGCAGCCGGGCCGACAGTTCGGCCAGCTCCTCCGCGGTCGCCTCGGCGTGTCGCCGGGTCTGCGGGTTGCGGTGCCGGCGCAACGGCGCCACGAGCTGCTCCACCAGTCCCGCCTCGCGGTCCGCGGCGGCCTTGACCGCCCGCAGATGCCGCGGCTCCAGCCCGTAGCGGCCCAGGTCGGCGATGAGCCGCCCGATCGCGACCGCCTCGGCCTCGTAGCCGCCGTCGCCGGTGGCCGCGACCAGGCCGTAGGACTCCCACTGGGCCAGCTCGGCCTCGCCCGCCCCGGTGGCGGCCAGGAAGTCCTCGCGGCACAGCCGCGGCCCGTGTACGGCCGCCAGGGGCTCCCCGTCGCCCGCGGGGGCCTCCGGGGCGGCCTCGGCGGCGAGCGCCGGCAGGACCGGCTGCTCGCCGCGGTCGAGGCCCTCCAGATGCTCCTTGATCACCCGCAGCGGCAGGTAGTGGTCGCGCTGCACCCGCAGCACGTACGCGAGCCGCTGGACGTCGTCGGCGGCGAACTTGCGGTAACCCGACGGGGTGCGCTGCGGCTCGACCAGGCCCTCGGCCTCCAGGAAGCGGATCTTGGAGATCGTGACCTCGGGGAACTCCTCCTGGAGCTGCCCCAGCACGGCACCGATGCTCAGCAGTGCGCCGTCCGTGGCGGCGGTGCCGTCTCCGGCACCGCCCGTCGTTCGCGGCATGCGCACCCTTCCTGCACGGGAGCGGGGGTCGGCTGGGGCTGTCGCGGTCAGTAGCCCCGCTGGCTGGCGTAGAAGACCAGCCGGTACTTCCCGATCTGGACCTCGTCCCCGTTGGACAGCAGCACCGCGTCGATCCGCTCCCGGTTGACGTAGGTGCCGTTGAGGCTGCCCACGTCGGAGACGGTGAACAGGCCGTCGGCGCCGCGGCGGAACTCCACGTGCCGCCGGGAGACCGTCACGTCGTCCAGGAAGATGTCGCTCTGCGGGTGGCGTCCCGCCGTGGTCAGCTCGCCGTCCAGCAGGAAGCGGCTGCCGGAGTTCGGCCCGCGGCGCACCACGAGCAGCGCCGAGCCGGGCGGCAGCGCCTCCACGGCGGCCTGCGCCTCGGGAGACAGCGACGGCGAGAGGATCTGGCCGGTGGCCTCCGCCTCGTACGCCTCGATCCCGGAGATGGAGATCGTGGACGTCGTCTCGGACGCGCTCTGGTAGCCGGGCCCGCTCCCCGGGCGCAGCGGGGCGCCGCAGTTGGAGCAGAAACGGGCCGCTTCCGTGTTCGTGAAACCGCACCTGCCGCAGACCGGCAAACCGAACCCTCCACCCGTGGTCGAGGCCGCTGGTTCCCCGGAACCTATGCGAGCGGCGGGAGCGGGGTCAACAGACGCCACGCCGGGCGCGCCGGACGGTCCACCGCGGCCCTGGCCGTCGTTGCGGAACAGCGGGCGTTCGTCGGACTGCTCGTCCGCCGGACCGCGCCGGGCGCGGTGCCGCGCCGTCGCCGGGTCGGCCGACTGCCGAGCGCTCTTGCCGAACAACTTCCCAAACAGCTTCACGGGCGATTCCCCTCGAAAGACGCAGACCCGCCCGTAAGGCAGGACGAACTCTCACTACACACAGTTTCCACCACACACCAACTCAGCGACGCCCCGACCCCCCGCCTCACCGGGATGACGACCGAGCGTAGTCAGGCTGCTTCGATGGCCGCAAGGCGTCCACGACGATCTTCTGCGACCGCACCACATCTGCCGTGGCCTGCTCCTTCTCCAGTGTCTGCACCACCCCGCCGGGGATGTTGAGGGCCGGTTCGAGATCCTGCGGGTTGCCGATCACCGTGAAGACGTACGGCTGGGCGACCTTGTGCCCGCCGATCAGCACACCGTCGGAACCGTCGGTGAAGTATGTGTCGGCCACGACCCGCACGGAGTTGATCTGAATGGCCTCCGCACCCGCCGCCCGCAGCTCCTGCAACGTGTCCAGCAGCGAGTCCGCCTCGACGCTGCCGTGCGGGTCTTTGACGGTCAGCGTGATGCCGGGGCCCTCGGCGGCGACCGTGCCCGCCAGGATCCCGAGCTGCTGCTCCTTCTGCCGGGTCTGCTTGAGCGCCTCGGCGGCCTGGTCCGAGCTGGACTGGAGCTGGGAGCGCTGCGTCTCCAGGCCCCGCTTCTCGTCCTCCAGCCGCTGCGTGCGGTTGTCGACCTCGGTGAGGATGCGCACCAGGTCCTCCTGGCGGGCGCCGCGCAGGGTGCCGCCGTTGTCGCTGGTGGTGTTCACCTGGATGGCCAGGCCGAGCCCCAGCACGAAGAGCAGCACGGCGACCGTCAGCTGCGCGCGGGAGGCCCGCGGCGGCCACAGCCCGGCCACCAGCCGCTGCCGTCCTGTGAGCTTCTCCTGCGGCTCCTGAGGGCCTTCTGTGCCCTCCAGCGCCGTACCGTCCGCTGCCGGGTCCCCGTGCGCGTCCGCACCGTCGTCCGGGGCGTGCTCGTCGTACTGGTCGCTCATGCCGCGGTCACGCCCGGAAGACGTGCCGGCGGATGGCGGCGGCGTTGGAGAAGATCCGGATGCCCAGGACGACGACCACCCCGGTGGACAGCTGGGCGCCGACGCCCAGCTTGTCGCCGAGGAAGACGATGAGCGCCGCCACGACCACGTTGGACAGGAACGAGACCACGAAGACCTTGTCGTCGAAGATTCCGTCGAGCATCGCCCGCAGGCCGCCGAAGACCGCGTCGAGGGCCGCGACGACCGCGATGGGCAGATAGGGCTCCACCCCGGTCGGCACCACGGGACGCACCACGAGTCCCACCACGATGCCCACGACGAGGCCCAGTACGGCGATCACGACGAACCCTTCCCTGTTGCGCCGGCGTCCGGCGGCCCGCTGCTGCCCGCGACCGGCCGGGCGTACCGCACGATGAGGCTGGGTGCGGCGGCCAGGCGGACGTCCTTCTGTACGGTGACGCTCGCCCGGATCCCGTAGTTCTGCTCCAGCACGTGCAGGTACTGACCGTCCGCACTGTCCTGGAACGCCGTGCTCAGCTTCTCCCCGTCACCGATCGCCAGCACCGTGTACGGCGGAACCAGCGGTCTGTTGTCGACCAGTATGGCGTCTCCGGCAGCCCGGATGGCCGACAGTGCCGTCAGCCGCTGCCCGTTGACGGAGATCGCCTCCGCGCCGGACGCCCACAGGCCGTTCACCACGCGCTGCATGTCGCGGTCGCGGACCCGCCCGGTGTCGGAGAAGCCGTTGCTCTCCCGCGGGCCGCCGGAATCCCCCGTGGAGGCCTCCTTGGCGTCGTCCACGACGAGCCTGACGCCGGGCCCGTGCACGGGCGTCGCGCCCGCGAGCACCTCCAGCAGCTCCTCGCGGCCGTCGCCCTGGTCCTTCAGGGCCGCGCGCTGCTCGGCCGACACCGTGTCGCGCAGGCCGTCGACGTCCTTCTGCAGCGCGTCGGCCTTCCCCGTCTGCGTCTGCACCCGGTCGATGAGCTTCTGCCGCTCCTTGGCCTCGGTGGGCGCCGCGCGGTGCGCCTGGGCCGCGCCCACCGTGATCACGACCGCGGCGAGCAGCAGCCCCCCGGCCAGGCCGAGCCGCCCGGCGAGCGACGTGGGCAGCCGCGAGCTGCCGGTCCGCCCGCGGCGGGCCGCCGCCTCCGCGTAGCCGTCGTCGAGCGCGTGCTCCATGACGTTGGTGAGCAGGAACATGGAGGCGTCGGGACGCCGCCGGTCGGACCGGGGCGCGGAGCTGCTCCGATCGGGTTGCGGCTGCGGCATGCCGCACATCGTCGCATGGCGTGACCGCCGCACTCGAACGGCCCCCTCGCGACGCGCCGTTCAGGACGGACGCGCCGCGAGCGGGACCACCACGCGCTACTGCCCCGCGCTCTCCACGATCTGCGACCACTCGTCCAGCAGTGCCTGCGCGGACGCGTCGTCCGGGCCCTCGGCCCACAGGTGCGTGACCGCCTCGGCCGGGTCGGGCAGCACCATGATCCACCGCCCGTCGGACTCGACGACCCGCACACCGTCGGTGGTGTCCACCGACCGGTCGCCCGCCTCCTCGACGACCCGCCGCATGACCGAGCCCTTGACCGCCCAGCCGGTCGGCACGTCCCGCTTGAGCACGTGCGCCTGCGGGATACGGGCGTCGATCTGGCTGAGGGTGAGCTGGGTACGCGCCACCAGGCCGATGAGCCGCACGAAGGCCGCGGACCCGTCGAAGACACTGCTGAACTCGGGCACGATGAAACCGCCGCCGGCGTCGCCGCCGAAGATCGTGCCCTCCTCGCGGGCCACCCGCGTCAGGTCCTCCGGGGACGTCGTCGTCCACGTGACCTGCGTGCCGTGGTAGGCCGCGACCTGCTCGGCGATCCGGGTCGTGGTGACCGGCAGCGCCACCCGGCCGCTGCGCCGCTCGGCCGCCACCAGGTCCAGCAGCACCAGCAGGGCCCGGTGGTCCTCGACGATCCGCCCGCGCTCGTCCACCAGCGACAGCCGCTCGCCGACCGGGTCGAAGCGCACACCGAAGGCGGCCCGCGCCGACGACACGATCTCCCCGAGCCGTACGAGACCGGCCCGGCGGGTCTCCTCGGTCTCGGTGGGGCGTGCCTCGTCGAGGCCCGGGTTGACCATCAGCGAGTCCACGCCGAGCCGGCCGAGCAGCGACGGCAGGACGAGGCCGGCGCTGCCGTTGGCGGCGTCCACCACGACCTTCAGGCCCGACTCCGCGATGCCGGAGGTGTCCACGGCACGCAGCAGCGCGCCGGTGTAGGAGTCGAAGACCGTCGACGGGAAGCGCAGGTCGCCGATCTCGCCGGGGAAGGCCCGGCGGTACTCCTGGCGGGCGAAGACCCGGTCCAGCTTGCGCTGGCCCGCGGCGGACAGGTCGGCGCCGCGCTCGTCGAAGAACATGATGTCGAGCGAGTCCGGCCGCCCCGGTGAGGTGCGGATCATGATGCCGCCGGCGCTGCCGCGGGCCGTCTGCTGGCGCGCGACGGGCATCGGCACGTTCTCCAGGTCGCGTACCTCGATCGCGCTCGCCTGGAGCGCCGAGATGACCGCCCGTTTGAGTGCACGCGCACCACGGGAGTGGTCACGCGCAGTGGTGACGGTCGCGCCCTTCTTGAGCGTCGTCGCGTACGCCCCGGCCAGCCGCACGGCCAGCTCGGGCGTGATCTCGACGTTGAGGATGCCGGACACGCCGCGGGCGCCGAACAGGTGCGCCTGACCGCGCGACTCCCAGATGACCGAGGTGTTGACGAAGGCGCCGGCCTCGATCGTCTTGAAGGGGTAGACGCGGACATTGCCCGAGAGAATCGATTCCTCGCCGATCAGGCACTCGTCGCCGATCACCGCGCCCTCGTCGATCCGGGCGGCACGCATGACGTCGGTGTTCTTGCCGATGACACAGCCACGCAGGTTCGTCTGCGGGCCGACGTACACGTTGTCGTGCACCACCGCCTTGTGTACGAAGGCGCCGGTCTTCACGACGACGTTGGAACCGATGACGCTGTGCTCGCGGATCTCCGCGCCGGCCTCGACCTTCGCGTAGTCGCCGATGTAGAGCGGGCCGCGCAGGACGGCGTCGGGGTGCACTTCGGCGCCCTCGGCCACCCACACGCCGGGCGAGATCTCGAAGCCGTCGATGTCGACGTCGACCTTGCCCTCCAGGACGTCCGCCTGGGCCTTCACATAGCTCTCGTGGGTGCCGACGTCCTCCCAGTAGCCCTCGGCCACATAGCCGTAGATGGGCTTGCCTTCCTTCATCAGCTGCGGGAAGACGTCACCCGACCAGTCGACGGGCACGTCGGCCTCGACGTAGTTGAAGACCTCGGGCTCCATGACGTAGATGCCGGTGTTCACCGTGTCGCTGAACACCTGGCCCCAGGTCGGCTTCTCCAGGAAGCGCTCGACGCGGCCCTCGTCGTCCACGATCGTGATGCCGAACTCCAGCGGGTTGGGCACCCGCGTGAGGCAGACGGTGACGAGACCGCCCTTCTGCTTGTGGAACGCGATGAGTTCACCGAGGTCGAAATCGGTGAGCGCGTCACCCGAGATCACCAGGAAGGAGTCGTCCTTGAGCGCGTCCTCGGCGTTCTTGACGCTGCCCGCTGTGCCGAGCGGCTTCTCCTCGTTCGCGTACGTCAGCTCCATCCCGAATTCCTCGCCGTCCCCGAAATAATTCTTCACCAGGGACGCGAGAAACTGGACGGTGACGACGGTCTCAGTGAGCCCGTGCCGTTTGAGCAGCGTCAGGACATGCTGCATGATCGGCCGATTCACCACTGGGAGCAGAGGTTTGGGCATGCTTGAGGTCATCGGACGAAGGCGGGTACCTTCGCCTCCGGCCATAACAACCGCTTTCATGTCGGAAAACATCCTCCTCGTGACGTCAGTCAGCCGTGGTGTCCGCCCTCACAAGCCGCCGGACCTGCACCACGTAGAGGATCCCTGCCCACCAGTACAGGGTTGTACCCCAACCTGTGAAAGCCCAGCCGAAAACAGCCGCCAGTGTCGCCAGCCATCCGCTGCCGTCGCTCAGCAGCAGCAGCGGAAAGGCGTACATGAGATTGAAGGTAGCCGCTTTCCCGATGAAGTTCACCTGGGGTGGGCCGTAGCGGTGTCTCCGCAGAATCAGGAGCATCACCGCCATCATCGCCTCACGCGCCAGTAGCAGCACGGTGACCCACAGCGGCAGGATGCCGCGCCAGGTGAGCCCGACGAGGGTCGACAGCACGTAGAGCCGGTCGGCGGCCGGGTCCAGGATCCGGCCGAGGCTGCTGATCTGGTTCCATCGCCGCGCCAGCTTGCCGTCGAGGTAGTCACTCACCCCGCTGAACGCCAGCACCAGGAGTGCCCACCCGTCAGCCTTGGGGCCGTCGAACTCGGGCCACAGAATCAGCCACAGGAACACCGGTACACCCACCAGGCGGGCCATACTGAGGATGTTCGGGATCGTGAAGATCCGATCCGTTTGCACCCGCGTCTCCTGGACCTCCACCAGGTCCCCTCCTGTGCCGTTCCATGTATGTACGTTTGCGCGCCGACTCTACCCCAGGCACAAAAAAGGCCTGGCCCCGGATCAGGGATCCGAGGCCAGGCCTCAATATTTGTTCGGCGGTGTCCTACTCTCCCACAGGGTCCCCCCTGCAGTACCATCGGCGCTGAAAGGCTTAGCTTCCGGGTTCGGAATGTAACCGGGCGTTTCCCTAACGCTATGACCACCGAAACACCATGAAACACACACCACAACCCGAAGGGGTATAAACCCGTACAGGGGGTTGTGGTGGCTGGTTGTTTCAGAACCACACAGTGGACGCGAGCAACTGAGGACAAGCCCTCGGCCTATTAGTACCGGTCAGCTCCACCCCTTACAGGGCTTCCACATCCGGCCTATCAACCCA
>NZ_JBSGHL010000032.1:0-92381 GCF_053604375.1 Streptomyces sp. NPDC004031 | reverse complement strand
TCACATCGGTGATCATTAATCGGACGGTTGCCCCGATCAATTGACAGCCGTGGTTCCGGAACTGACGACTCCGATACTCATCCCACCGCGACGCGTACTACAGGGCCGAGATCTCCGCGAGCAGGTCGTCCAGGCCCAGCGAACCCTGCGACAGCGCCGCCATGTGCCACGCCTTCAGGTCGAACGCGTCACCGTGCGCCGCCCGCGCCGCCTCGCGGCCCAGCAGCCAGGCACGCTCGCCGAGCTTGTAGCCGATCGCCTGACCGGGCATGCCGAGGTACCGGACGATCTCGCTCTCGACGAAGGCCTTCGGCCGCCCGCTGTGCCGGCCGAAGAACTCCTGGCCCAGCTCCGGCGTCCAGCGCTCGCCCGGGTGGAAGGGCGAGTCGGCCGGGATCTCCAGCTCGGCGTGCATGCCGATGTCGATGATCACCCGCACCGCGCGCATCATCTGCGCGTCCAGGTAGCCGAGCCGCCGCTCGGGGTCGGACAGGAAGCCCAGCTCGTCCATCAGCCGCTCCGCGTAGAGCGCCCAGCCCTCCGCGTTGGAGCTGACCAGGCCCGCGGTCGCCTGGTAGCGGGACAGGTCGCCCGCGACGTGCGCCCACTGGGCGAGCTGCAGGTGATGGCCCGGCACACCCTCGTGGTACCAGGTGGAGACCAGGTCGAAGACCGGGAAGCGGGTCCGGCCCATCGTCGGCAGCCAGGTGCGGCCCGGCCGCGTGAAGTCCTCGGAGGGCGCGGTGTAGTACGGCGCCGCTGCGCCGCCGGGCGGGGCGATCCGCGCCTCGACCTGCTTGACCCGGTCGGCCAGGTCGAAGTGCGTGCCGTCCAGGCCCTCGATCGCCTCGTCCATCAGCTCCTGGAGCCACTGGCGGACCTCCTCGACGCCCTCGACGGCCTGCCCGTGCGCGTCGAGGTGGGCCAGCACCTCCCACGGGTCCTTGCCGGGCAGGATCTTGGCGGCCTCGGCGACCATCTCGGCGTGCAGCCGGTGGTATTCGGACCAGCCGTACGCGTAGGCCTCTTCGAGGTCCAGGTCGGTGCCGTTCCACATGCGCGAGAAGGTCGCGTACCGCTCGCGGCCCACGGCGTCGGGCGTACCGGCGACGGCGGGCGCGTAGACGTCGCGCAGCCAGTCGCGCAGCGCCGCGTACGCGGCGGTCGCCTCGGCCGCGGCCCCGTCCAGCTCCACGCGCATCTCCTGCGGGCCCTCCGCGACGAGCTCGGCGAACCAGCTGCCGCCGTCGCCGCCCTCACCCGCCCACTCGCCGAACTGCGCCACCATCGTCTCGACCTGGCGCGGCCCGCCCGGCAGCCCGCGCGACAGCCCCTCGGCGAGCGAGGCCCGGTAGCCCTCCAGCGCGGCCGGCACGCCGCGCAGCCGCGCGGCCAGGTCGGCGAAGTGCTCGGGCGTCTCGGTGGGCATCAGCGTGAAGGCCTCGCGCACGGTGTGCGCGGGGGAGTTGAGGTTGCTCACCGTCCGCAGGTGCTCGTCGGCGGCGTGCACCGCGAGGTCGGCGGTCAGCCGCTCCCGCAGCAGCCGCGCACACCGGCGCTCCACGCCGCTGTCCGCCCCCTGCACGGCCTCGGCCGCGGTCAGCCGCTCCAGCGTCCGCCGGTTCAGCGCGGCGAGCCGGTCCGCCCCGGCGGGCGAGAAGTCCGGCAGCAGCCGTGCGGAACTGGCGACACCGAGATACGTGCCGAGCAGCGGGTCGAGTTCGATGAGGTCGTCGACGTACGCGTCGGCGACCTCCCGGGGAAGCGAGGTGCTGGTCAGATTGGACATGCGGCCATCTTCGTACGAACCCCGCACCGATTGCCACCGCCCCGCGCCCCCGACCACCGCAAGATCCCCGCACCCGACCCCCGTCCCCGCGAGGAACTCCGCACGCCCCCCTCCCCGACCGCAATTTCCCGCCCCACAGCCGGCAGTCCGCGGAGCCCCGGGGCCGCGGGGAACTCCGCGCTCGGCCACGCACGGTGCGGGGTCGCGTCTCTCACGGCGAGGGGCAGCCTGGGGCGTCAGGGGCGCGGGGCATTGCGCGCTCGGCCACCCACCGCGCGAGGCCGCGACTCACACGGCAAGGGGCACCCCGTAGCGCCCAGGCCCGCCCAGGTCCGCCAGGACCACCTCAGCCCCCCGCCGGACGGCGCACCGCCCCCCACGGCAGCTCCGCCGGCGACGCCGGCAGCGTCGCGGTCACGACGAGCGTGCCGTCCTCGACCTGGTAGTCGAGCGGGAGCCCCAGCTCCCGCATGACCCCCGCCACGCCCGGGTTCGCCGCGCGCGTCACCGCGTAGACGCTGGAGCGCCCGGCCTCCGCCGCGAGTTCGACGAGTCCGCGCAGCAGCGCGCTGCCGATGCCGCGCCGCTGCCACGCGTCCTCGACGAGCAGCGCGACCTCGTTCTCCTCGCCGTCCCACAGCAGGTGGCCGAGCGCCACCAGTTGGCCGGAGGCGGTCTCGACGGCCAGCGACTGGCCGAAGCGCGGGGTGAGCAGGTGCGCGAGGTAGCGGTCGGCGTCCTGGACCGGGCCGTGGTAGCGGCGGGCCAGCGTCGCGGGGGTGCAGCGCGCGTGCAGCGCGAGCGCGGCCGCGTGGTCCTCGGGCCCGGCCCGGCGGACCGTCAGTTCGTCGCCGGAGGCGAGAGTGCGGGCCCGCCGTGCCGCGGGGGTCCGTACGCCGAGCCGGGCGTCGAGCTCCACCAGCGCCCGCGCCCGCGCGAACTCGGTGGGCGTGAAGGGCGGGTGGGCCCGGCGCACCGTCAGGGTGCCGCCCGACGGGTCGCGCAGCTGCATCATGGCGGGCTCCAGCGCCTCCACGGGCTCCTCGCCGGGGACGGCCGGGGCCGCGGTGACGGTGCAGCGCCCGAACAGCTGGCGCAGCGCCAGGGGGAGTTCGGCGGGGTCGAGCGCGGTACGGGTGGCGAGGGCCAGGACCTGGGCCGGGGTGTCGACGAGGTCGTGCGTGTCGGCGCGCTCCAGCCACGTGTCCGCGCCGCCCGCGCCCTCCACGAGGCGGGCCAGTTCGGAGCCGGCCGTGCCGCCGGGCGCGCGCAGCAGGAACTCGTCGACGGTGCCCTCGGCCAGCGGGTGGGTCTGGAGGGTGACGATGTCCACCCGGGCCCCGGCGAGCGCCGCGCACACCGCGGCGAGGCTGCCGGGGGTGTCCCGCACGGTGGTGCGCAGCCGCCACAGCGCGGGTTCGGCGGCGGCGTCCGGCAGCGGGACGGGAAGCGGCGACGCGGCTCCGGCGCCCCGCGTCGGGCGGGAGCGGCGGGCGAGCGGCCACAGCCGGAACCGGGTCACGGCTCCGGGCGGGGGCTCAGGAGTCGAATGTGGCATACGCCTACAATGGCGAAGCCTTGTTGCGCGATCACGAACATGCCGTGACCAGACGGTAAAGGACGGATCTTCTCGGTCAACCGGCCCTTTCCCTTCATTGCCGCCCGTTGCCGGTACGAAACCGATCGAAGCGCTCAGGATCCCGACGCGGGCCGCCCGCCCGGGAGTTCAGCCGGCGGCGGGCCCGTGGACATGACGGTGTCCTGGCTGCGGGAACTGCGGCGGGTACGGGTCGAGCACCGCGCGCAGCGCGAAGCCGCACTTCTCGGCGACCCGGCAGGACGCGGTGTTGTCCACGGCGTGCAGCAGTTCCAGCCGGTCCGGCGGCGTGCCGTGGCCGCCGCCGAGCACCCAGCCGGTGACCGCGCGGACCGCGTGCGGGGCGATCCCGCGGCCGCGGGCGGCGGCCGCCGTCCAGTAGCCGATCTCCGCCGACGCGTCCCCGGCCGCCTTGCGTTTGACCGCGACGTGCCCCAGCAGCCGCCGGTCCTCCTCCGCCAGCACCGCGAAGGCGTACCGCGTGCCGTCCGCCCAGCCGTCGGCCTGCGCCGCGATCCAGCGCCGCGCCTCGGCCTCGCCGTCGATGCTGGTCGCGAGCCACCGCCGGAGCGCGGGGTCCCGGTGGGCGAGTGCCAGCTCCTCTGCGTCGCCCGCGGCCCACGGGCGCAGGCGCAGCGCGGGGGCGCCGTCCGCCGCGGGTACCGCGAGCCCGGCGAAGTCGGTGGTCATACCCGGTCCTCCCTTGTCTCACCTGTCCCGCGGCAATCTACGCGCACCCTCGGACACCCCCGGCACCCCGGACACCCCCCGGCCTGCGGACCTGGGGCCCGGCCAGGGGGTGCGGGGGAAATGTCCGGCGGCGGGAACTCCGGTGCGATGGCGGGAGTTGTGACAGTACGGGCCGGTGCGCGGCACCGGCCCGGCCAGCTGCCCCGACCGGGCGCCCCCGTCCCGGTCGGGGCGCCGCGACCGCCCGCGCCTGCCCGCCCCCTCCTCGGGCGGGCGCGGCGCGGAGCGGGTCCCGTGCCCGGGAGGGGGCCGAAGCGGCAGGTGGCGGGCGCTACTTCACGCCCAGCAGCTGCTGGAGCGGGTCGATCGCGAAGTAGGCGACGAAGCACACCGACACGCCCCACACCAGCGGGTGGATCTCCCGCACCTTGCCGAGCGCCAGCTTGATCGCGACGAAGGACACGAAGCCCGCCCCGATGCCGTTGGTGATGCTGTAGGTGAAGGGCATCGCGGCGATCGTGAGGAAGGCCGGGATCGCGATGTCGTACTGCGTCCAGTCGATGTTCCGCACCTGCGCCATCAGCAGGAAGCCCACCGCGACGAGCGCGGGCGCGGCCGCCTGCGAGGGCACGACGGCCGCGAGCGGCGAGAGGAAGAGCGAGACCGCGAAGAGCGCGCCGGTCACGACGCTGGCCAGGCCCGTGCGCGCCCCCTCGCCGACGCCCGCCGCCGATTCGACGTAGGCGGTGTTGGACGAGGCCGAGGCGGCGCCGCCCGCGGCTGCCGCGAGGCCGTCGATGAAGAGCACCCGGCCGATGTTGGGCACCTTGCCCTGCTCGTCGACGAGCCCGGCCTCGCTGGAGATGCCGACGATCGTGCCCATCGCGTCGAAGAAGTCCGACAGCACCAGCGTGAAGATGAACAGCACGGAGGTGACGACTCCGGCCTCGGAGAAGGCGCCGAAGGGGCTGAAGTGGCCGATGAGCCCGAAGTCCGGCGTGTCGACGATGTCGTGCGGCACCTTCGGCGCGGTCAGGCCCCATGCGCCGGCCGGCAGGTCGGCGATCTTGTTGACGACGATCGCGACGACGGTCATCACCACGATGCTGATCAGGATCGCGCCCTTCACCCGGCGCGCGACGAGGGCGACCGTCAGCAGCACACCGAGGCAGAACACCAGCACCGGCCAGCCGGTGAGCGCCCCGGTCGCGCCGAGCTGCACGGGGACGGTGGTGTGCGCGGCGTCCGGGATGCGGCTGGCGAACCCGGCGTCGACGAAGCCGATGAAGGCGATGAACAGGCCGATGCCGACGCTGATCGCCTGCTTGATCGGCAGCGGGATCGCGTTCATGATCGCCTCGCGCAGCCCGGTCGCGACCAGGACGCAGATGACCACGCCCTCCAGGACCACCAGGCCCATCGCGTCCGGCCAGCTCATCTTGGGTGCGAGCTGGAAGGCGACGACGGCGTTGAGGCCGAGTCCGGCGGCGATGGCGAGCGGCAGGTTGCCGCCGACCCCCATGATCGCCGACATCACCGCGGCCACCAGCGCGGTCGCGGTGACCAGCTGCGCGGTCGACAGGTGGTGGCCGAACTTGTCGGTCGCCCCGGACAGGATGATCGGGTTGAGGACCAGGATGTAGGCCATCGTGAAGAAGGTGGCCAGACCGCCCCGCAGCTCCCGTACCGGGGTCGACCCGCGCTCCGATATTCGGAACCAGCGGTCCAGGAAGGTGCCGCCGGGCGGCGGTCCTGACGGCCGCTTGGCGGTGTCCACGACGGGTCCAGGCATGGTGCTCCTCTGCGTGCGAGTGGGACGTGCGACGAGCCGCGGCGGGCACGCGCGGCGGCGGGCCGGCGGGCGCGGGCGCCGCGGGACCCACGGATTGTCCCGGGACGCGGGCAGCCGCAGGTTGCCGCGGTGTTACCGGGTATCACCGTCGGGTTTCGGCCATGCTCAGGTCAACACTCATGACACACCCGGTCGAACCCGGGACGCCCCGCGCGCGGGCAGCGGACGCACCGCACCCGGGGCGAGAGACCCCGGGTGCGTGGACAGTGCGTGCCGCCCGTCCGGCGGCTGCGGTCAGAGGCCGCCGGCGATCCGCAGCACCGCGCCCGTCGTGTAGGACGCCTCCGGCGACAGCAGCCACGCGACCGCTCCGGCGATCTCCTCCGGCTGGCCGGGGCGGCGCATCGGGACCCGCTCGGGGTTGCGCCACGGCCGCTGCGGGTCGCCCATCGTCGCGTGGATGTCGGTGACCACCATGCCCGGCTGCACGGAGTTGACCCGCACCCCGTCCGGGCCCAGCTCCTTCGACAGGCCCACCGTCAGCGCGTCCACCGCGGACTTGCTCGCCGCGTAGTGCACGTACTCGCCCGGACTGCCGAGCGTGGCGCCGCCCGAGGAGATGTTGACGATCGCGCCGCCCTCGCCGCCGTGGCGCGTGGACATCTCCAGCGCCGCGCGCCGGGCGCACAGCAGCGCGCCCATCAGATTGACGTCCACCACCCGGCGCATGACCTCGACGGGCGTCTCGGTGAAGCGGCCGAGCGGCCCGGTGATCCCGGCGTTGTTCACCAGGCCGGTGACCGCGCCCAGCTCCGCCCTGACCGTGTCGAAGAAGCCGTCCACCTGTCCGGCGTCGCTGGTGTCGAGCTGGTAGGGCAGGCACGTGCCGCCCTGCTCGCGGATCCGCCGGGCGACGTCCTCGGCGGCGTCCTTGGCCCGCTCGTACCCGATGCCCACCCGGTGGCCGGCCGCCGCCAGCCGCAGCGCGACCGCCGCGCCGATGCCCCGACTGCCCCCGGTGACCAGCGTGACCTCGTCCATCGGCCGTCCGCTCCCTCGTGCCGCCGTGCGGCACCAGGCGCCGCTCGATGATCACGAACACTATCGCAGCACTCCGTCAACATCGCATGAACACTGGACATATCCCCTTCCTGGGCGCCTGTGCCGGTTCGAGGATTGGTCTTGACCAAGAGTGACGGGCCGCTCTATCGTCCTTAGTAGTGCAAGGACCTTTAATAAACACTGGTTAGGAAACAAGGCTGAACAAGCCTTGAGCTGATGGCTGATTGCGAGGACAGGGTGGGGACCACGCAGCTCGAATCGGTGCCGGAGCCGAAGTACTGGCATCTCAAGACGGTGCTCAACGACGCGCTCGACTCCGAGTTCGAGGTCGGTGAGATCCTGCCGAACGAGCGCGACCTCGCCGCCCGCTTCGGCGTCGCCCGCGCGACGCTGCGCCAGGCGCTCGAACAGCTCGAACTGGAAGGCCGGCTCCAGCGCCGCCGCGGTGTCGGCACCACGGTCGCCCCGCCGCGCATGGGCGTGTCGGTCGGCCCCTCGGCCGGTGTGTGGCCCGGTGCCGGACGGGACGCGTGGGAGACCGCCGGGTGCGTCGAGGCCGTCGCCCCCGCGCCGGTCGCCGCGCTGCTCGGCACCGGGGCCGACGAGGCCGTGCACACCATCCGCCGGGCCCGCGTGATGCGCGGCCAGCCGGTCGCCGCCGAGCTGCTGTACGTCCCGCGCGCGTCCGTGCCGGGCCTGCCCGGTGACCTCACGCCCGCCGCGCACGCCCCCGCCGTGCTGCGCGAGCTGCACGCGCTGGCGCTGGAGGGCGAGGACCGCGCCGTCGAGCTGGGCTCCGCCCGCGCCGACGACGCCAAGCAGCTCGACCGGCTCCCCGGCGCCCCGGTCCTCGTCGTGACCTCGCGCTACTACGCGGGCGGCCGGGTCGCCGCCGTGTCGCTGGCCACCTACCGCGCCGACACCTGCAAGCTGACCTTCGGCGACGCGGGTGCCTTTGAAGTCACCCACCACCAGCAGCAGGTCAGCCGCCAGGCCTCCTGACCCGCGCCCGAGCACGCACAGGGCCCGTCACCCCGGCCGGGGGAGACGGGCCCTCGTCGTGTCCGTACGGCCGCGCCCGGTACGGTCCGCGGGCCGGCGCCGCCCGCACCCGTACGGACCGCGCGGGTCAGCGCAGCGCCATCGACGTCTGCTGGACGGTGAAGAGCTGCTCCTCGACGTGGTCCAGGGCGAGGCGCAGCGCGCCCGTCGCGATGGCCTCCTGGCCCAGCGCCGACAGCACCACCTGCGGGGTGCGCAGGCAGTAGCGGGCCAGCTCGGCGCGCAGCGGCTCCAGGATGCCGTCCAGGCCCGCCGCCCAGCCGCCGATCACGACCAGCTCCGGGTCGATCGCGAGCACCAGCGCCGCCACGTCGTGCACCAGCCGGTGCAGGAAGCGCTGCACCGCGTGGGTGGCCTGCGCGTCGCCCTGCCGGGCCAGCGCGAAGACCCGCGTCACCGCGGGCTCGTCCAGCGGGTGCAGCGGCTCTCCGGTGGTCGACAGCAGGTGCTCGGGTGTCGCCTCGCGGCCCAGCAGGTGCAGCGCGCCGATCTCACCGGCCGCGCCGCCGGAACCGCGGTGCAGCCGGCCGCCGATCAGCGACCCTGCTCCCGGGCTGAGCCCGGCCAGCACGAAGACCACGTCGTCGGTGCCGACCGCCGCGCCCTTCCAGTGCTCGGCCACCGCCGCCACGTTCGCGTCGTTCTCCACCAGCACCGGGCAGCGGAAGGAGCGCCGCAGCCGCTCGCCGAGCGGCAGCCCGGTCCAGCCGGGCAGCGCGGTGCCCAGCCGCACCTCGCCGTCCGTCCCGACGATGCCGGGGCTGCCCACGCCCACCGCCCACAGCGTGCTGCGTGCGACGCCCGCCTTGCGCAGCAGCTCGGCGACGGTGCCGCGGACCCGCTCCAGGCGGTCGTCGGCGCTCGCGCCCTCGTCGACCTCCCGGCCGTGCGAGCCCAGCACCTGGCCGCCGAGGTCGGACAGCACGACCCGGATCTGGTGCGCGCCGATCTCGATGCCCAGCAGGTGCCCGGCCTCGGCGTGGAAGCGGAAGCGCCGCGCGGGGCGGCCCTGCTTGCGGGTGTCGCCGGCCTCCGGGCCGACCTCCACCACCAGGTCCGATTCCGTCAGACCCTCGATGACACCCTCGACGGTGGGCCGGGACAGGCCGGTGCTCTGCACCAGCTCGGTGAGCGTGGGGGTCTGCGCCCCGCGCAGGGCGTGCAGGACGACCGCGGAGTTGATCCGCCTGAGCAGGGACGGGTCCCCGCCGGTGAGTCGCCCCACGTATGTCCTCCCAGCCTGTGCCTGTGTGTGGCGGATCGTACCGGGCGCAGGGCTACGCGGCGAGCGCGGTCCCGTTACGTTTGGGTGCCATCGTCACCGTGCCGTCCGGCCCGGTGCTGACGTGCCGTCAGCCGCGCGGCGCGGGCGGCGCGGGCGCCGCCGCGCGCAGCCGGCCGAACTCCTCGGCCAGCGCCGCCGGCGTCCAGTGCGCGTTGAGCCCGCTCGGGCTCGGCAGCGCCCAGATCCGGGTGTCGCCCAGCGTCTGCGGCTGCGGGCCCACCTGGGCGCGGGGCTCGGCGAAGGCCACCCGGTAGGCCGTGACGCCCAGTATCGCCAGCCACGCCGGGCGGTGCTCGGCGACCTTCGCCGCCAGCAGCCCGCCGCCCTCGACCAGCTCCTCGCGGCTCAGCTCGTCGGCGCGCGCGGTGGCCCGCGCCGCCACGTTCGTCACGCCCAGCCCGAGGTCCAGCAGGTCAGCCTGCTGCACGGGCGAGAAGCGGCGCGGGGTGAAGCCGGAGGCGTGCAGCGCGGGCCAGAAGCGGTTGCCGGGCCGGGCGAAGTGGTAGCCGGTGTGCGCCGACATCAGCCCCGGGTTGATCCCGCAGAACAGCACCCGCAGGCCCGGCCCGATCACGTCCTCCAGCGTGCGGTCGCAGGCCGCCGCCAGCTCCTGCGCGGATGGCGTGGGCAGCCGGGGCGGCACGGCCGGCGCGGACGTCAGAGGATCGCCCCCGGGCGGTAGGCCGCCGCCTCGGGACGCGCCTTGACGACGTCCTCGACCCGCCGTACGACGTCGGCGACCTGTCCGGCGGCGGCGCCGGTGAAGGACAGCCGGTCGGCCATCAGCGCGTCCAGTTCCGCGCGGTCCAGCGGGATCCGCTCGTCGGCGGCGAGCCGGTCCAGCAGCTCGTTGCGCTCGGTGCCCTGCTCGCGCATCGCCAGCGCCGAGGCCACCGCGTTCTCCTTGATCGCCTCGTGCGCGATCTCCCGGCCGACGCCCGCCCGCACCGCGCCCATGAGCACCTTGGTGGTGGCCAGGAAGGGCAGGTAGCGGTCCAGCTCGCGGGCCACGACCGCGGGGAAGGCGCCGAACTCGTCCAGCACCGTCAGGAAGGTCTCCAGCAGCCCGTCGAAGGCGAAGAAGGCGTCGGGCAGCGCGACCCGGCGCACCACCGAGCAGGACACGTCGCCCTCGTTCCACTGGTCGCCGGACAGCTCGCCGGTCATCGAGGCGTAGCCGCGCAGGATCACCATCAGGCCGTTGACGCGCTCGCAGGAGCGGGTGTTCATCTTGTGCGGCATCGCGGACGAGCCGACCTGGCCGGGCTTGAAGCCCTCGGTCACCAGCTCGTGCCCGGCCATCAGCCGGATCGTCTTCGCGGTGGACGACGGCGCCGCCGCGAGCTGCACCAGCGCGCTGACCACGTCGTAGTCCAGCGAGCGCGGGTAGACCTGGCCGACGGAGGTGAAGGCGCGCGAGAAGCCCAGGTGCGCGGCGATCCGCTGCTCCAGCTCGGCGAGCTTGCCGCTGTCGCCGCCCAGCAGGTCCAGCATGTCCTGCGCGGTGCCGACCGGGCCCTTGATGCCGCGCAGCGGGTAGCGGGCGATCAGGTCCTCGACCCGCTCGTACGCCACCAGCAGCTCGTCGGCCGCGGTCGCGAAGCGCTTGCCGAGCGTGGTGGCCTGCGCCGCCACGTTGTGCGAGCGGCCGGCCATGACCAGCTCCGCGTACTGTCCGGCGAGCTGCGCGAGGCGCGCCAGCACCGCGACCGTGCGGTCCCGCACGAGTTCCAGGGACAGCCGGATCTGCAGCTGCTCGACGTTCTCGGTCAGGTCGCGGGACGTCATGCCCTTGTGGATCTGCTCGTGCCCGGCCAGGGCGTTGAACTCCTCGATCCTGGCCTTCACATCGTGCCGCGTGACCTTCTCGCGCTCGGCGATCGAGCCCAGGTCGACCTGCTCCAGGACCCGCTCGTAGTCGGCGACGGCCCCCTCCGGCACCTCGATGCCGAGATCGGCCTGGGCGCGCAGCACGGCCAGCCACAGCCGGCGTTCGAGCACCACCTTCTGCTCGGGGGACCACAGGGCGGCCAGCTCCGTGGAGGCATAGCGGCCGGCGAGGATGTTCGGGATACGCGGCTTGGCTGTCACGCGCTGATTCTACTGGTCGCGGGCCTGCCGCCGGTCCGGCCGGCTCAGTGCCCGGCCTCGGACGGCAGCGGCGCCGCGGGCGGTTCGGGCGCGGGCAGGGCCGGTCCGTACGGGAGCAGGTCGGGGCGTTTGGCCGGGCGGCCGTCGCCGGAGGAGCGGCCGGTCAGCCTGCGGCCGATCCACGGCAGCAGATGGCGGCGGGTGAAGGACGCGTCGGCCAGCCGCCGGGCGGCCCAGCCGGGCCGCACCGCGGGCGGCAGCGGCGCCTGCCAGTCGCCTGTCGCGGGCAGTCCGAGGGTCTGCCACACGGCCTCGGCGACCCGCTCGTGGCCCTCCGCGGTCAGGTGCAGCCGGTCCTCGCCCCACATCCGCGGGTCGCCGAGCACCTCGGCCCCGTACAGGTCGACCACGACGGCGCCGTGCCGGGTCGCGAGGTCCTCGACGAAGGCGAACAGCTGCTCCATGCGCGGCAGGAAGCGGGTGGCGACCGGGCCGCGGCGGGCCGGGCTGCGCATCAGCACGAGCTGCCCGCAGGACGGCGCGAGCCGCCCGGCCGCGTCCTCCAGGTGCGCGCAGACCGCGTCGACGTCGCAGCCGGGGCGCAGCACGTCGTTGAGCCCGCCGACCAGGGTGACCAGGTCCGCGCGCATCGCCGCGGCCGCGTCCACCTGGTCCTCGACGATCTGCCGGATCAGCTTGCCGCGCACCGCGAGGTTGGCGTAGCGGAAGCCCGCGTCGCCGGCCTCCGCGCCCGGCAGCTGCGCCAGGCGCGCGGCCAGCAGGTCGGCCCAGCCGCGGTAGGTACCGTCGGGCAGCAGGTCCGACATGCCCTCGGTGAAGGAGTCGCCGAGGGCGACGAAGCTGCGGTACGGCCGGGGCGCCGCGGGGACGCCCGGGGCCGGGTCGGCGGAGATCTCCGCGGGGGTGTCAGTCGTGTCGCTTTCCATCGCGGCGCGATCCTATCCGCCGGGCGCCGCCCGCCATGGCCCGCGGGGGCTGCGTGGGGGCCGCCCGGAGGTGCTACGGGGTGTCGCTGAGCTTCTGGGTGCCGATGACCGACAGCAGCGCGAGCTTCTCGGCGTCCTCGGTGCCCGGCTCCGCGGTGAAGACCATGATGCGCAGCTCGCTGCCCTCGACGCTGAGCAGGTCGCAGTCCAGCGTCATCAGGCCCAGCTCCGGGTGGTCGACGGTCTTGCGCGACCCGTCGTGCTCGCCCACCTCCCGCGAGTCCCACAGCTGCGCGAAGCGCTCGCTGCCCGCCCGCAGCTCCGCGATAAGGCGCGCCAGCCGCTGGTCGGCGGGGTAGCGCCCGGCGGTCGTCCGCAGCGCGCCGACCTGCGCGGCCTCCAGCGTGGCCAGCGACCGGGCGCTGTGCACGACCCGGGGGTTGCCCTGGCCCAGGAAGTGCCGCCACACCGCGTTGCGCTCCTTGCCGTGGAACTCGCCCATCAGCGCGTTGTGCAGCGGATTGGCGAGCAGCAGCGTCCAGGCCGCGTCCGACACCGCCACCGGCGTCCCCGACAGCCGGTCCAGCAGCCGCTGCACGCTCGCCGGGATGTACGCGGGCACCGTCCCGCGGCCCGGCGGCACCAGGCCCGCGGTGTGGAAGAGCTGCTCGCGCTCGGGGCCCGACAGCCGCAGCGCGCGCCCCAGCGCCTCGACGACCTGCTCCGACGGGTTGGCCGAGCGGCCCTGTTCCAGCCGGGTGATGTAGTCGACGGAGATCCCGGCGAGCATCGCCAGCTCCTCGCGGCGCAGCCCGGCCGCCCGCCGGTGGCCGCCCGCCGCGAGCCCGGCCGACTCCGGTGAGACGCGGTCCCGCCAGCGCCGCAGTGTGTGCCCGAATTCCGTGGTCGCCATGCCCCCACTGTCGCACCGCCGCGGGCCGTCCGTCCTGGTACTGCCGGTCCCAGGAAGCCGGGGGCGCTGGCAGCCGGCCACCGCGCCGCCGCACCGTGGGGGCATGACAGCGACACTGATCACCGGAGCGAACAAGGGCCTCGGCCGGGAGGCCGCCCGCCGGCTGGTGGCCGCGGGCCACACCGTCTACCTCGGCTGCCGGGACGCGGAGCGGGGCCGGGCGGCCGCCGCGGAGCTGGGCGCCACCGCCGTCCTGCTGGACGTCACCGACGACGCGTCGGTCGCGGCCGCGGCCGCGGCGATCGAGGCGGCCGGCGGCCTCGACGTCCTCGTCAACAACGCCGGCATCCAGCAGGAGATGGCCGCCGACGGCGCCGTCACCGGCGCGGCCGGCCTCACCCCGGCGATGGTGGAAGGGACCTTCGCCACCAACGTCCTCGGCCTCGTCCGCGTCACCCGCGCCTTCCTGCCGCTGCTGCTGCGGTCGGCCGCCCCGGTCGTCGTCAACGTCAGCAGCGGACTTGCCTCACTGACCCGGGTGAGCGATCCCGGCACCCACGCGTACGCCTACCCCGGCGTCGCCTACCCGGCGTCGAAGGCCGCGGTCAACATGCTCACCGTGCAGTACGCCAAGGCCTTCCCGCAGATCCGGATCAACGCCGTCGAGCCCGGCTACACCGCGACCGACCTCAACGGGAAGCGGGGCGGGCAGAGCGTCGAGCAGGGCGCCGAGATCATCGTGCGGATGGCGCAGACCGGTCCCGGCGGCCCCACCGGCGGCTTCTTCGACGCCGAGGGCACGCTTCCCTGGTGACGCGCCGCGGGGCCCGGCTCACACCCGTCCCGGGCCGACCAGCCGCTTGAGCACGTCCTCCATGGTGACCAGCCCCACCCCGCGGCCGTCGGCGTCCACGACCGCCGCGAGGTGGGCGCTGGCCGCCCGCATCGCCGTCAGCACGTCGTCCAGCGGGGTCGCCGCGCCGACCCGGGTGATGGGGCGCAGCGCCTCCCGGGGGAAGGCGGCGTCCCGCGGTTCGGCGTCCAGCGCGTCCTTGACGTGCAGGTACCCGAGCACCCGCCCGTCCCCGTCCGCGACCGGGAAGCGCGAGAAGCCGGAGCGGGCCGCCAGCGCCTCCAGCCCGTCCGGGGTGATGCCGAGCGAGGCGCGCACCACCTGGTCCGCGGGCAGCACGATCTGCCCGACCGGCCTGCGCCCCAGGTCCAGCGCCTCGCGCAACCGCCCGGTGGCCCGCTGGTCCAGCAGCCCCGCGGCGCCTGCGTCGGCGACCATCGCGGCCAGCTCGTCGTCCGAGAAGACCGCGGCCACCTCCGAGCGCGGCTCCACCCGCAGCAGCCGCAGCCCGGCGTTCGCCAGCGCGTTGATCCCGAAGATGACCGGCCGCAGCGCGCGGGTGAAGCCCACCAGCGGCGGCCCCAGCAGCAGGGCGGAGCGCACCGGGTCGGCCAGCGCGATGTTCTTCGGGACCATCTCGCCGAAGAGCATGTGCAGATATGTCGCGAGCGCCAGCGCCACCACGAAGGCGATCACATGGATCGCCCCCTGCGCCGCGCCCATGGCGTGCAGCACCGGCTCCAGCAGATGCGCGATGGCCGGCTCCGCGACGATGCCCAGCACCAGGGTGCACGCCGTGATGCCGAGCTGGGCGGCGGCCAGCAGCGGCGCCAGGTGCTCCAGCCCCCACAGCACCCGCGCCGCCCGCCGGTCGCCCTCCTCCGCGGCGGCGGCCACCTGGTCGCGGCGCACCGAGATCAGCGCGAACTCGGCGCCGACGAAGAAGGCGTTGACCACCAGCGTGAGCAGCCCCACGAGCAGCTGGACGACCGTCATCGGCGCGCTTCCCCCGGCCCGGGGGGCGGGGACACCAGCCGCACCCGCGCCGCCCGGTGCCCCGACGCGTCCTCGACCTCCACCAGCCAGCCGTCCAGCCGGAGCCGGTCGCCGCGCACCGGGATGCGGCCGAGCCGCTCGGCGACCAGCCCGGCGAGCGTCTCGTACGGGCCGTCCGGCACCCGCAGCCCGATCCGCACCAGCTGGTCCTCGGTGCGCGTCGCGCCGTCCGCCCGGTACGTGCGCCGGCCGTCCGGCTCCTCGCGGACGAAGAGCAGGTCGGGCTGCTGGAGCGGATCGTGCTCGTCCTGCACCTCGCCGACGACCTCCTCGACGATGTCCTCCAGGGTGGCGACGCCCGCCGTGCCGCCGTACTCGTCGATGACGACGGCCATCGCGCGCGCCCCCGACAGCCGGTCCAGCAGCCGGTCCACCGCGAGCGACTCGGGCACCAGCAGCGCGTCCCGCAGCAGGTCCGTGACCGGGGTGCGGTCCCTGCGGGCGGCGGGCACGGCCAGCACGTCCTTGATGTGCACGGTGCCGATCACCGCGTCGAGGGTGCCGCGGAAGACCGGGAAGCGGGACAGCCCGGTGGCCCGCGTGGCGTTCGCGACGTCCGCGGCCGTGGCCTGCGCCTCCAGCGCGGTGACCTGCACCCGCGGCGTCATCACGTTCTCGGCGGTGAGATCGGCGAGACCCAGCGTGCGGACGAACAGCTCGGCGGAGTCCGGCTCCAGCGCGCCCGCCTTCGCCGAGTGCCGGGCGAGCGCCTTGAGCTCCTGCGGGCCGCGGGCCGACGCCAGCTCCTCGGCGGGCTCCAGGCCCATCCGGCGCAGCACCCGGTTGGCGGTGTTGTTCAGATGCCGGATCAGCGGGCCGAAGGCCGCGGTGAAGGCGCGCTGCGGGCCCGCGACCGCCTTGGCGACCGGCAGCGGCCGGGAGATCGCCCAGTTCTTCGGCACCAGTTCACCGACCACCATCAGCACGACCGTCGACAGCGCCGTGCCCAGCACCAGCGCTAGCGACGAGGCGGCGCCGCCGCCGAGCCCGGCGGCCCGCAGCGGGCCGCGCAGCAGCTCGGCGATCGAGCCGCGGGACAGCATGCCGATGATCAGCCCGGTGACGGTGATCCCGAGCTGCGCCCCCGACAGCTGCACGGTCAGCGACCGCACCCCGGCGAGCGCCGCGGCCGCGCCCCGCTCACCGTCCCGCGCGGCGCGCTCCACCTCCGCGCGCTCGATCGTGGTCAGCGAGAACTCCGCCGCGACGAAGACGCCGCAGGCGAGACTGAGGAGCAGGGCCAGCAGCAGGAGCAGCGCTTCGGTCATCGGACACCTCGCCCCCATCGTCGGCCACCGCCCGCCCCGGCGCACCCGGCGTGCGCCGTACGGGCGCGGCACGGCCGGGCCCACGCCCGGCGGGCATCCCCTGCCGCTCACGGCTGGTGCCGCTGCTGCTGCCGCTGCCGCGCCTGCTGTCCGGCTGCCTGCGGCCCGCGCCCCGGGCCCCTCGCGGACGCCGCTCGGCTGCCCGCGCCCCGGGCCGCGCGCAGGTCCCCACCCGCCCGCGGCCGGCGGCCCCGGCCCGCCGCAGGCGCTGTCCGGACGGTGACGTCCGGCGCCCCGGCCGCGGGAACGCCCCGATGCCGATGCCGATGCCGATGCCGATGCCGGGCGTCCGGGCCGCGCAGGTCCCCACCCTCCCGCGGCCGGGCGGGACGGTTCCCTCAGCGGCTCACGCCTCGCGCAGCGGCTTCGTCCAGCGGCGCCATTGCGGCTCGGGCGCGTAGCCCGCCGCGTGCCAGGCGTGGTGGGCGCGCTCGTTGCGCTCCAGCACCATCGCGTCACCGCGCCGCCCGCCCAGCGCGCGGAAGCGCTCCTCGGCCGCGTCCAGCAGCACGCGGGAGAGGCCCTGGCGGCGCGCGCCGGGGTGCACCGCCAGCCGGTAGAGGTGGCAGCGCCATCCGTCGAAGCCCGCGATCACCGTGCCCACCAGCTCTCCGTCGCGCTCGGCGAGCAGCAACGCGCCCGGGTCGGTGGCGATGAGCCGGCTGACCCCGGCCTCGTCGTCGGTGATGCTGGTGCCCTCGGCGGACACCTGCCAGAAGGCCAGCACGCCTGCCGCGTCGGCGGGGACGGCGGCCCTGATCAGGGGATTGCTCATGCCCGGCATCCCATCACCGGCCCGCTGCCCCCGGCCCGCAATTCCGGGATGCGAGACGGCGGCCGCGGGGGTTGGCGGGCGGCAGCGCGGGGGACCGGTGGCCTTGCCGCTACTAGCGCCACGGCGCTAGCGTGGTGCCATGGCCAAGACCCAGTTGAACGTGCGGGTGGACGAAGCCACCGCGGAGACCGCGAGGGAACGCGCCTCGCAGCGCGGCATCAGCGTGAACCGCTACATCGAGGAACTGGTCCGCCGCGACGAGGGCGAGAGCGGCAGGGCGTTCGTCCAGGCCGCCGCGGACTTCATGAAGGAGTACGAGGCGGTCTTCGCGGAGGAGTTCGGCGACAGGGACACGAGCCCGCGTTGAGCCTGACCATAGATCTGGCCTGGCTGCTGATGGTCGCCGAGCACAACACCCCCGGCGACCCCCTGGTCACCGACTGGGGCGCGCTGGTCGCGGCCGTCGGCAGGCACAAGGCCGAGATCTTCGGCGTGCCCGTCTACCCCGACGACCACGTCCGCGCGGCCTCCCTGCTCCAGCTGCTGCTGCACGTCCCCGCCCTCGAACGCTCCAACGCGCTCTTCGCCACCGCCGTCGCGTACGCCTACCTGGTGGCCGGCGGGCAGCACGTGAGCACCACGCCCGAGCGGGTCCGCGACCTGGCCCGGCTGGTCAAGGACGGGTCGGCCGGCGTCGACCGCATCGCCGAGGAACTGCGCGGCTGGACCGTCCCGGCCTGACCCGCCCCGGCCCCGCCGCCCCGGTCCCGCCTCAGGAGGCGAACGCCGGCGCCGCGTAGACCTGCGCGAAGGCCTCCCCGTCCCACGTACCGCCCAGCTGCGGCGCGAGCCACTCCGGCGCGGCGGCGCGGAAGGCCGCGGGGGACAGCGCGCCCGCCCCCTGCGGCAGCGCCCCGAGCAGCGGCGCCCCCGCGGCCTCGGGGACGTCGGCGACGTTGCAGCGCTCGGCGAGGTCCGGCTCGCCGCGCCAGCTGCCGAAGATCACCCCGGCGCAGCTCAGGCCGCGCTTGGCCAGGGCCTCCGCGGTCAGCGCGGTGGCGTTGAGCGTGCCCAGGCCCGGCCGCGCCACCAGCAGCACCCGGGCGCGGATGAGCGCGGCGGCGTCGGCGAGCGTGCTGCCCTTCTCGTCGTAGCGGACCAGCAGCCCGCCCGCGCCCTCCACCAGCACCACGTCGTGGACGGCGGACAGCTTGGCGGCGGCCTCCGCGATGTCCGCGGGCCCGACGGCCGGGATCCCGGCGCGGGCCGCGGCGGTGGCGGGCGCCAGCGGCTCGGGGTAGCGGGCCAGTTCCACCGCGGTGACCGCGCCCGCGAGCCGGGCCACCTCCGCCGCGTCGCCCGGCTCGCCCTCGGCCACCCCGGTCTGCGCGGGCTTGAGCACCGCGACGCTCAGCCCCTGCGCCAGGGACGCGGCGGCCACGGCCGCGGTCGTCATCGTCTTGCCGACCTCGGTGTCCGTACCGGTGATGACCACGATGGCCATGGGTGTCGCTCCGTTCCTCGTCGTCTCGCGCCGGTCCGCCGAAGCGGCCGGGCGCCCCGGATCCTCCGCGGCTCGGGGCACCCTGCCCCGCCGCGCCCTTCCCATCCGGCTTCCGGCAGGTTTTCACCCGGCAGTCACCCGTTTGCCCGCGGCCCCCGGGGGAGGTCACCCGGCCAGGGCCGCGTCCCGCACCCCGGCGCAGATCCGCGCCAGGTCCTCGTCGCCGGTCACGTAGGGCGGCATCGTGTAGACCAGGTCGCGGAAGGGCCGCAGCCACACCCCGGCGCGCACCGCGGCGCGGGTCGCGGCGGCCATGTCCACCTCGTGGTCGAGCTGCACCACGCCGATCGCGCCGAGGACCCGTACGTCCCGTACGCCGGGCAGTTCCGCGGCCGGTGCGAGGCCGTCGCGCAGGCCCGTCTCGATCCGCTTGACCTGCTGCGCCCAGTCCTGCCCGAGCAGCACGTCCAGCGAGGCGTTCGCGACCGCTGCGGCCAGCGGGTTGCCCATGAAGGTCGGGCCGTGGGCGAGCACCGGCACCTCGCCGCGGGAGATGCCCTCGGCGACCGCGGTGGTGCACAGCGCCGCCGCCATCGTCAGATACCCGCCGGTCAGCGCCTTGCCGACGCACATCACGTCGGGCGCGATCCCGGCGTGCCCGGCCGCGAAGAGCGTTCCGGTGCGGCCGAAGCCGGTGGCGATCTCGTCGAGCACCAGCAGCACCCCGTGCTCGTCGCACGCCTCCCGCAGCACCCGCAGATAGCCGGGGGAGTGGAAGGTCATGCCGCCCGCGCCCTGCACCACCGGCTCCACGACGACCGCCGCCAGCTCGTGCGCGTGCCGCGCGACCAGCGCGCGCAGCCGCCCGGCGTAGGCCGGGTCCGGGTCGGCGTCGAAGCCGGGCGGCGGCTGCTCGGCGAAGACCTGCTCGGGCAGCACCCCCGACCACAGGTGGTGCATGCCGCCCTCGGGGTCGCACACCGACATCGGCTGCCAGGTGTCGCCGTGGTAGCCGCCGCGCCAGGTCAGCAGCCGGCGCTTCTCGGGGCGGCCGAGCGAACGCCAGTACTGCAGGCACATCTTGACCGCGACCTCGACCGACACCGAGCCGGAGTCGGCCAGGAAGACGTGCCGCAGCGGTTCGGGCGTGATCTCCACCAGCCGGGCGGCGAGCCGGACGGCGGGCTCGTGGGTGAGGCCGCCGAACATCACATGGCTCATCCGTCCGAGCTGGTCGCGCACGGCCGCGTCCAGCACCGGGTGCCGGTAGCCGTGGATCGCCGACCACCACGAGGACATGCCGTCGACCAGCTCGCCCTGCCCCTGCGCGGGCACGGCGAGCCGCAGCCGTACGCCCTCGGCCGACGCCACGACCAGCGGTTCCTGGCGGCCGGGCATCGGCCCGTACGGATGCCAGACGTGTGCGCGGTCCAGGTCGAGCAGTACCTCGGCGGGCAGGTCCGGGCCGGTGGGCGCGGGCTCAGGCATTGGGCGGCAGGTCCGTTCCCGCGCCCCGGCGGCGTACCGCGACCAGGTCCGTGCGCGCGCCCGGCACGGCCGGTGCGGCCGCCTCCTCCGGCGCCGCCGCGGGCGCTTCCCCGTGGGCGTCGGCGCACGCGGTGTCGCCGCAGCCCCCGCAGCCGCCGTCGTGCGCGCCGCACAGCCCGGCGGAGCGGTGGGCGGGCAGCGTCGTGGTGTCCGCGCCCTCCACCTCGAAGCCGGCGTCCGCGATCATGTCCAGGTCGGCCTGGCCCGCCTGGCCCTCGCTCGTGAGGTAGTCGCCCAGGAAGATCGAGTTGACCAGGTGCAGGGCGAGCGGCTGCATCGTGCGCAGGTGCACCTCGCGCCCGCCCGCGAGCCGTACCTCCACGTCCGGGCACACGAACCGGACCATCGCCAGGATCCGCAGGCAGCGCTGCGGGGTCAGGTTCCACTCCTTGGCCAGCGGGGTGCCCTCGAAGGGGATCAGGAAGTTGACCGGCACCGAGTCCGGGTCCAGTTCGCGCAGCCCGAACACCACGTCCACCAGGTCCGCGTCGCTCTCGCCCATGCCCGCGATGAGCCCGGAGCACGCCGAGAGCCCGGCCGCCTGGGCCTGCTGCACGGTGTCCACCCGGTCGGCGTACGTGTGGGTCGTGGTGATGGACCCGTAGGTGCCCTCCGAGGTGTTGAGGTTGTGGTTGTACGCGTCCGCGCCGGCCGCCTTCAGCCGGTCGGCCTGGCCGCCCGTCAGCAGGCCAAGGCACGCGCACACCTCGACCTCGCCGTTCTGCTCCTTGATGGCGGCGATGGTCTCCGAGACCCGGTCCACGTCCCGGTCGGTGGGCCCGCGCCCGCTCGCCACCAGGCACACCCGCTTGGCGCCGCCCGCCACCCCGGCGCTCGCCGCGGCCGCGGCCTGCTCTGGCTTGAGCCAGGTGTACTTGAGGATCCCGGCCTGCGAGCCGAGCCGCTGCGAGCAGTACGAGCAGTCCTCGGGGCACAGCCCGGACTTGAGGTTGACCAGGTAGTTGAGCTTGACCCGGCGGCCGAACCACTTGCGGCGCACCCGGCCCGCCGCGGCCACCACGTCGAGCAGCTCGTCGTCGGACGTCGCCAGTACGGCGAGCGCCTCGTCCCGGGTGGGCAGCTCGCGGCGCAGCCCCTTGTCCACCAGTGCGGTCAGCAGATCCATGAGGGGATACTCGCCTACCCGGCCGCCCCGAGCCAAGGACGGACCGTACAACAGCGGTGGCCGCGGGTGTGTGCATCACCACACCCTGTGCCCGATTGCGGGCCAGTACGTTGCAGGGTGAGGCCCCTCGCCGCGGGCGCCGCCCACCGGCAGGCCCCGCGCCCTAACCGCACCCCGCACCCCGAAGGACCGCCGTGACCAGCACACCGCCCGCCGCCGGGCATCCCGGCCCCTTCGGCTGGATCGCCGAACAGGCCGCCGTACGCGAGGCCGCGGGCCTGCGCCGCGAACTGCGGCCGCGGGCCGCGGACCCGGACCTGCTCGACCTCGCCGGCAACGACTACCTCGGCCTGAGCCTGCACCCCGAGGTCACCGCGGCGGGCGCGCAGGCGTGCGTGCGGTGGGGCGCCGGGGCCACCGGCTCCCGGCTCGTCACCGGCAGCACCGCGCTGCACGCCGAACTGGAGGCGGAGCTGGCCGACTTCACCGGCTTCGAGGCCGCACTCGTGCTCGCCTCCGGCTACGCCGCCAACCTCGCGGCGGTCACCGCGCTCACCGGGCCGGGCGGCCTCATCGTCTCCGACGCGGCCAACCACGCCTCCCTCATCGACGGCTGCCGGCTGTCCAGGGCGGCCACCGAGGTCGTCCCGCACGCCGACCCCGCCGCCGTGCGCAAGGCCCTCGGCGGGCACGCCGGGCGGGCCGTCGTCGTGAGCGACACCGTCTTCTCGGTGGACGGCGACGCGGCGCCGCTGCCCGCGCTCGCCGCCGCCGCGCGCGGGCACGGGGCCGCGCTGCTGCTGGACGACGCGCACGGGCTCGGGGTCCTCGGGCCGGGCGGGCGCGGCTCCGCGCACGCCGCGGGCCTCGCGGGCGCGCCGGACGTGGTGTGCACCGCGACGCTGTCCAAGGCGCTGGGCTCCCAGGGGGGTGTGGTGCTGGGCCCCGCGGCCGTCGTCGACCATCTGGTCAACACCGCGCGGACGTTCATCTTCGACACCGGGCTCGCACCGGCCGCCGCCGGGGCCGCCCTCGGCGCCCTGCGGCTGCTGCGGCGCGAGCCCGCGCGGGCGGACCGCGCGCTCGGCGCGGCCCGCGACTTCCACCGCCGCTTCACCGCCGCGGGGCTGGAGGCGACGGCGCCGGACGCGTGCGTCGTCTCGGTCCGCGCCCCCTCGCCCGCGGCCGCGGTGCGATGGGCCGCCGACTGCCGTGCCGCGGGGCTCGCGGTGGGCTGCTTCCGCCCGCCGTCCGTCCCCGACGGCATCTCCCGGCTGCGGGTGACGGCCAACGCGGCGCTGTCCCCGGCCGACATCGCGGCGGCGGCCGGCACGATCGTCGCGACCGCGCCGGCCGGGGCGGTCCGCGCCTGACGGACCCGCCGGGTACGGATCCGCCGGTGCTCGGTGAGGCTAACGGGCCGTGAGCGCCCCCGTGGTGACGGCCTCCACGAACGAGGTCCACGCCCCCGGCGGGAAGAGGAGGGCCGGTCCGGCGGTGTCCTTGGAGTCGCGGACCGCCACCGGCCCGGTGGCCAGCCGGGCCGTCTCGACGCAGTTGTTCGCCGCCGTGCTGTGGCTGCTGCGCCGCCAGGCGACGTCCAGCGCCAGGCTGGACGGAACGTGGGCGTGCGGCTCGTGAGCCGCCGGGATTCGCGCAGTCATGCTGTCGGTGCCTCCTTAGTGCGCCGCTGCAACCGCGAGAACTCCGTCCCGATTTCCGTGATCATCGCAGCCGATTCCGCACAGGGGAGCGCGCGATCACACAATCGGGCGAACGCGGCGGTGTAAGCGGCGATGTCTTCTTTCCGATCGACACAGAGACTACCCGTCAGATGGTCGAGAACAACCACGTCCAGATCTGCAATGCGCGGAAAGGAGAAGATGACGAAAGACCCCGTCACCCCTATGTGCCCGCCCGCGGCAAATGGCAGCACCTGCAGGGAAACCTGCGGGAGTTCGGCCGCGCGGGCGAGCCAGCGCAGCTGACCGGCCATCACCTCCGGGCCGCCGACACCGCGGCGCAGCACCGCCTCGTCGAGCACCGCGCTCAGCTCCAGCGGCGGGTTCTGCTCCAGCAGCACCGCCTGCCGGGCGATGCGCACCTCGGCCAGCGCGGTGACCTCGCGCGGACTCAGCTGGGGCAGCACGTCGCGGGTCAGCGCACGGGCGTAACCGGGGGTCTGGAGCAGGCCCGGCACCACCGTGGTCTCCAGCGACCTGGCCCGGGTGGCGCCCGTCTCCAGGCTGATGAAGTCGCGGTACTCCACCGGCAGGACCTCGCGGAAGTCGTGCCACCAGCCGCGCTGGTGGCCGTGTCCGGCAAGGGTGTGCAGCAGGTCGCGAACATCGCGGTCACGTACGGAGTAGGCGTCGAGCAGCAGGTTGACGTCCTCGGCGCGGACGCTGCTGTGGCCGGTCTCGATGCGGCTCACCTTCGACTGGTGCCACCCCACCCGCTGGGCGGCCTCCCCGCTGGTGAGCCCCGCGAGGTCGCGCAACCGGCGCAGTTCCGCGCCGAGTCGGCGCCGGCGTACGGCGGGCACTCGTTCCATGTCCTCTCGGCCTCCTCGCTGCGGCGCCCGCCGTCCTGCGGGCCACCGGGTTTCCTGGCGGTGCTGCCCGCGCCGCCGCACGGGCCTTCATGAGTCCCGTTCGCGGCAATACGGCTGCCGGTCGCGTTCTGTCCTCTTCTCCCCGATACGACAGTCTGCCGACCACGTGCGTTCTCCCGCGGCAGAGTTCACCGTTTTGAGCGACAGATATATGCAGACCGCTGTGCGGCGCCCGCATTGGCGGCACGATGAGTGCATTCTGGCGCGAACCCGGCGCGTGGGAGGGCGGCCCAATTCCCGCCCCGCTGCCGCATGGTGCGCACCGGAGCCAGGTCACGGCGGGAAAGGGAAGCGTCGCCATGGCAGATCTTCAGGAAGCGTCCGTCACCCTGCCGAGCGAACCCGCCTCGGTGACGGCGGCCAGGCGGTACGTCTGCGCGCTGCTCTCCGACTGGGGACTGCCCGCGGGCGCCCCGGCCGTCGACACCGTGCGCCTGATCGTGTCCGAACTGGCCACCAACGCCGTGCTGCACACCTCCGGCCTGTCGCCGACCTTCACCGTCGACGTACGCCTGGAGCGGTCCGAGCAGCTGCACATCGGCGTCACCGACAGCCATCCGCGCTGGCCGCGGCAGGCCACGGTGTGCCCGCAGCAGCAGGACAACGGCCGCGGGCTGGTCATCATCCGGCACCTGACCGCCGAGTCCGGCGGCAGCCTGCGGGTCACCCCGACCGACGACGGCGGCAAGACCGTCTGGATCATGCTGCCCTGGGCCGTCCCGGTCGGCTGAGCCCGCGCCCGCGGGTGGTCAGACCCGCCCGTACCAGACGCTGCGGGTCCAGATGTGCTCCAGCCGGACCCGGGCGCCGGTCTTCGGGGCGTGCCAGATCTCGCCGCCGCCCGCGTAGATGCCGACGTGGTAGACCGAGGACGCGGACGACCCGCTGTGGAAGAAGACCAGGTCGCCGATGTGCCGGGAGGACGCGGAGATGTGCCGGATGCTGCGGTACTGGGCGGCGGCGGTGCGTGGCAGGCGCTTGCCGGCCTTGCGGAAGGAGTAGAGGGTCAGGCCCGAGCAGTCGAAGCGGGAGGGCCCGGTGGCGCCCCACTGGTAGAGGGAGCCCTTCTTGGAGGCGGCCACCCCGAGGGCCCGGACCCCCGTCGTCGCGGCCTCGGCCTGCTGGACGGCGCCGGGCAGCAGGGACGGTACGGCGACGGCGGCGGCGGTGAGCACGGACGCGGCCCCGAGCCGGGACAGCCGTGCGGACGCCGAACGTGCGGATGCGGAACGTGCGACAGGCGCGGTCATGCGCAACCCTTCGTCGTCGGCCTGCGAAGGATGACCTGTCGGGTTCGGGCAGGCGAAGATGCCCGGCCGCGTGCTGCGGCTTCACCCCAAGGGGCGGTCCCGTGATGCCGGGCCCGGCCCCGTCGTGCGTGGGTCCTCCGCTCCCGCCGTTGCACTCGTGTCGACCTGGCATCCGCACGCCGGCGGGACTCGGCGTCCGTGCGGACCGCCCCGCCACGGCGGCGGGGGCTTGTCGTCACCACGGATCGTGACGCACACGGCACGCCCGTACCCGGTCGGAAACGCCCGGTGTGACCCTCGTCACGCTTGCTCCGACCGGGTGGCGGCGCTGCTCCCTTCCGGTGACCGCCGCTCACGCAGACCGCTGTGACCTGCGCTCTTGACCCGCACCCCGAAGGTGGCCGCGCAACCGCGGCGCCCCGCGCCGGCGCCGCGCCGCTGGGCCGACGGGATGAGGGGCGGTTCGGCCGACAAGGGGAGGGCCGCGCCGCTGAGTGACGGCGCGGCAGGTCCGGCGGCCCGGCGGCCGGCACCGCGCGGCGGGTGCTACGGCGCGGGCGGCTCGGGCTCGGGCGCCACCACCGCGAGCGAGGACCGGCGTTCGCCGTCCAGCACCCGCAGCGCCCGTCCCAGCGTGGCGTGGTGGAGTTCGGTCTCGCCGCGCAGGTGCATCACCGTCAGCGCCTCGCGCAGCGCCAGCGCCCGCCCGACGAGCGCCTGCGCGGCGCGCAGCGCCCCGTAGGTGTCGGCCGTCCGCGAGGGGTTGACGCGGCCGAGCAGGTCGACGACCTCCAGGTAGCAGTCGATCAGCTCGCCCTCGGAGCGGGTGAGCGCCGGCAGCGGCGGCGGTTCCGGGCGCACCGGCCTCACCGCGCGCCGGTGGCCGGGCCGTTGGTCTTGCGGCTGTTGGTCAGCCGGTCCGCCAGGCCGTAGCCGACGGCGGACGCGGCGTCGAAGACCTTGTCGCGTTCGATGTCCGCCCGGATCCGCTCCGGTTCCTGCCCGGTGTGGCGCACCAGCAGCGCCTCCAGCTTGTCGCGGGTGCGCAGCAGTTCGTTGGCCTGGATCTCCAGGTCCGACACGTCGCCCTGCACCACGTCGCCCATGGACGGCTGGTGGATCAGGATCCGGGCGTACGGGGTGATCATCCGCTTGCCCGGCGCCCCGGCCGCCAGCAGCACCGCCGCGGCCGACGCCGCCTGCCCGATGCAGACGGTCGCGACGTCGCAGGTGACGTATTGCATCGTGTCGTAGATCGCGGTCATCGAGGAGAAGGATCCGCCCGGCGAGTTGATGTACAGGTGGATGTCCTGGTCCGGGCTCGCGCTCTCCAGGTGGATCAGCTGCGCCATCACGTCGTTGGCCGACGTGTCGTCGATCGGGGTGCCCAGGAACACGATCCGCTCCTGGAGCAGCTTGGAGTACGGGTCCGTGGTGCGGGTGCCGCTGCTGCTGCGCTCGGTGAACTCCGGGAGCACGTAGCGGGCGGTGGGACGGATCATGCGGGCACCTCCGTGCGTACAAAATGTACAGGACGTACAGGTCGTTATGATGGGGAGCATGACCCATGACGTCCCGGTGACACAAGCGCGAGCAGAGCTCGCCGAGCTCATCAACCGCGTGGTCTACGGCGGTGAGCAGGTGGTGCTGACCCGGCACGGCAAGCCGTTGGTGGCCCTGGTGTCGGCCGCTGACCTGCAACGACTGCGCGATCTCGACGCCGCCGCCGACGAGCGGCCGATCGTCGCGGTCACCACCGCGGCCACGCCCCCGTCCGCCACGGGCGAACGCCGCAGGTTCGGCATCGTCGCCGAGCACCGCGGGCCCACCCCGGGTGACCGCCGCCCGTAACAGGGGTTAACGCGCCCGAAACGCCGCCGCCGTAACCTCGCGCCCCAGGCCCCGAACTGCCCGGAAACGGGCCGGAGATGGCGAGGTGCGGTGGTGCGGTTGACCCCTCACGAGCAGGAACGCCTGCTCATCCATGTCGCGGCCGACGTGGCCGAGCGGCGCCGCGCCCGCGGGCTGCGGCTCAACCACCCCGAGGCGGTCGCGCTCATCACCGCGCACATCCTGGAGGGCGCGCGGGACGGACGCGGCGTCGCGGAGCTGATGCGCACCGGCCGCACCGTCCTGACCCGCGCGGACGTCATGGACGGTGTCCCCGAGATGATCCACGACGTCCAGGTCGAGGCCACCTTCCCGGACGGCACCAAGCTCGTCACCGTCCACGAGCCGATCGTCTGAGGAGGCGGCATGATCCCGGGGGAAATCGTGTACGGTGACGCGCCCGTCGAACTCAACGCCGGCCGCCCGGTCACCCGGCTCACGGTGCTCAACACCGCCGACCGGCCCGTCCAGGTCGGCTCCCACTACCACTTCGCCGAGGCCAACCCCGGCCTGGACTTCGACCGGGACGCCGCCCGCGGGCTGCGGCTGGACGTCCCGGCCGGCACCGCCGTGCGCTTCGAGCCCGGCATCCCCGCCGAGGTCGCGCTGGTGCCGATCGCCGGCGCCAGGGTCGTCCCCGGGCTGCGCGGCCAGGTCGCCGGAGCCCTCGATGGCTGAACTCACCCGCCCCCGCTACGCCGACCTCTACGGCCCCACGGCCGGCGACCGCATCCGGCTCGCCGACACCGACCTGCTGATCGAGATCGAGCGCGACCTCGCCGGCGGCCCCGGACTCGCCGGGGACGAGGCCGTGTTCGGCGGCGGCAAGGTCATCCGCGAGTCCATGGGCCAGGCCCGCACCACCCGCGCCGAGGGCGCGCCGGACACCGTGATCACCGGGGCCGTCGTGCTCGACCACTGGGGCGTCGTCAAGGCCGACGTGGGGCTGCGCGACGGCCGGATCACCGCGCTCGGCAAAGCGGGCAACCCCGACACCATGGACGGCGTCCACCCCGGCCTCGTCATCGGCCCGGAGACCGAGATCATCGCGGGCAACGGCCGGATCCTCACCGCCGGGACGATCGACGCGCACGTCCACTTCATCTCGCCCACCCTGATACCGCAGGCCCTCTCCTCCGGCGTGACCACCGTGCTCGGCGGCGGCACCGGCCCCGCGGAGGGCAGCAAGGCCACCACCGTCACCCCCGGCGGCTGGCACCTGGCGCGGATGTTCGCCGCGCTGGAGGGCTTCCCGGTCAACGTCGGGCTGCTCGGCAAGGGCAACACCGTCAACCCCGACGCGCTGCACGCCCAGTTGCGGGCGGGCGCGCTCGGCTTCAAGATCCACGAGGACTGGGGCGCCACACCCGCCGCGATCGACGCGTGCCTGCGGGTCTGCGAGCAGTCCGGGGCGCAGCTCGCGCTGCACACCGACACCCTCAACGAGGCCGGATTCGTCGAGGACACCCTCGCCGCCATCGCCGGGCGCGGTGTCCACGCCTACCACACCGAGGGCGCGGGCGGCGGGCACGCGCCCGACATCATCACCGTCGTCGCGCACCCCAACGTGCTGCCGTCGTCCACCAACCCGACGCGGCCGCACACCGTCAACACCGTCGAGGAGCACCTCGACATGCTGATGGTCTGCCACCACCTCAACCCCGCGGTGCCCGAGGACCTCGCCTTCGCCGAGTCCCGCATCCGCCCGTCCACCATCGCCGCCGAGGACGTGCTGCACGACCTGGGCGCGATCAGCATCATCAGCTCCGACTCCCAGGCCATGGGCCGCATCGGCGAGATCGCGCTGCGCACCTGGCAGACCGCGCACGTCATGAAGCGCCGCCGCGGCGCCCTGCCCGGCGACGGCCCCGCCGACAACCACCGGGCCCGCCGCTACGTCGCCAAATACACCATCAACCCGGCGGTGGCGCAGGGCCTCGACCACGAGATCGGCTCGGTGGAACCCGGCAAGCTCGCCGACCTGGTGCTGTGGGACCCCGCCTTCTTCGGCGTCAAACCGGACCTGGTGCTCAAGGGCGGGCAGATCGCGTACGCCCAGATGGGCGACGCCAACGCCTCCATCCCGACCCCGCAGCCCGTGCTGCCCCGGCCGATGTTCGGCGGTACGGGGGCGGCGCCCGCCGCCAACTCCGTCACCTTCGTCACCCAGGCCGCGCTCGACGACGGGCTGCCCGAACGGCTCGGCCTCGCCAAGCCCTTCGCCGCCGCCCGCAGCACCAGGGCCGTCACCAAGGCCGACATGCGCGGCAACGACGCGCTGCCGGACGTGCGCGTCGACCCCGACACCTTCACGGTCACGATCGACGGCGAACCGGTGGAGGCCGCACCCGCCGCCGAACTGCCCATGGCCCAGCGCTACTTCCTCTTCTGAGCCGCCATGACGACCGACGCGTCCGCGCCCGCGGGCACCGGAGCCCTCGCCGCCCTGCTGCTGCTCTGCGACGGCCGCTTCCCGGCCGGCGGCCACGCGCACTCCGGCGGCGCCGAGGCCGCCGTCGCCGACGGCCGGGTGCACGACCCGGACAGCCTCGCGGACTACTGCCGCGGCCGGCTGCACACCACAGGACTGGTCGCCGCCGCACTGGCCGCGGCGGCGGCCGCAGGACTCGACCCGCTCGGCCTCGACGACGCGGCCGACGCCCGGACGCCCTCGCGCGCGCTGCGCACCGCCTCCCGGCGGCTGGGCCGCCAGCTCACCCGGGCCGCCCGCGCCACCTGGCCCTCCGCCGCGCTGGACGAACTCGCCGCGGCCCGGCCGCGCGGCGCCCACCAGCCCGTCGTGCTGGGCCTGGTCGCGCGGGCCGCCGGTCTGGGCCCCGCCGACGCCGCCCGCGCGGCGGCGTACGAGGCCGTGACCGGCCCGGCCGGGGCCGCCGTACGGCTGCTCGGCCTCGACCCCTTCCACGCCGCCGGAGTCCTCGCCGCCCTCACCCCGCACATCGACGCCGTCGCCGACGACGCCGCCCGCGCCGCCGAACGCGCCCGCACCCACGGCCCGACCGCCCTGCCCGCCGCCTCCGCACCGCTGCCGGACATCGCCGCCGAGCAGCACGCGGCCTGGCCGGTACGGCTGTTCGCCTCCTGACCCCCGGAGCCCCTCATGCACCGTGACCACCCCGAGGTCTTCCCCCAGCGGCACTCCCACTCCGCCGAGCCGCTGCGCCCCGACGGCCGCCGCCGCGCGCTGCGGATCGGGCTCGGCGGCCCGGTCGGCTCCGGCAAGACCGCGACCGTGGCCGCGCTGTGCCGGGTGCTGCGCGAACGCTTCGCCATCGGTGTCGTCACCAACGACATCTACACCCGCGAGGACGCCGACTTCCTGCTGCGCAACGCGGTGCTGCCGCCCGAGCGGATCGTCGGCGTCGAGACGGGGGCCTGCCCGCACACCGCGATCCGCGACGACATCTCCGCCAACCTCGAAGCCGTCGAGGACCTGGAGGACGCGGTCGGGCCGCTGGACCTGGTGCTCGTCGAGTCCGGCGGCGACAACCTCACCGCGACCTTCTCCCGGGGCCTGGCCGACGCGCAGATCTTCGTGATCGACGTCGCGGGCGGCGACGACATCCCGCGCAAGGGCGGTCCCGGGGTGACCACCGCCGACCTGCTGGTCGTCAACAAGACCGACCTCGCCCCGCACGTGGGCGCCGACCTGGACCGGATGGCCCGCGACGCCGCCGCCCAGCGCGGCGCACTGCCGGTCGTCTTCACCTCCGTCGCACGCGGCGACGGCATCGCCCCGGTCGCCGCATGGGTCGGCGAGCGCCTCGCGGCCTGGACCGCATGACCACGACCACCGCCTCCGCCCCCGCGGGCAGCGCGGACGGCCCCGCGCCCGAGACCGGGGCGGACCGGCCCGTGCCCGCGTCCGCCGCCCCCGTCCGGACGGCGGGGACCGGCCGGGCCGCGGGCGGCGGCGCCACCGGGGGTGCCGGTTCGGCGGGTGCGGTCAGTGCCACCGCGCGGATCCGCGCGGAAGGGGACGGGCGGGGCGGCACCGTGCTGCCGCTGCTCGCCGGGGGCGGGCCGCTGGCGCTGCGGCGTACCCGCGCCGAGCGGGAGGGATGGGCGCGGGTCACGGTCGTGGGGGCCATGAGCGCGCCGATCGGCGGAGACCGGCTGCGGATCGAGGCCGAGGCGGCCGCGGGTGCGCGGCTGCTCGTGGACGCGTCCGCCGCGACCGTCTCGCTGCCCGGCCGTGACGGCCGGCCCGCGCACTACGACGTACGCCTCACGGTCGGCGCGGACGCCGAACTGCACTGGCTGCCCGAGCCGTTGATCGCCGCGTGCGGCAGCGACCTGCGGATGACGACCCGGGTCGTCCTCGCCCCCGGTGCCCGGCTGGTGCTGCGCGAGGAGTTGGTGCTCGGCCGGCACGCCGAGCCGCCCGGCAGGCTCCGCACCCGGCTCACCGTCACGTACGGCGGCCGCCCGCTGCTCGACCAGGAGCTGGACGTCGGACCCGGGGCGCCGCCCGGCTGGGACGGGCCCGCCGTCCTCGGCCCGTACCGCACGCTCGGCCAGCTGCTCGTCGTGCCGGCGCCCGAGCCGCCGCCCGCCGCCGCGCTGCCGCCGCTGACCTCGCTCACCGAGCTGGCGGGCCCCGGCCTGCTGCTCACCTCCGCGGGTCCGCGCGCGGCTTTCACCGCCGCGGCCGCGGCGCTGGCGGAGGCGTCGGGGCGGTGAACACGCCCGGCCGCGTGGAGCGATGACGTGCCGTCACCCGGTCGGACCGCACCCTGCCGGGCGGAAATCACGCTTTGATGAAGAATCACTCTCCCAGCCTGTTCACAGCAGCTCCACAGGGGAAAGGATTCGCTTCTGATCACAGTGATCACCGTGGCCACAAGCCACGGAGGAGAGGGGGAGTTTCGACGTGAGACGCACCATCGTGCTCGTCTCCACCGGCGCCCTGATCGCCGGAGTCGTCGCCGCGGCCCCGGCCGCGACCGCGGGACCCGCGCACCACCGCACTCCGTCCCAGGTGACCGTGCCGGAGTCGGCCGGCGTCGCCATCGCCGCCGCGAGCGCCTGGCGCACCGGTGTCAGCTGGGCGGACTGTCCGGCTAGCTGGGGGCTCGCCACCCCCGTGCAGTGCGGCTGGGTCACCGTGCCGGTCGACTACCGCAAGCCGTTCGGCGCCACCGTCAAGCTCGCGGTGGACCGTGCCGTCGCCACCGGCACCAAGGCCGAGCACCAGGGTTCGCTGATCTACAACCCGGGCGGCCCCGGCGGCTCCGGCCTGCGCTTCCCGGTGCGGCTCACCACCACGGCCCCGCTGTGGACCAAGACGGCCAAGGCGTACGACTTCGTCGGCTTCGACCCGCGCGGTGTCGGCCACTCGGCGCCGATCTCCTGCGAGGACCCGGCGGACTACGCCCAGGCGCCCAAGGCCGACCCGGTGCCGGACAGCGACGCCGACAAGCAGGCGCAGCGCAAGCTGGCCGCCGAGTACGCGGCCGGCTGCCTGGAGCGGACCGGCGCCGCGATGCTCTCCCAGATGACCACCCCGAACACCGCCCGCGACCTGGACGTCATCCGGGCCGCGCTGCGCGAGGACAAGCTGAACTACCTCGGCGTGTCCTACGGCACCTACCTCGGCTCGGTCTACGCCACGCTCTTCCCGACGCACGTGCGCCGGATGATCATCGACAGCGTGGTCAACCCGTCGCGCGACCAGATCTGGTACCAGAACAACCTGGACCAGGACGTCGCCTTCGAGGGCCGCTGGAACGACTGGGAGACCTGGGTCGCCAAGTACGACTCCGTCTACCACCTGGGCAGCACCGTCGCCCAGGTCGAGGCGAAGTGGGAGGCGCTGCGCGCCGCGGCCAAGGCGCACCCGATCGGCGGTGTCGTCGGCCCCAACGAGCTGCTAGGCTTCTTCCAGAACGCGCCGTACTACGACTCCACATGGGCGACCGTGGCCGGGGTGTGGAGCGCCTACCAGGGCGGTGACACCCAGGCGATGCTGGACGCGGCGGCCCCCGACCCGTCCGACACCGCGGGCAACACCAGCGGCGAGAACGGCAACGCCGTCTACACCGCGGTCGAGTGCACCGACGCCAAGTGGCCGACCAGCTGGCACAAGTGGGACCGGGACAACACCGCGCTCAACGCGAAGTACCCGTTCCTGACCTGGTCCAACGCCTGGATGAACCTGCCGTGCGCCACCTGGCCGGTCAAGCAGCAGACCCCGGTGGACGTCCGCGGTCACCGCGGGCTGCCCGGCGTGCTGATCGTCCAGAGCACCAGGGACGCCGCCACCCCGTACACCGGCGCGCTGGAGACGCACCGGCGGCTCACCGGGTCGCGGCTGATCACCGAGCAGGGCGCCGGTTCGCACGGCGTGACCAACCTCGTCAACCCGTGCATCAACTCCCGGGTCGACGACTACCTGCTGCACGGCACGCTGGACCGGCAGGACGTGGTGTGCGGCCCGCACGCCACCCCCGTGCCGTAACCGGCGCACCGCGTAAGGCCGTTCACCGGGCCGCCGCCCGCACCCCCGCCCACGCGCGGGTGCGGGCGGCGGCCCGCGGCGTGTCCGGCGCCGTCAGAGCGCGATGGCCTCGACACGGGGCGCGGCGATCCGCACGTAGTCCTTCACCGGGAGCGCCAGCGAGCGGTCCAGCCGGGCGGCGTTGAAGTAGAGCGTGTCGTGCTCCAGCAGCCCCGGGTCGACGATCAGCTCCAGCTTCTCGTCGAAGGAGAAGGGCAGCACGGTGCCGCTCACACTGCCCGCGAGCCGCTCGGCGATGTCGCGCGAGGCGAAGGAGACGTACGTGCCGGACAGCAGCGCCTTGACCGCGCCGAGGTCGACCCGCCGGTCGCCGGGCACCACCGCGAGCACGTAGCGCGTGGTCTTCTTGCCGACCTTGACCATCACCACGATGCACTTCGCCGCCTGTGCGAGCGTGTTCCCGCGCAGCGCGCTGACCAGTTCGGTCGCGCCCTCCGGGGCGTGCTCGACGATCCGGTGGCCGGCGCCCTCCGCCTCCAGCAGCGCGAGCAGCCGGTGGTAGGTGGCGTGCTCGTCCGGCTGGGGCGCTGCTTGCGGGGATTGCTGGATCTCGCTCATGACCGCCTGGATTTCGCTCGGGGTACGGGAGGGTGTTCGGTGACGGGGGTTCAGACGTGCGTGGCGCCGAAGGCGGCGGCGAAGGCCGCGCGGGTGGGGGAGTCGGAGCGGCGGTCGAGGACGGCGAAGACGACCTCGTCGACCGCCCGTGCGAAGCGCCCGCCCGGCCGCAGCAGGACGGCGAAGGCCTCCGCCACCCGCGCCGGGTCGTTGCCGAAGACACCGCAGCCCCACGCGCCCAGCACCAGCCGCCGGTAGCCCTCGGCGACCGCCACCTCCAGCACCCGTTCGGCGCGCGCGTCGAGCGCGGGGCCTATCTCGCCGGTGCGCTCCGGCAGGGTGCGCGCGATGACCCCGGCGTTGGGCGCGGGCGAGGTGAGGAAGCCGGCCGCCCACGGCTCGTCCAGCAGCGCGCCGCGCGCGTCGCGGAAGACCGGCACGGCGGGGGAGTGGATGACGCGGTGCGAGTAGAACGGGTCGCGGTGCGCGCGGTGGTGGGCGTAGTAGCCGGGCGCGCGCAGCAGGCAGGAGTAGAGCGCCGAGGCCCGGCACAGCGCCTCCTCCTGCGCCTGCGCCCCGTTGACGTAGCCGCCGCCCGGGTTGCGCGCGGAGGCGAAGTTCAGCACCGCCACGGGGCCGCCGCCCGCCGAGACCAGCCGGTGCGCGGCCGCCAGGCTGTCCTCGCCGGTGACCGTGCAGCGGGCGCCGGGCCCGGGAGCCGTCTCGGGGACGGGGACCGGGTCGGGGCCGAACATCCGGGTGCCGGCGGCCGCGGCCTCGACGGCGCCGAGGCCGACCCACCGCCCGCCGGGCCCGGGGTAGCCGCCGTCCTCGACGAACCGCTGGTTCTCCATCGCGATGTTCCGCAGTCGTGCGCTCACGGTTCCCGACCCTACGGGGACGGAGTGCCGCCGCGCGAACCGGAATCGGGGGCCGGCTGACGGCCCGTCGGCCGCGCGGTCAGGAGCCGGTGCCGGAGCTGCGGCGCAGTCGGGAGCCGGAGCCCTTCTGCGCCTGCGTCTCCGCCTTGACCTCGCCCGCGTAGCGGTCGACGTACTCCTGGCCGGACAGCTCCATGATCGCGTACATGATCTCGTCGGTGACCGCCCGCACCACGTGCCGCTCGCCCTCCATGCCGTGGAAGCGGCCGAAGTCCAGCGGCTCGCCGAACCGGATGGTGACCCGGCCCAGCCGCGGCAGCCTGCGGCCGGGCGGCTGGAGCTCGAAGGTGCCGATCATGGCGCACGGCACGACGACGGCGCGGGCGCGCAGCGCCATCACCGCGACGCCCGTCCGGCCGCGGTAGAGGCGCCCGTCGTGCGAGCGGGTGCCCTCGGGGTAGATGCCGAGCAGTTCGCCTCGGCGCAGCACGCCGAGCCCCGCGTCGATCGCGGACTGCGAGGCGCTGCCGCCCGAGCGGTCCACCGGGATCTGGCCCACCCCGCGGAAGAAGGCCGCCGTCAGCCGCCCCTTGAGGCCGGGCCCGGTGAAGTACTCGGCCTTGGCCAGGAAGGTGATGCGGCGCGGCAGGATCGCGGGCATCACGAAGTGGTCGGAGAAGGAGAGGTGGTTGCCGGCGATGACGGCGGCGCCGGACTCCGGGATGTTCTCGGCGCCCTCGATACGGGGCCGGAAGAACATCCGCAGCAAGGGCCCGAGTATGACGTACTTGAGCACCCGGTAGAACACGGGCAGCCTCCCCCTCGACGGCGGGCCCGGTGCTCCGGGGCCGCACGGCCGGTCCACCCGGCGCCCCGGCAGAGTAGTGCCCACGCGCCCGTACCGACCAGCGCGGCCGCCGACTCCCGGCCGGGCGCCGTACGGCCGTACGGCGCCCGGTCCCGGACGTGCCGCGGCCCGGCTCCCCCGTGGAGCCGGGCCCGTACCTCCGCGCCGTCAGTGCGCGGCCCGGCGCGGCATCAGGAGGGCCACCGCCGCGGCGGCGGCGAGGGCGGCGGCCGCGACCAGCGTCACCGTCTCCAGGGCCCCGCCCGTGCCGTGCTGCCCGGCGCGGGAGAAGAAGACCGTGCCCAGCACCGCCACGCCCACCGAACCGGCGAGCTGCTGCACCGCGTTGAGCACCCCGGACGCCGACCCGGCCTCCTCGTCCGACACCCCGGCGAGCGCGATGTCGAAGAACGGCGCCATCACCATGCCCAGGCCGATCCCGCTCGCCAGCAGCGAGGGCGCGAGCTGCCAGCCGCCCGGCGTGCCCGCGGCGTGCACGGTGAGCGCCACCGAGGCCATCCCGGCGGCGGCGAGCAGCAGCCCGCCCTGCAGCGCGGCCCGCCCGTACTTCTGCCCCAGCCACGCCCCGGACAGCGTCGCCCCGGCCGCGGCGCCCAGCGCCCAGGGGATCATGGTCAGCCCGGCGTGCTGCGCGCTGAAGCCGAGCCCGTACTGGAGGTACAGCGGCACCACCAGCATCACCCCGGTCATCCCGGCGAAGAACACCAGCCCGACGGCGAGCGAGCCGGTGAAGCCGCGGTGCCGGAAGAGGCCGGGCTCGACGAGGGGCGAGCCGCCGCGCCGCCGCACCCAGCCCTGGTGGCGGGCGAAGACCGCGTAGACCGGCAGCGACCCGGCCATCAGCAGGTACGACCACAGCGGCCATCCCAGGTCGCGGCCCTGGACCAGCGGGTAGACCAGCATCAGCACCGCGGTGCTCAGCAGCGCGACGCCCGGCAGGTCGAGTCGCGGCGAGTGCGGCGCCCTGCTCTCCGGCAGCACCCGCAGGGCGAGGACGAAGGCGGCGAGCGCGAGCGGCAGGTTGATCAGGAAGACCGCGCGCCAGCCGGTGCCGAGCACGTCCGCGTCGGTGAGGTAGCCGCCGAGCACCGGTCCGGCGACCGCGCCGAGGCCCATGACGGGGCCGAAGACGCCGAAGGCCGCGCCGAGGTTCTCAGGCGGGAAGAGCTCCCGGATCAGTCCGAGGCCCTGCGGCACCATCATCGCGGCGAAGCCGCCCTGCGCCGCGCGCATCCCGATGAGCATCCCGGCCGAGCCGGAGCAGGCGCACAGCAGCGAGCACAGACCAAAGCCCGCGACGCCTATGAGGAACATCCGGCGGCGCCCCACGATGTCGCCGAGCCGGGCACCGGTGATCATCAGCACCGCGAAGGCCAGGGTGTAGGCGGCGGCGATCCACTGGATCCGGGTGGAGCTGCCGCCGAGGTCGGCCTGGATGGCGGGGGAGGCGACCCCGACGATCGTGGCGTCCAGCAGGTCCATCACCTCGACGGCGAGCACGACGGCGAGGCCGAGCCAGCGCAGCCGGCTGCTGCTGCTGCTGCCGTCGGCGGCACGGTCCCGTACGCCGCTGCCCGGGACCCGGCGGTCCGTGGTGGGTGTGGTCATGGGGGTCCTTCGCTCTCTCTCGCTGCGGGCGGACACCGCACGAACGGTGTTCGTTCGGCGACGAACACTGTTCTACGGGCGAACGGTGTTCGTGTCAAGAACGGTGTTCGTCTCTCGCGAACGCCGTTCGTTTCGGCTACGGTGAACCATCAGCACCCGCAGGAGGAGTACGTGCCGCAGCCCACCGAGCCGACCGGTGCCCCCGCCCTGCCCTGGGAGCGCCCGCGCAGGTCCGCCCCGCGCCGCACCTTCACCCGTGCGGCGGTCGTGACCGCCGCGCTGCACGTGATCGACACCGAGGGCGTCGAGGCGATGAGCATGCGCCGGGTCGCCCAGGAACTGGGCACCGGCCCGGCGTCGCTCTACGCGCACGTCTCGGGCCGCGAGGAGATGATCGCCCTGGTCCTGGACCGGGTGCTGGCCGCGGTGGTGTGCCCGGAGCCGGACGCGGGGCGCTGGCGCGAGCAGATCAAGGACGTGATGCGGGACTCCCGCCGCGCCCTCGTCGCGCACGGCGACCTGGCCCGGCTGCTCCCGGAGATCGGCGTGCCCACCGGCGAGAGCGTCACCGTGATCAGCGAGGGGATGCTCGCCGTCCTCGCGGCCGCAGGACTGCCCAAACAGGTGTGCGCGTACGCGGTGGATGCGCTGAGCCTGTACGTCAGCGGCATCGCCGCCGAGGAGGCGACCCGCGCCCACCACGCCAGGAGCGGCGGGAAGGGCCCGGAGATCGCCACCCGGCTGGAGGACTACATCGGCGCCCTGCCGCCGGACCGCTTCCCGATGCTGACCGGCATGACGGCGGAGCTGGCCCGCGACGTCGGCGACGAGCGCTTCGAGTTCGGCATGGACCTGATGGTCACCGGCCTCGCCGCCCACCTCCCGGCGTCCTGAGCCGGAAGGGCGGGCCGGGGGAGCGGGCCGGGGGGAGCCGGGCTCAGCCGCGGCCGCGCGACTCCAGCGAGGCCAGGTAGGCGTTGTACGCGACCAGTTCGGCGTCGCCGTCCCGGTCCGCGGCGCGGTCCTTGCGCCGCGCCTGGCGCTGCTCGGAGGTGTACCACTGGATGAGCAGCGCGATGAGGACCACGACCGAGGGGATCTCGCTGAAGGCCCACGCGATGCCGCCGGCCGCCGTCTGGTCGTCCAGCGCGTTGATGCCCAGCGAGGCAGCGGGGTGCTTGAACGTGCTCACCAGCGGTTCGCTCGCCATCATCACCGCGATGCCGAAGAAGGCGTGGAAGGGCATCCCGGCGAACAGCTCCAGCATCCGCAGCACGTAGCCCGGCCGGTGCGGCCCGGGGTCTACGCCCATGATCGGCCAGAAGAACAGCAGCCCCACGGCCAGGAAGTGCACCATCATCGCGGTGTGCCCGAAGCTGTGCCGCATGAGCGAGTCGAACAGCGGCGAGAAGTACAGCGCGTACAGGCTCGCGACGAACAGCGGGATGGTGAACGCCGGGTGCGAGATCACCCGTACGTAGCGGCTGTGCAGCAGCTTGACCAGCAGCTCGCGCGGACCGGTACGGCCGCGGCCGGCGGCCGGCAGCGCGCGCAGCGCGAGGGTCACGGGCGCGCCGAGCAGCAGCAGGATCGGCGAGAGCATGCTGAGGATCATGTGCTGCACCATGTGCACGCTGAACATGACCATGCCGTAGTCGTCGAGCCGGGTGCACATCGTGACGGCGATCGTCAGCACCCCGACGGTGAAGGAGACCGTACGGCCCACCGCCCACGCGTCCCCGCGCCGCCGCAGCCGCAGCACCGCCCAGCCGTAGAGCACCAGCGCGAGCGCGCAGCCCGCCGCGAACCACGGGTCGCCGCCGGTGACGGCGAGCCCCCGGCCGAGGGTGAACGGCGGCAGGTCCATGTGCATGCCGTGCCCACCGTGGTCCATCCGTCACTCCTCCGTCGCGCCGAGCGGCAGCCGGCCGATTCGACCGATGTGCCCGCACCAGAGTAGAACCGCCCCCGCCCGGTGCTCCGGGCGGGGGCGGACCGCGGTCGTCGTCGCGGATCAGCGCGTCACAGGACGCACTCGGCCTCGGTGTAGCGCTCGGCGGGCACCGTCTTGAGGTGCTGCACCGCCTCGGCGAGCGGCACCAGCGTGATGTCGGTGCCGCGCAGCGCGGTCATCATGCCGAACTGGCCGCTGTGCACGGCCTCCACGGCGTGCCAGCCGAAGCGCGTCGCCAGCACCCGGTCGTACGCCGTCGGCGTGCCGCCGCGCTGCACATGACCGAGGATGACGGGCCGGGCCTCCTTGCCGAGCCGCTCCTCCAGCTCGACGGAGAGCTGGTTGGCGACGCCGGTGAAGCGCTCGTGGCCGTAGACGTCGGTGACGCCGGCGGTGAAGTCCATCGTGCCCTCGCGCGGCTTGGCACCCTCGGAGACGACCACTATGGCGAACTTCTTGCCCGCCTCGAAGCGCTTGCCCACCACGGCGGCCAGCTCGGCGATGTCGAAGGGCCGCTCGGGCACCACGATCGCGTGCGCGCCCGCGGCCATGCCCGAGTGCAGCGCGATCCAGCCGGTGTGCCGGCCCATGACCTCGACGATCAGCACCCGCTGGTGCGACTCGGCGGTGGTCTTCAGCCGGTCCAGCGCCTCGGTGGCCACGGTCACGGCGGTGTCGAAGCCGAAGGTGACGTCCGTCGAGGCGATGTCGTTGTCGATCGTCTTGGGCACCCCGACGATCGGCAGGCCCGCGTCCGACAGCAGCCGGGCCGCCTTGAGGGTGCCCTCGCCGCCGATCGGGATGATCGCGTCCAGGCCCAGGTCGGTGACGTGGCCGCGCGCCGTCTCCACGCCGCCGCGCAGGTGCGCGGGCTGCACGCGGGAGGAGCCGAGGATGGTGCCGCCGCGCGCCAGGATGCCGCTCACGGCGTCCAGGTCGAGCTTGCGGTAATCGCACTCGAGCAGGCCCTTCCACCCGTCGTGGAAGCCGATGACCTCGTCATTGTGGTCCACGACGGCGCGGTGCACGACGGACCGGATGACGGCGTTCAGCCCGGGGCAGTCGCCGCCGCTGGTCAGCACACCAATACGCATTGCTCTCGTTACTCCCGCGACTCGTCGGGACGGCCGGACCACGTCGTCCGGATGGATCACCGCAAGCTTACCGATCCCCGTACCGTGCCCTCCACGGCGACCGCACTGCGGACACCTGACGATTGACCGAACTCCGGGAGACGTTTTACCGGCGGCTTGCCGTCCGTACCCCGACAGGGTACGGACGGCGGGCCCGCGAGGTCACGCGGGCTGCTGCTCCGCGGCCGAGATGCGCTCGGCCCGCAGCGCGTCGTACCACCGGTCGTCGGTGGGCGGCAGCGCGTTGACGTCCAGCGCCAGCTTGATCAGCATGTCGGCGATGTGCGGGTTGCGGGCCATCACCGGGCCGTGCATGTACGTGCCGAACACGGTGTCGTTGAAGGCGCCCTCGGTGCCGTCCCCGGTGCCGTTGCCGCGGCCGATCCGGACCCGGGCGAACGGGCGGGCGGTCGGGCCGAGGTGGGTGACGCCCTGGTGGTTCTCGAAGCCGGTGAGCGGCGGCAGGCCGAGCCGGGGGTCGATGTCGGCCAGCACGTCGCCGACGCAGCGGGCGCCCTCGCCGCGGGTGCTCACCACGTCCAGCAGGCCGAGGCCCGGCTCGGGGCGGCCGAGGTCGTTGACGAACTCGTGGCCGAGGATCTGGTAGCCGGCGCACACCGAGAAGACGATCGCGCCGTTGGACACCGCGCGGCTCAGGCCGCCGTCGCGGCGCAGCCGCTCGGCCGCGAGTCGCTGCGGGCGGTCCTCGCCGCCGCCGATCAGGTAGATGTCGCCGGAGGTCGGAACGGCCTGGTCGGAGCGGACGTCCACCCGGGTCACCGGGACCCGGCGCTGGAGCGCCCGGCGCTCCACCACCAGCGCGTTGCCCTGGTCGCCGTAGGTGCTCAGCAGATCGGGGTACACCCACACCAGGCGGAGGCTGGACTCACTCATTGGGGTATCTCCTTGACGGTCCTTGACGGCCCGGGTCAGTTGCCGACGCGGCGGCGCAGGTCCTGGAAGGCGGTGTAGTTGGCGATGGCCTCGATCCGGCCGGGCGGGGCGGTCCTGACCGCCTCGTCGAGGTCCGCGCAGACCACGAACTGCTGGTTGGCCACCTCCAGGCGCACCGCGAGATCCAGCTTGCGGTCGCCGATCACCATGATCGGGTGCCCGGTCAGCCGGGTGTAGTCCACGTCCCACAGCCACGAGGTGTCGGTGCCGTCCGCGCCGCGCGCGTTGACCGACAGGATCACCGGGGTCGGCGGCGCGTCGATGAGGGAGAAGGTCTCCAGCCAGCCCGCCGGGTTCTTCGCCAGCAGCAGCCGCAGGTCGCGGCCGCCGAACTGCACCACGTCGTAGCGCCCGGCGACCGCCTGCACCTTGTGCATCCGCTCCAGCGCGACCTTCGGGTCGATGCCGAAGGTCGCGGCGACGGCCGCGGAGACGGCGGCGTTGGACTTGTTGGCCCGGCCCGGCAGCTGCAGGTGGATCGGCCAGGCGACGCCGTACGGGTCGACGACGTGGTCGCCGGACAGCGCCCAGGTCGGGGTCGGGCGGCGGAAGCCGCATTCGCCGCAGAACCAGTCGTCGCCCGGCCGCTGCAGCACCCCGCCGCACGACGGGCAGGACCAGGCGTCGTCCTTCCAGGACTGGCCGGCCGCGACCCACACCACGGTCGGGCTGGAGGATGCGGCCCAGGTCACGAGCGGGTCGTCGGCGTTGGCGATGATGACGGCCTCGGACCCGGCCAGTCCCTCGCGCCACTTCTCGGCGAGCATCCGCGTCTCGGCGGCCCGGTCGAGCTGGTCGCGGGAGAGGTTCAGCAGCGCGATGGCCTTGGGGGCGACGTCCCGGGCGACCCCGGCCAGGTACTTCTCGTCCACCTCGATCACGCCGTAGCGGGCGTCGGACCCGCCGGCCAGCGCGGAGGTGATGCCGGCCGGCATGTTGGCGCCCAGCGCGTTGGAGACGACCGGGCCGCCGGCCCGCAGCGCCTCGGCGAGCAGCCGGGTGGTGGTGGTCTTGCCGTTGGTGGCCGACACCAGTACGACGTCCAGGTGCCGGGCGAGCCGGGCCAGCAGATCGGGGTCGAAGCGCAGCGCGACCTTGCCGCCGATCACCGACCCGCTGCCCTTGCCCGCGGCGCGGGACACCGCGGCGGCCGCCCTGCCCGCCGTCACGGCCAGCTTCGCCCGCGGGGTCAGCGGCTCCGATTTGCCTGCCATCCGTCTGTCTTCCCTCCTGGATCCGGCGCGACTGAAGCCCGCGCGCCTCCCGCGGCGGCCGGGTGTTCCGCCGCTACGGGGGCCGCGACGGCGGCCGGCAAGTTCCGGTCGAGGTCAGCCTATCGACTCCGGGCCGCGAGCCCGCACCTCGCCGCCCGGACGGTTACCTGTCCGGGGGCCCGCGGTCACAGCCCGGGGCTGCCCGCGCGGTCGTCGGCCTCGACGAGACGTCCCCACAGCAGATCGGCCAGGTGGCGTACGAGGACGTCGCGGGGCAGCGGGCGCTCGCCGAGCCACCAGTCGCCCGCGGCGTACATCATGCCGACGATGCCGTGCCCCCAGACCCGGGCCAGCTGCGGGCCGTCCGGGCCGAGGTCCAGGCGCTCGGCGATCACCTCGCCGAGATCCTCGCCCATCCGGCGCAGCAGCGGCGCGGAGTGCCGGCCGACGTCGAAGCCGCGCTCGTCGGAGGGCGCCTCGGCGGGGTGCATGAGGAAGCGGTAGACCTGCGGCCGGGTCTCGATGGCCGACAGGTACGCGTGCACCGTCGCCTCGACCCGGTCACGGCGGTCGCCGGGGGAGTCCAGCGCGGTGCGCAGGGTCGCCAGCAGCGCGTCGGTGTGGCGCTTGGCCAGCGCGCGGTAGAGCCCGCTCTTGTCGCCGAAGTGGCGGTAGAGGATGGGCTTGGTGATCCCGGCCTCGGCCGCGATGGCGTTCATCGACGCCTCGGGGCCGTCGCGCAGGACGACCCGCTCGGCGGCCTCCAGCAGCTCGTTGCGCCGCCGCTGCGTGGCTGCCTGCTGCTCGCTCCGCTGGCCGGTCTCCACCCGGAACCTCCCCGTCGTCCGATGGCGGTGGTCTGCGCAACGTAACACCCCTGGCCCCGCACATCCGATGCGGCTTGGCGAGTTGACATCGCTTACCCGACGGTAACAGACTGCTGTTACCGCAAGTAACTAGCATGTGGAGGGGACGATGGGCGACTTCACGCTCGATCTCAACGACGACCAGCGGTCGGTGCGCGACTGGATCCACGGCTTCGCCGCCGACGTGATGCGCCCTGCCGCCGCCGAGTGGGATGAACGCGAGGAGACCCCGTGGCCCATCATCCAGGAGGCGGCCAAAATAGGCTTGTACTCGCTGGATTTCTACGCCCAGCAGTTCTTCGACCCCACCGGCCTCGGCATCCCGATGACGATGGAGGAGCTGTTCTGGGGCGACGCCGGCATCGCGCTGTCCATCGTCGGCACCGGCCTGGCCGCCGTCGGCGTGCTGGCCAACGGCACCGAGGAGCAGATCGGCACCTGGGTCCCGCAGATGTACGGTGACGCCGACGACGTCAAGGTCGCCGCCTTCTGCTCCTCCGAGCCCGACGCCGGCTCCGACGTCGGCGCCATGCGCACCCGCGCGGTCTACGACGAGGCGACCGGCGAATGGGTGCTCAACGGCACCAAGACCTGGGCCACCAACGGCGGCATCGCAGGCGTCCACGTCGTCGTCGCGGTCGTCGACCCCGAGCTGGGCACCCGCGGCCACGCCTCCTTCATCGTGCCGCCCGGCACCCCCGGCCTGTCCCAGGGCCAGAAGTTCAAGAAGCACGGCATCCGCGCCTCGCACACCGCCGAGGTCGTGCTCGACAACGTCCGCGTCCCCGGCGACTGCCTGCTCGGCGGCAAGGACAAGCTCGACGAGCGCCTCGCCCGCGTCCGCGAGCGCGCCCGCAGCGGCGGCAGCGAGCGGATCAAGAACGCCGCGATGGCCACCTTCGAGGCCTCCCGCCCCGCCGTCGGCGCGATGGCGGTCGGCACCGCCCGCGCGGCCTACGAGTACGCGTTGGAGTACGCCAAGGAGCGCGAGCAGTTCGGCCGCCCGATCATCGACAACCAGGGCGTCGCCTTCCAGCTCGCCGACATGCGCACCCAGATCGACGCGGCCCGGCTGCTGGTGTGGCGGGCCTCCTGGATGGCGACCGCGGGCAAGCCCTTCACCTCGGCCGAGGGCTCGATGTCCAAGCTCTTCGCGAGCGAGACGGCCAAGAAGGTCACCGCCCAGGCCGTGCAGATCCTCGGCGGCAACGGCTTCACCCGTGAGTACCCGGTGGAGCGCATGCACCGCGACAGCGCGATCTACACCATCTTCGAGGGCACCAGCGAGATCCAGCGGCTGGTCATCGCCCGCACCCTGTCGGGCCTGCCGATCCGCTGACCCCGGGCGCCCCCGGCGGCGGGGCTACTTGTCCTTGCCGTAGCCGCGCAGCAGGAACCACGCCATCAGCGCGACGCCCACCACCGACACCAGCAGGACGGTACGCATCACCGGTCCCGGGCCCGCGGTGTCGGAGACCGCCAGGGTGCTCAGGTCGTGCATCGCGCCGATGTGCATGGAAGGCTCCTTCTGGTTCCGGCCCCCAAAAGCGTAGACCCGCACCCCCCGGTCACCGCGCCGCGGGGGGTCCGGGCTCGCCCGCGGGGTGCCGGCGGCCCGCCGACCTGGGGCGCAGTGCCTCGGCCAACTCGTCGAGCGTGTCGACCAGCAGCTCCGCGCCGCGCCGTACCACCCGGTCGCCGGCCGGGTCGGACGGCCAGCGCGCCAGCTCGGCGTGCAGCGCCGACCAGTCCGGCGCGCGCCGGTCGCGCACCTGCCCGGCGGCGTGCGCGGTCGCCTCGCGCAGCACCGCGGCGAAACGCGCCGCCTCCGGCACCGGGGCGGCGTCCCGGCCCGGCTGGTGCGCCTCCATGACCAGCCCCACCCGCCCGACCGCCGACAGCGCCGCGTCCGCGTCCCGCACCGCGCTGCGCGACACCCCGCGGTGCCGCACCGGCTCGGCGTCCGCCCGCGCCACCGCCTGGTCCCAGGTCGCCCCGGCCGCCCGCAGGTCCAGCAGCGCGCTGCGCACCGCGCCGGGGCGGCGGCGCGCCGGATCGGCGTGCGCGTCCATCACCGCCGCGACGTAACCGCTGGTCGCCTCGATCCACTCGGCGAGCCGGTCCCGCAGCCGCGGCGTCTCCCACGCCGGGAAGACCGCGTAGGCGGCCATCGCCAGCAGCCCGCCGAGCAGGGTCAGCAGCACCCGGTCGCGCACGGTCTGCTCGACCTGCTGCCCGCCCATGCCCAGCAGGAAGACGACGTACGCGCCCACGCACGCCTGCGCGACCACATAGCCGCTGCGCATCAGCAGGTACATCAGCCCGATGCTGACCACCGCGAGCCCCGCCAGCGCGTACGTGCCCGGGTGCGTCGCCTGCGTGATCGCGGTGCCCAGCGCCACGCCCACCAGCGAGCCGGTGAAACGCGCCACCCCGCGCTCGTAGGTCTGGGTGAAGTCCGGCCGCATCACCATCACCGAGGCCATCGGCGCCCAGTAGCCGTGGCCCAGCGGCAGCGCGCCGCCCAGCACGTAGCCGACGCAGGCCACGACGGACAGCCGCAGCGCGTGCCGCAGCACCGGCGCGTCCCAGCGCAGCTGGCGGCGCACCGTGCGCACCGCGGTCGGCAGCAGCTCGCCCGCCTTCGGGCGCAGCAGGTGCGCGGTGCCGGTCGCGTCCGCCGGGCCCGAGCCCTCCGCCCGCTCCACCGCGGCCGACAGCAGCGACACCAGCCGGGTCGCCGAGCGGCGCGCGCTGCCGGTCAGCTCGGTGCCGGGGGCGTCGGAGCGCAGCAGCGCGTCGGCACGCTCCGGGACCTCCAGCGGCGTGCCGTGCCGGATCGACCGGGCCACCGCGTCCAGCACCACGGCCGCGACCGCCAGCACCTCGCGCGCCCGGTCCCGCTCCGGCCCCTCGGCTGCCGCACCCACCGTGGGGTCGGCGAGAGAGGCCAGCACCGGCCGGATCCGCTCGGCCAGCACCCGCTGCCCGTGCAGCTCGTCGGGCCGCCGCCGGGCCTGGCGGGGCGTCAGCTCGGCGGCCTCGCGGGCGGTCATGAGCGCGCCGGGGTCGAAGGGCGCGACGGGCTCGTGCCGCAGCCGCCGGGCGTAGTCGGCCTCGGCGGCGAAGGCGTCGGCCAGCGCGTCGCGCTGCGCGCCCCAGCGGCGGATCGGGAAGACCACGATCAGCGCCGCCTGCACCAGCGCCCCGAGCCCCACCAGGGCCGCGTGGTGCAGCGCGCTGAGCGCGGAGGTCGGCAGCGTGACCGTCACCAGCATCACCGCGACGGTCAGCGCGGAGACCATGCCGGTCGTGGGGCCCAGCGCCCACGCCAGGCCCGCGCCGAACGACCACACGGCCAGCAGCAGCACGAACAGCACCACGTGGGAGGCGGCCAGATAGCCGAGGAAGGTGCTCACCGCGAGCCCCGCGCCGGTCGCCAGCGCCAGCACCGGCCGCGGCCGCCAGCTGCGCTGGAAGGTCGCGGCACCGGCGGCGAACGCCCCGAAGGCCGACGACGCGGCGACGGGCGGCGACCACAGCCACAGCGCGAGCCCGATGACGATCGCGACACCGGCCGCCGCGCGCAGCGCGACCAGCGGTTCCAGCCGGGTCCGCTCGACCTTCAGGCCGGACCGGGAGGTCTCCCGCAGCGCACGCAACCACGTCATGGAGCAGAGAATAGGCAGTTCAGCGCCCGTTGCGGAGATCCGGCCCGGTCCGGTGCGGGGCCGGATCCCGGCGCGCGGCTCGGGACGCGGGGGAGGACGGGGCGGAACGGGAAGGGGCCGGCGGGGGAACGCGGAGGGGCCGGCGGGGAACGCAACGCCCCCGCGCCCCGCGGGACGTGACGACCACCACCCCGCCCCGGCGCGCACACCCCTCACACCCGCGCGCCGCCTTCTGGTTCAATGGGGGACATGGCCAGCATTACTGACACCGGGACAGGTCGCAGCGACCTCGAACCCTTCTGGCCGTCCCGGCAGGAGCACCACTTCGACCGCTGGTGTTGCCGCGCGATCCCCGCGCGGACCCGCGAATCCCGCTGACCTGCCCGTAGGCCCCGCCCCTCCGGCGGCCGGGCGACAGCAGACGGTCCCGCGCACACGGCGTCCCACGACCCTTCGCGCGAAAGAGCCGAGCCATGTCGAACGTGCCCACCGCTTCCCCCGTCTCCGCCGCCCCGCAGGTGGCCGGAGTGCCCCCGCGACCGGGACTGCCACCGGGTGTGCCGTCCCTCAACCACCCCGCCGCCCGGCAGCGGCTGCGCGCCGTACGGCCCGACGAGGTGCCGCCCGCGCCGGACTTCCTGCCGCCCGGCGCCACCTGGCTGCCCGCGCCCGGCCATGTGCTGCCCAGCGCCCCGGGCGGCGCGCCGATGGTGGGCTACCTGGTGCTGGTGCCCGCCGAGCCGCCCGCCCCCGTGGTGGCCGCGCCGCCCGCCGCGGCCGCTCCCGCCGGTCCCGGACTGCGCATCGACGCCGACCGGCGCACCGTCGAGGTGGACGGCCGCCCGCTGGACCTCACTTACCTGGAGTTCGAGCTGCTGGCACACCTGGTGGCCCACCCGCACCGGGTGCACTCCCGCGACCAGCTCGTCACGACGGTGTGGGGCTACGGCCACGTCGGCGACGGCCGCACCGTCGACGTCCACGTGGCACGGCTGCGCCGCAAGCTCGGCGCGGCCCACCGCGGCACGATCGTGACGGTGCGCCGCGTCGGCTACAAGTACGCCCCGGCGCAGCCCTAGCACCGCGACCTCCCCTCAAGGGCGCCCCGGCCACCGCCGGGGCGCCCTTCGCGCTGTCCGGCGGGGTGTCCCGCCGGGGGCTCGGCCGACCTGCTGCGGGCCCGGCTTCACGCGGCCTAGACTTGCCGCGTTGCGCAACTTCTGAATCCGAGGGGCCATACCGGGGTGCGGTGGTGACAGCGGGTGGGGACGCCGTGGAGGAGCCGTCCGCCGAGGCGGTCGCGCGGGCGGCGGCGGCCTTCGGTGTGCTCTCCTCGCCGCTGCGGCTGCGGCTGGTGCGGATACTGCTGGACGGCGAGAGCGACGTGAGCGCGCTCGCCGCGGCCGTGGGCAACGCGATGTCCACCGCCAGCGAGAACCTGGCGATGCTGCGGGCGGCCGGCCTGGTGCGGTCCCGCAGGGCCGGGCGCCGGGTGCTCTACGCCGTCGAGGATCCGCGGGTGGAGACGCTGGTGCTCCTGATGCTGCGGCGCTTCTCCGTCCCGGACGCGGGGCCGGACGCGTCAGGACCGCCCGCCTGAACTGCGCGCCGTGGCCCGCCCCGTCGTGTGCCGGGACCTCACCACGCGCAGCGCGGCGGCGTAGAGCGCCAGCACGGCGGCCAGCAGCGCGTAGTAGACCGCGGGCAGCGCGGTCATGCCGAGCGTGCGGGCGGCGGGCGACAGGGGCAGGGCCAGGCCGATGACGGCAAGCGTCGCGGCGGCCGCGCGGATCGCGCGCGGGGCGCGGTGCGGCGCGGTGCGGCCGCCGGTGCGCAGCATGAGCATCACCAGGGCCTGGGTGAGCAGGTTCTCGGTGAACCACCCGGCGTGGAAGGCGGCCTGGCCGGCCCGGTGGTCCGAGCCCGGGACGGTGAGGACGAGCACGGCGAAGGTCGCGAGGTCCGCCGCCGCGTTGAGCAGCCCGAAGGCGGTGACGAAGCGCAGCAGGGCGCGCGGTTCGAGCGGCGAGGGGCGCCGCGCGCCGTCGGGGGCGGGCCGGTCGTAGGCCAAAGTGAGCTGGGCGGCGTCGAAGCACAGGTTCTGCAGCAGCACCTGCGCGGGCAGCATGGGCAGGAAGGGCAGCAGCAGACCGGCCGCGAGCATCGCGACGACGTTGCCGAGGTTGGAGGACAGCGCGATGCGGAGGTAGGCCGCGATCACCCCGGTGGCGTTCCGTCCCGCGCGGATGGCGTGGTCGATCGCCGTGAGGTCCTTGGCGGCCAGGACGACGTCGGCGGCCTCGCGTGCGACGTCGGTGGCGTCGCCGGGGCAGATCCCGACGTCGGCGGCCCGCAGGGCCGGGAGGTCGTTGACGCCGTCGCCCAGGAAGCCGGTCGTCCGGCCGGCCGCGCGCAGGGCGCCGATGATGCGGGCCTTGTGCTCGGGGGTGCAGCGGGCGAAGACCGTGGCCCGGTCGGCGAGTTCGGCCAGCTCCCGGTCGTCGAGCCGGTCGACGGCCTCGGCGCTCACGACCGTGCCCGGATCGAAGCCCAGATCCCGGCACACGCGCGCGGCCGTGCCGGGGTGGTCGCCCGTGACGACCTTGACCGCGACCCCGTGCCGCCGCAGGTCGTCGAGCGCGGCCGCCGCGCTGGGCGCCGGGGCGTCGCGCAGGGTCACGAAGCCCGCGAGGGTCAGGCCGTGCTCGTCGGCGGCGCCGTACGGCCCCGGCCGGGCGGGGCGCTCGGCGCGGGCCACCGCGAGCACCCGCAGGCCCTCGCCCGCGAGCCCGGCCGCGAGGGCGGCGGCCCGCTCCCGGGCGGGCGCGTCCAGGGCGGTGTCCCCGTCGCGGGTGGCGGCCCGGGTGCAGCGCCGCAGCACCTCCTCGGCGGCGCCCTTGACGACCACGACGTGCCGGGCGCGGCGGCCGGTCCGCCGGACGACCGCGGTGGAGATGCGCCGCGAGGGGTCGAAGGGCAGAGCCGCGACCCCGTCGTAGGCGTCCTCGTAGGCGTCGCCCGCCGCGGCGGCGGCGTCGAGGACGGCCTCGTCCAGCGGGTCGGCCGCGGGCAGTTCGGCCAGCTGGAGGTTCCACAGGCTGTTCACCGCCGCCCAGTGCAGCACCCGCGGCTCGGGGCGCCCCGCGGCGTCGACGCACCCCTGGACCACCGGCCGGTCGAGGGTGAGGGTGCCGGTCTTGTCGGTGCACAGGACGTCCACGGCGCCGAGGTTGTGCAGCGCGGGCAGCCGGCGCACCACGACGTCCCGCTCGCGGGCGAGGCCCGCGGCCCGGCGCGCGAGCACGGTGGTGACGACGACGGGCAGCATCTCCGGGGTGAGGCCCACGGCCACGGCGACGGCGAACGGCAGCGTCTCCAGGCCGCGGCCGCGCAGCGCCGCGCCCGCGGTCAGCACCAGCGGCGGGGTGACGAGCATGAAGCGGACGAGCATCCAGGAGATGCCGTTGACGGCCCGGTCGAACGCGGAGCGCGGGCGGCTGCCCGGGGAGTGGTGGGCGCGGGCGAACGCGGTGCGCGCGCCGGTGGCCGTGACCACCGCCGTCGCGCTGCCGGAGGCCACGCTGCTGCCCTGGAAGCACACGTCCGCACGGTCGAAGGCGCCGCCCGCGGGTCCCGGCACGTCCAGCGGGCGTTTGGCCGCGGGCGCGGACTCGCCGGTGAGGGCCGCCTGGTGGAGCGTGAGGTTCTGCGCGCGCAGCAGCCGTACGTCCGCAGGGACGACGTCGCCGGGGCCCAGCCGGATCACGTCCCCCGGCACGAGCAGGGCGACGGGCAGCTCGCGCAGCCGGGGCGCGGCGTCCGGTCCCGCCCGGCGCTGCACGGTCGCGGTGGCGGCGACGAGCCGCAGCAGGTCGGCCGCGGAGCGGTCGGCGCGGAATTCCGCGTGCGACCGCAGCGCGCTGCTGACCAGGACCAGCACGGTGATCACACAGGCCGCGCCCCACGAGGAGACCAGCGCGGACGCCAGCCCCAGGCACAGCAGGACGGCGGTGAACGGGTCGCGCAGCGTGCGGGCGTAGCGCACCGGCCAGGACGGCGGGCGGCGGCCGGGCGGGGTGTTCTCGCCGCAGCGGACCAGCCGCTCCTCCGCCTCGGCCTCGGTCAGGCCGCGCGGCCCGCTCTCCAGGTGGCGCAGCACCTCCAGCACGGTGCCGCCCGCCGCGGCGGGCGCCCCGCCGGACCCGCCGGACCCGGCGGGACCGGTGGTCCGCGGTGCGGGGCCGGCCGTGCGGTCAGGCGCCCAGGCCACGGGCGGTCTTGCGGGAGGGCGTCTCGCGCTGGGCCAGCTGGCCGACCATCACGCGGACGACCGTCACCACGTCGGGACCGTCGACCAGGTAGACCTGCCGCCGGCCCTCGCGGCGGGAGCGCACGAGCCCGGCCAGCTTGAGCTTGGCCAGATGCTGGCTGACCGCGGGCAGCGAGGCGCCGACCCGCTCGGCGAGACCGGTGACGTCGCAGTCGCCCTGGGCCAGGATCCACACGATGTGCAGGCGCATCGGCGAGGCGAGCAGACCGAACGCGGCGGCCGCGTCCTGGAGCACCTCGGCCGAGGGATCGCGGTGGTCTCCGGCCGACCTCGTCACGTGAACCTCCCTGCCCCCGGCGCCTGTCGGGGCACCGGACCGCGCACCGCCCGACGGCGGACCGTACCACGCACCGGTCAGGGGCTCGCCCCGTCCCACCCGTAACTCAGCGGGAGCCCGCCGCGGCGGCGGTAGACGTGCAGCGCGGAGACCTGCAGCCCCCGGCCGTCGCCCACCACCGGGCACTCGACGGTCACCTGGAGCACCTGGGGCCGCCCGGCGACCCGTACCCGCAGCCCGTCGGCGGGCCCGCCCTCCAGACCGGCCTCCTCGGGGACCGGCGTCCCGCGCTGACTCGTCGCGCCCGGCGCGCTCTCGGTTCCTGCCATGAGGACAGTTTAGGACTTGCGTAACTGAACAACTGGTGGATGTGAGCAACCGTACGTCCGCCGGCCGGTCAGTTCGCGGCCGCCGTCCGCTCCGGCTCCACCGCCGGTGTCCCGCCGTCGTCCGGCGGCCGCGGGGAGCGCAGCCGGCCGAGCGCCTGGGCGGCGGGCTGCGTGACACGGGCCGCGACCGGCCCGGCGATGACCAGGACCAGCACGTACGCGGTGGCCAGCGGCCCGATGCGGGGCTCGGTGGCGGTCGCCAGCCCCGCGATGACGATGGAGAACTCACCGCGGGCGACGAGCGCGCCGCCCGCCCGCCAGCGCCCGGCGGACCCGACGCCCGCGCGCCGCGCCGCGTACCACCCGGTGGCGACCTTGGTGCCGGCCGTGACCGCGGCCAGGCCGAGGGCCAGCGGGAGCACGGACGGTATCGCCGCCGGGTCGGTGCTGAGCCCGAAGAAGACGAAGAAGAGGGCGGCGAACAGGTCGCGCAGCGGGGTGAGCAGGTTGCGGGCGCCCTCGGCCACCTCACCGGACAGCGCGATGCCGACCAGGAACGCCCCGACGGCGGCGGACACCTGGAGCCGCTGGGCGAAACCGGCGACGACGAGCGTCAGCCCGAGGACGACCAGCAGCAGGAGTTCGGCGTTGCTGGTGGACACCGCCCGGCTGATCAGCCGCCCGTGCCGCAGGGCGACGTAGAGCACCACCGCGACGGTGCCGAGCGAGATCAGCAGCGCGACGCTGCTCCCGGCCAGGCTCATCCCCGCCAGCACCGCCGTGACGAGCGGCAGGTAGACGGCCATCGCCAGGTCCTCGATGACCAGGACGCCGAGGACGACCGGTGTCTCGCGGTTGCCGAGCCGCCCGAGGTCGCCCAGCACCTTGGCGATCACCCCGGAGGAGGAGACCCAGGTGACACCGGCGAGCACCACCGCGGCGACCGGGCCCCAGCCCAGCAGCAGCGCGGCGGCCGCGCCCGGGGTGGCGTTGAGGACGAAGTCGACCACGCCGGAGGGGTACTGGGTCCGCAGGCTGCCGACGAGTTCGGGCGCGCTGTACTCCAGTCCGAGCAGCAGGAGCAGCAGGATGACGCCGAGTTCGGCCCCGGTGGCGATGAACTGCTCGCTGGCGTCGAGCGGGAGGAGGCCGCCCTGCCCGAAGGCCAGCCCGGCGAGCAGGTAGAGGGGGATCGCCGAGAAGCCGAACCGGTCGGCGAAGCGCCCGAGGACGCCGAGCCCGAGGATGACCGCGCCGAACTCCAGCAGCAGGTCGGTGTTCTCCACGTGTGTCACCCTCCCTCGATCAGGTCGGCCACGGCCTCGACGCCCTCACGGGTGCCGACGACGACCAGGACGTCCCCCACCGCGAAGCGGAAGTCCGGCGCGGGGGAGGGCGTCGCCGAGGTGCGCCGGAGCACGGCGACGATCGAGGCGCCGGTACGGGTGCGGGCCTGCGTCTCGCCCAGCAGCCGGCCGCCGAAAGGGGAGCGCGCGGTCACCGGGATCTTCTCCGTCACCAGGTCGATCCCGGCGGGCAGGTACTGCCGCAGCGGCTCGGGGGCGAGGATCTTCGCCAGCGCGTCGGCCTCGTGCGGGTCCAGCAGGACCGTCTCCCGGCAGGCGTCGTCGTCCGCGGGGTCGTGGAAGGCCAGCCACCGCCGGCCGTCCAGATGCGCCACCACCGACACATGGCGGCCGTCGTCGGTGACCACGTCGTAGCGCACGCCGACACCGGGCAGCGGGGTGCGTCGCGGGCGGAACTCGTTGTCCATGCGGGGCTCCAGGGTAGACAGGCCTGGCACCCCATCCAACCATGACCGCCGACCCCTCTGACGTGGGAACGGTCACTGTGCGTTCCCGCCGGGAGGGCCGCGGGGCCCGGGAGCGGCGGCTACGGCACCACGGTGACGGGCCACTTGCCCGCCTTGACCAGCCGCACGGCGACCGAGCCCACGAACCGGTGGCCGGCCCGCTCCGAGGCGCCGACCACGACCGCGTCGGCCTTCAGCTCGTCCGCCGCGGTGGCCAGCCCGCCGTAGGCGTCGCCGCGGAAGGTGTGGAACTCCCACCGCACCTGGAAGGTGCCGCGCAGCCGCTCCACGGACGCGCGGATATCGGCGACCAACTGGTCGGCGATCCCGGTGTCCACGTCGGCCACCGGGACGCCGAGCGCGGCGCCACCGGGCAGGTACGACTGCACGTAGACGAGGGCCAGCAGCGCGTTCTGCCGGCGTGCGAGCCCGGCGGCGTACGCCGCGGCGCGCCAGGACGAGTCGGAACCGTCGAGTCCGGCCACGATGACCTTCGGGCCGTCGGTGCCGCGTTCGAAACGCACAGGGGATTTCTGCTCGTCCACGCGGTCAGGCTATAGGCCCCCGGCCTGCGGTTTCACCCCTGGCGACGCTGAGTGCTCACCCCAATGGGTGTATTGCCACGACATGTGCACCTTTGCGGGGCACGCTTCTCGGGAGGAGTGAAACAGGCGGCGCCCTCCGCCGGGCGCGTGGACCGAGGTCAGGCCCGCGCCTTCGCGCCGGCTCGCCGCCCACGCCGCTACCGGGGAGGTTTGTCATGCCGAGCGTGTCCACGAGTGTTTTCGTGCCCAGGCCGGACACCGAGGTCTTCGACTTTCTCGCCGACGCCCGCAATCTCGCCCTCTGGAGCTCCGGCGTGAGCGCCGTCGACTCCGACGACGTGGTGCCCGGCCGCGACGCCGCCTACCGCTACCGCTACCCCGGCCGCCGACGCCCGCACCGGCTGGTGTGCGCCGACTTCCAGCCCTCGCGCCGCATAGTCTTCCGCGGCCAGCGCATGTGGAGCCCGCTGGGCACCCAGGTGCCCGTCTACGGCTTCGACCTCATCCCGCACGCCGACGGCACCATGGTGCGGCTGTCGGTCACCAGCTGTCTGAGCGCGGCGCTGCTGCTGCTCGCCCCCGTCGTCGCGATGGCCTGGCGCCGGGACCTGCCGGTCGACGCCGGGAAGTTCCGCGATCTGCTCGGCGGCGCCGTGCCCGCCGCGACCGCCGTGAAGAGCCCGGCACTGCCGGTCGCCGGAGCGTCCGCGGGGCCTGCCGCGGGCCCCGCCGCCGGGGCTCTCGCACCGGCCGCGGGCAGCCTGCCGGTGTCGTCGGCGCCCGGCGGATTCGACTACGCTCATTGAGTGTTAAACTAATCCTCGTGGCGAGGCACTCCCCCGAGCCCGCCACTGCGACCGCCCCGGCCTGGTCCCCCCGTCCCGGCCGGGGCTCCGCATGTCCGGGGGCCTTTGTGCGTCCGGGCCTTCCTCACACCTCCCCGCCGGGACCGGCCGCGCCGTCCGGGGCCTGCGCGTCCTCGCCGACCCGGGAGAGCTTGTCCGGGTTGAGCACCAGGTAGATGTCGGTGACCTTGTCGTCGACCGGGTCCAGGTCCACGACCATGACCGCGGTGGGGGAGTCGTCGGTGACGACCACCACGGACGGATCGCCGTTGACCTGCCGGTAGCGGATGTCCGCCGACCGCGGCAGCCGGTTGGCCGCGTAGCCCGTCAGCAGCCGCGCCACGTTCTCCTGGCCCGACACCGGCCGCACCAGCGCCCCCGGCAGCCCGCCGCCGTCCGCCCACAGCGTCACGTCCGGCGCCAGCAGCGTCATCAGGCCCGCCAGGTCGCCGCCCAGCGCCGCGGAGATGAAGCGTTCGGTCACCTGCCGCTGGAGCCGCCGGTCGGCCTGGTAGCGGGGCCGCCGCGCCTGGACGTGCTCGCGCGCCCGGTGCGCGAGCTGCCGCACCGCCGACGGGCTGCGCTCCAGGATCCCGGCGATCTCGGTGTGCGCGTAGCCGAACACCTCGTTCAGCACGAACACCGCCCGCTCCAGCGGCGTCAGCGTCTCCAGCACCACCAGCATGGCCATCGACACCGACTCCCCGCGCAGCGCCGCGTCGGCCGCGTCCACCGAGCGCGTGGCCTGCGAGGAGTCCGCCACCTCCGGCGCCGCCTCGGTGAGCAGCGGTTCCGGCAGCCACGGGCCGACGTACGTCTCGCGCCGCCGGCTGATGCTCGCCTGCCGGGCGAGCGCCTGGTTGACGGCGATCCGCACCAGGTACGCCCGCGGGTTGACGATGTCCGCGGCCCGCCCCTGCTCCGTGCGGCGGGTCCAGGCCAGCCAGGTCTCCTGGAGCACGTCCTCGGTGTCCGCGGCGCTGCCGAGCATGTTGTAGACCACCGAGAACAGCAGCTCGCGATGGCCGACGAACTCCGCGGTCGCGCGGTCGCCCGCGGCGCCGCCGCCGTCCCGCGCGGGCCCGCCGTCCCCCGCGGACCCGGTGTCGTCGTGCGTGGCCGGTGCGTCGGACACGATGCAGCCTCCCGTGGTGCGATTCCCCGTCCCCCCTGGGAGGGTGCGCACCGCCTCCAGCGTGACATCGCGCCGCGCGAGTGTGACGCGCGTCTCTCCGGACGCGTCGGATGTCACACTCCGCGCGGCCCGGACCTCCTGTGAGCGTGGGCCGGTGCGCCGGTCCGCCCCCGCCGCGCCACCGGGGCGGCGGGACCACCGGACAGGAGAGGAAGCGGGCCGCCGTGACCGACTCGGACCAGATCGATTTCACCATCATGTACGCGACCCACCGCGCCTTCCGCCGCGACCTGCAGCGGCTCGCGGCCGCCACGGAGGCCGGCCGCGGGCGCGCACCGCAGGCGCTGGCCGGCTGGGCGAACTTCAGCAGGCAGCTGCACCACCACCACTCCGTCGAGGACGTGGCCCTGTGGCCGCAGGTCGAGGCGAAGATCGCCGGCCGCCCCGACGCCCAGCAGCTGATGAAGGACATGGAGGCCGAGCACGCCGAACTCGGCCCGCGCATCGACGCCGTCGACGCGGCACTGCACAGCGCCGACCCGGACCTCGGGGCGAAGATCGAGGACCTCTACCAGGTCATGGACGGCCACTTCCGGCACGAGGAGGACAGCGCGCTGCCGCTCATCCAGGAGGTCCTGACCCCCGCGGAATGGCGGAAGTTCGGCCTCGCCAACGCCCGCAAGTTCGGCCTCAAGGGCGTCGCGACATACATCCCGTGGGTGCTCGACGGCTCCACCCCCGTCCAGGAGAAGGAGTTCCTCGGGGCCTTCCCGCCGCCGGTGCGCGTCGTCAACAAGCTGTTCTGGCAGCGCTCCTACGCGAAGAACGGCCCCTGGCAGTCCTGACCGGCCGGCCGGGCTCCGCCCCGGCCGCCTCAGTACCTGAGCACCGCCGCCACGTGTCCGACGTCCGCCAGCTCGCCGTCCGGCACGAACCGTACCCGCGCGCCCGTGTCCAGTGCCTGCTCGGCGATCTCGTCGACGATGTCGTCCCTGGCTCCCCGGTCGCCCGCCGCGGCCGGGACCAGGTGGTCGCCGTCGTCGCGGACCGTCGTGCGGTAGCCGTCCTCGATCGCCACCAGCGCCACCCGGGCCTCGGCCACCGACTGCCACACCTCGTCCACGCCGCCCGCGAAGGCCTTCCGGCTGCGGGCCTGGTCCAGCTCGGCGAGCACCTCGCCGACCTCCTCCGCGGCCCGCTGCCCCGCCGCCTCGGCCAGCGCCCTGCGCAGTGCCTCGGCCGGGCCCTCGGCCAGTCCGCCCTGCACGATCTGCCCGGCGGACTCCTTGACCAGCTTGCCCGCGTCGTTCAGCGCGGCCAGCGCCTCCGACTCCGCGACGACGTACAGCGGCTGCGGGTCGGCGGCCAGCACGACCCCGGCCTTCTCGGTCACCTCCCGCAGGAACTGCCGGGTGGACTCGTCGTTGAAGACGCTCGGCGTGTCGCCGATGCGCTCCTCGCGCTCCGGGTCGAAGTCCTCCAGCGCCCGCCGGACCGGAAAGGCCCCGGTGACCTGTTCCGGCGCCCGCCCCTTCGACCCGCTCCACATCGTCGCGACGTCCGCGGACAGCGCCAGCACCCAGTACGGCTGGTTCGCCACGTGCGCGGCCACCAGGTTGCGGGTCAGGAAGGTCTGCGCGAGCAGCACCCGGGCCGGAACCGTGCGGGCGAGCGTCCACACCTGGTGCTCGCCCGGCGCGGCGAAGATCGCCAGCCCGTCCTCGGCGTGCACCAGGTCCACCTCGCCGAGGGCCTGGTCGAGCTGCCCGATCACGTCGATCCGGTCCGCCCGCGAGACCTCCGGATCGTTGTGCACCGCGTCCTTGGCCTCCTCCAGCAGGTTGCGCAGCCTGACGGCGTCCTGGGCGTTGTCCGGCTCACGGCGGTGCGTGGGGAGCAGGATCGAGACGGCCGGATACGGTCGCGGGCGGCGCAGGTCGGCGAGGATGGCGGGACTGATCGGCGCGTGCATGTCGGTGCCCTTTCGGCGGCTGCAACATCTGCCGGAGACGTCCCCCGGGGCGTCTCGTCGTCCCTTCCTGGATATAACAATGTGCCGCCCCCCGCAGCTTGTGGACGCGCCCCCGCTCTCCCGTCCGGGTGCCGCGGCCGGTCACCCGGACGGCCCGCCGGGCGCTGCGCGTACCGCCGCGACCCCGCACGGTGAAGGGGACCGGGCCTGCCGCCCGCGGAGCAGAAGGGGACCGACGTGACCCGACACCGACGACGCGTCCCGGCCGCCGGCCGGCTGCGGGCCGCGACCGCCGCCGCCCTGGTCGCCGCCTGCGCGGGCGGTCTCGCGCTCGTCAGCGGCTGCGACGACTCCTCGGGCGGCAGCACCCCGTCCGGCACCCGGCTGCCCTCGGCGGTGCGCTCCGCGGTCTCCAGCGGGGCCGCGGCCGCCTCGTCGGCCGCGGCGGCGGCCTCCAGCTTCGCCGCCTCGGTCGGCGCGGGCGCCACCAGCGCCGCCGCCTCCTTCGACGCCGCCCTCGCCAAGGCCGCGGGGCAGGGCAACGCGATCGACTCCGTGCAGCTCACCAGCGTGCCGACCGCCCAGACCGGCGGGCTGAACGCGGTCGTCGTCGGCATGGCCAACAACACCGACAAGACCGCCTCCTACGCGGTCAAGGTCGAGTTCGCCGACTCCACCGGCCACGTCGTGAACAGCTCCGTGGTCGGCGCCACCGGCGTCGGCGCGGGCAAAAGCGCCCAGACCATCGCCTTCACCACCAAGGACCGCGGCACCGTCCTCACCCCGCGGGTCGCCAAGGCCCAGCGCTTCTGACCTGCCGCTTCCCGGCCACGCCCCGCGCTCCGCCGCCGCCCCGCCCGACGTCCGGCCCGGGGGCCGCCGCTGACACCCCCGGACCCGTGTGCGAAGCTTCCGACTTCGGGGCGAGGGGAGGCGGCGGTGGACGGGCAGGACGCCACAGCCGGAGCGGGCGGGACGACGGGACAGCCGGACACGCCGGACGGGGCGGGGAAGCCCGCGGCGGCGCCGGGCACCGGGCGGGGGAGCAGGACGGCGGCAGCGGGCACCGCGCTCGCGCTGGTCGCCGCCGCGGGCACCGCCCTGGGCGCCGTGCTGCTGCACCCCGGCCACTCGCTGCTGGCCAAGAGCGGCGGGCCGCTGGACAGCACCGGCGCCGTGATCGTGCTCGCGCTGGCCGTCCTGGGCGCCGGACTCATGGTGGCCGGCCGCTACCGGGCCCGCGTCGGCCACCGCTTCGACCTGCCGCCCTTCGAGCAGCGGCTCGCCGACGCCGTGAGCGTCACGCTGGTCGCCGCCGCCCTCGCGATACCGCTGCTGCTGCTCCTCAAGCACCCCTTCCGGCACTCCCCGGCCACCCCGCCGCCGCCACCCCCCTCCACGGCCCTCCCCGGTCGCGGCACCCACGTCCCGGTCCACGCGCCCCCGACGCACAAGCCCGGCCACGGACCGTCGATCACCCTCCCGCACCTGGTGGTCGTGCTGGCCCTCGTGCTGCTCGCCGTCGTGCTGCTCGTCGCGGGGTACAAGCTGTGGCGGCAGCTGTACCGGCCCTCGGCGCACGAGACCGCGGAGCCGTACCTGCACGAGCCCGACGAGCAGGGAGCACTCGCCGAGGCCGTCGACTCCGGCCGCCGCGCGCTGCTCGGCGACGGCGACCCGCGGGCCGCCGTCATCGCCTGCTACGCCGCCATGGAACGGTCCCTGGCCGGCTCCGGCGTCGCCCGGCACGCCTCCGACAGCCCGCAGGACCTGCTGGAGCGGGCCGCCGGCCGCGGCCTGCTCGGCGGCCCGCACGCCGCCGACCTGACCGGGCTCTTCCGCGAGGCCCGCTACTCCACGCACCCCATGGACACCACCCACCGCGACCGCGCCGCCGCCGCGCTGGACGCCATCGCCGCCCAGCTCGCCGAGGCCGCCGCCCGCGAGGCGGCGGCCGCCCAGGCCGACGAAGCGGCGCAGGCCGCGGCGGACCCGGCCCCGGAGCCCGGCACCGCCCCGCAGGGCCGCGGGCCGCACCCGACGACGGGAGCCCACCGGTGACCCAGCCGCCCGAGCCCGGCACCCCCGGCTCCGTACGCCACTCGCTGCTCCTGCTGGGCGCGGCCGGCGTCGCCGCCGTCGTCGTGCTCGCCCTCGCCGAGGGGGCGGCCGGCGCCGCCGCCGCACTGGCCGTGTGCACCGTCGCGGGCCTGGCCGTCGCCCGCTACGCCACCGGCGCGGGCGCCCAGGACAGCGGCTTCCGGCGGAACGTACGGCTGCTCGGCAGCCGCGCCCCCGCACTCGGCGAATGGCAGCGCATCGTCGACAAGTCGATCGGCGAAGGCGCCGACGTGCACTTCGTCGCCACGCTCCGCCCGCAGCTCCAGCGGCTCTTCGCCGCCCGGCTCGCCGAGCGGCACGGCGTGCACCTGCACCGCCACCCCGAGCGGGCCAAGGCCCTGGTCGGTGCCGACCTGTGGCCCTGGATCGACCCGCACCGCCGCCCCGTGCGGCGCCCCGACCACCCCGAGCGGGTGCTGCGCGCCCTGCTCGACCGGCTGGAGGCGCTGTGACCGCGCCCGCGCCCCGCCGCCCGTCCCACGTCCAGGCAAGGTGAGGAACCGCACGTGACCGAAGACCGCATCGCCGACGCCGCAGGCCCGTACGCCATGACCCCGCGGGAGGCCGGTGAGCGCGCCGCCGGGGTGCTGGCCGAGATACGCACCGCCGTCGTCGGCAAGTCCCGGCCGCTGGAGATGGTCATGCTCGGCATCCTCGCCGGCGGCCACGTCCTCATCGAGGACCTGCCGGGCCTGGGCAAGACCCTCATGGCCCGCTCCTTCGCCGCCGCCCTCGGCCTGGACTTCCGGCGCATCCAGTTCACCCCCGACCTGCTGCCCTCCGACGTCACCGGCGCGCCCTTCTACGACCAGCGCTCCGGCGACATGGTCTTCCGGCCCGGCCCCGTCTTCACCCACCTGCTGCTCGCCGACGAGATCAACCGCACCCCGCCCAAGACGCAGGCCTCGCTGCTGGAGGCGATGGCCGAGTCCCAGGTGTCCATCGACGGCAGCACCCGCCCGCTGCCCGACCCGTTCGTCGTCATCGCCACCGCCAACCCCATCGAGTACGAGGGCACCTACTCGCTGCCCGAGGCCCAGCTCGACCGCTTCCTGCTGCGCGTGCGCATGGGCTACCTGACGGCTGAGCAGGAGACCGGGATGCTGCGCGCCCGGATCGCTCGGGCCGCCCCCGAGGCGGTGCTGCGCACCCTCGGCAGCCCCAAGGACGTGCTGGCGATGCGCGCCGCCGTGGAGCGGGTCGAGGTCGAGGACGACCTGCTGGACTACGTCGTCGCGCTCGTCGGGGCCACCCGCGCCCACCAGCACATCCAGGTCGGCGCCTCACCGCGCGGCGGCCTCGCGCTGGTCCAGCTCGCCCGCGCCCGCGCGGTCCTGGACCTGCGTGACTACGTCACGCCCGAGGACGTCAAGGACGTCGCGGTCGCCGCGCTCGCCCACCGCGTCACCCTCAAGCCCGAACTGTGGGTGCGGCAGATCGACGCCGACGACGTCATCGCCGAGATCGTGCGGTCCGTCGCCGCGCCGCAGACCCTGCCCCGCAGCCGCGTCGCCTCATGACACCCGGGACCGGCCGGTCCGCGGCCGTCGAGCGCGCCCTCGGCGGCCGCGACGCCTCCGGCGGCGGGCCCACCGAGCCGCCGAGCCCGCCGCCGCCCGGCTGGCGGGCCTCCGAGGGCGCGCTGCGGTACGCCACCGTCGCCGCCGTCGCGGTCGCCGCCGCCCTGGTCACCGGGCACGCCTGGCTGCTCGCCGCGGCGGCCGCGCCGCTCGCGCTGCTCGCCCTGGCACTGCCCGCCGGCACCCGCCCGCACCGCATCGACCCGGCCGTGGACGTCCAGCCGCGCCGCTGCTTCGAGGGCGAGCAGCTCACCGTGACCATCACCCTCGGCCTCGACGGCACCGCCGGACGCCTCGACCCGGGCGTCACCCCCGGCCCCGGCCTGCGCCTGGACGAACTCAGGCCCGGCTCGCGGCACCTGACCCTGCTGCTCACCGCGGAGCGCTGGGGCCGCTGGAGCGTCGGCACGGTCGACATCGACGTGTACGACGTGGGCGGCGCCGCCCGCCGCACCGTCCGGGTGGACCTGGGCGAGGTCGCGGTCTTCCCCGTGCCCAGCGCCGCCGCCGTCACCCCCATCCCGGTCCGGCTGCCGCAGCGGCTCGGTGAGCACACCTCGACGCAGCGCGGCGAGGGCGTCGAGGTCACCGGCGTCCACCCGTACGTCGTCGGCGACCGGCAGCGGCGCATCCACTGGCCCGCGACCACCCGCCGCGGCGAACTCCAGCTCCACCAGTTCGCCGCCGAGAAGGCCTCCGACACGGTGGTGCTGCTCGACGTGCTCGCCGACGTCCGCGACCCCGCGACCGGGGCGTCCTCGCTCGACGAGACCTTCCGCGCGGCCGCCGGACTCGTCCGCGCCTACCTGCGCACCCACGACCGCATCGGTGTCGTCTCCGTCGGCGGCGCCACCCGGTGGCTCCAGCCCGGCAGCGGCCAGACGTACTTCTACCGCATCGTGGAAAGCGTCCTCGACGTCCGCAAGGACCTCGGCTACCGCACGACCGGCCTGCGCCGGCTCCCGCCGCCCGCGCTCCCCGAGAACGCGCTCGTCTACGTCTTCACACCGCTCACCGACCAGCGCATCCTCGACGTCCTCGACCAGGTCAGGGCACGGGCCAACCCGCTGGTCGTGGTCGAGATCCCCAGCGGCGACCCGGACGTCGAACCCGGCGACACCCGCGCACAGCTCGCGCTGCGGCTGTGGCGCGCCGACCGCGAGGCGATGCGCTTCGCGCTCACCGAACGCGGCATCGCCGTCGTCACCCACACCCCCGGCGAGACGCTCGACCTCGCCCTCGCGCCACTGCTGCGCACCCGGATCCGCGGAGGAAGCCGATGAGCCGCACGACGGGTGCCCACCGGCTGACCGCCCGCGTCCTGGGCGCCGCACTGGCCGTCGCCGCCTGCAACCCGCCGCGCACCGTGACCGGACCGCTCATCGGCTGGCTGCTCGTCGCCGCCGCCGTGGCCGCCGCGTGGTGGGCCGCGCCGCTCGTCGACGCCCGGCCGGTGCTGACGTCCATGCGGTGGAAGGACGTCGCCGTCCACCGCCGCAACACGCTGCTGCCCGCCGGGGCGGTGGTGCTCGCCGCGGTCACCGCGCCCGCGGCATGGCTCGCCGCGTGCGTGGTCGGGCTGCTGGCCGCGTATCTGCTCGTCACGGACGCCTGGACGATGAGCGCGTCCGCCCCGCCGGACACCGACCGCCTGCGGCCCGCCGCCGCCGTGGCCGCGGCCTGCGCCGTGACCTTCGCCGCGGCCCAGGCCCCGCTGGCCGACACGTCCTGGGCCCGCCTCCCCGCGGCCCTCGCCGTAGCCGCGACCACCACCTGCGTCGCCCTCTCCCTCCGCCACCGCTGAGCAGCCCCCTCCGGGGGACCTTTCGCGCCTTCCCCCGGTGAGTGGTTGCGCGCAGCTCCCTGCGCCCCTGACAGACGCTCAACCGTCCTCCGGCAGGGGATGCGTAGGGCGGCGACACACAGGGGCGCGTGGGGGCACCTCCCGGGCGAAGCCTGGGGGAGAACTGCGCGGTCAACCCTCACCGGCAGCACGGCGCGGAAGCCCACCGCAAGCGGCGGCCCCTGGCGCAAAAGGGCCACCGCACCCGCCGCGAGAGCACTGCGGCGAACCGACCTGTATCGGTTCAGTAAATGTGCCGACCAGGCACGAACCCATCGCTTCCCATCAGGACTTGACGTGCTTTACCGTTTAATGCGCCAGCCACCGCCCCAGGCAAGGGAGAAGCGATGAAGGACGTCACGCCACTGGTCGACGGCTGGAACCTCCGTCTGCCGCGCGCAAGCGCATGCGCAAGCCCAAGCGCAGACGCAGACGCGGAAGCAACCGCCCCGCCCCAGCCCAGCGGCAGCGACACCGTGCGGGCCGTCGTCCCGGGCTGCGTCCACACCGACCTGATGGCCGCGGGTCTGCTGGCCGATCCGTTTCTCGACCGGAACGAGGCCGACGCCGCCTGGGTCGGCCACGCCGACTGGACGTACGAGTCCGTGCTGCCGCCCGTCACGACGGCCCACGAGCGCAGCGACCTCGTCTTCGACGGCCTCGACACCGTCGCCGAGATCCGCCTGGGCGACGGCGTGCTGGGCCGTACCCGCAACATGCACCGCTCCTTCCGCTTCGACGTCACCGCGCACCGTTCGGCCACCGCGCAGCTCCCGTTGAGCGTCGCCTTCACGTCGGCCTACACCGAGGCCGAGCGGGTGCGGGGGCTGCTCGGTGACCGGCCCAACTCCTATCCCGAGCCCTTCCAGTACGTCCGCAAGATGGCCTGCTCGTTCGGCTGGGACTGGGGTCCGACCCTGGTCACCGCGGGGATCTGGAAGCCCGTCAGGCTGGAGCACTGGTCGACCGCCCGGCTGGCGCGGGTCACCCCGCTGGTGACCGTCGCGGACGGGACGGGCCGGGTCGAGGTGCGGATCGAGCTGGAGCGCACCTCCTCCGGCGCGGACCGCCCGCTGCTGGTCCTGCTGCGGGTCGGCGAGCACAGCGCGCGGACGGCCGTACCGCCCGGCGCGGACCGCGTCACCGTCGTCGCCGAGGTCCCCGGGCCCGAGCTGTGGTGGCCGCGCGGCTACGGCGAGCAGCCGCTGCACGCGTGCGAGGTCACCCTCACCGACCCGGCGGTGCGGACGGCGGACGGCGCGGACGGCGTCCTCGACCGCTGGCAGCGCCGCATCGGCTTCCGCACGGTCACGCTCGACACCTCGCCCGACGCGCACGGCAGCGCCTTCACCCTGGTCGTCAACGGCACGCCCCTCTTCGCCCGGGGCGTCAACTGGATCCCCGACGACGTGCTGCCCACCCGGATCGACGCCGCCCGCTACCGGCGCCGCCTGGAACAGGCCGCGGACGCGGGGGTGGACCTGGTGCGGGTGTGGGGCGGCGGGCTCTACGAGAGCGACGACTTCTACGACGCCTGCGACGAGCTGGGCCTGATGGTGTGGCAGGACTTCCCGTTCGCGTGCGCCGCCTATCCCGAGGAGCAGCCGCTGCGCTCCGAGGTCGAGGCGGAGGCCCGGGAGAACGTCGCCAGGCTCGCCCCGCACCCGAGCCTGGTGCTCTGGAACGGCAACAACGAGAACCTGTGGGGCTTCCGCGACTGGGACTGGGAGCCCGCGCTGGCCGGTGCGTCGTGGGGCGAGGGCTACTACCTGGGCCTGCTGCCCCGCGTCGTCGCGGAGACCGACCCGACGCGTCCGTACTGGGCCGGCAGCCCCTGGTCGGGCTCGTGGGAGCACCACCCCAACGACCCGCGGCACGGCACCGCCCACTCCTGGGAGGTGTGGAACCGCCAGGACTACACGGACTACCTCGACAGCGTGCCGCGCTTCGTCGCCGAGTTCGGCTGGCAGGCCCCGCCCGCGTACGCCACCGTCCGCCGGGCGATCGGTGACGAGCCGCTGACGCCGGACTCGCCCGGCATGCTGCACCACCAGAAGGCCGAGGACGGCAACGGCAAACTCGCCCGGGGCCTTGCCCACCACTTCCCCGTCCCGGACGACTTCGACACCTGGCACTACCTGACCCAGGTCAACCAGGCACGGGCGATCGCCACCGGGATCGAGCACTGGCGCGCGCACTGGCCGCGCTGCGCCGGCACCGTCGTGTGGCAGCTCAACGACTGTTGGCCGGTGACCTCCTGGGCCGCCATCGACGGCGACGAGCGCCCCAAGCCGCTCTACCACGAGCTGGCGCGGCTCTACGCCGACCGGCTCGTCACCGTACAGACCCGTCCCGGCGGGCAGGTCGCGGCCCTGGTCAACCAGGCGGCGGGGGAGTGGGCGGGCGAGGCCGTGCTGCGCCGTGTCGCGGTGGACGGCGCCGTGCTCGCCGAGGCCCGGCTGCCGTTCTCCGCCGCGCCCAGAAGCGTCGCGGAGATCCCCGTGCCCGACGAGCTGCTACCCGCGGCGGAGGGCGGCAAGGAGCTGCTGACGGTGCGGGCGGGCGACGAGCGGGCCTGCTGGTTCCCCGTCCGGGACAAGGACTTCGCCTACCCCGAGCCCGCCTGGGACCTCGATCTCGCGGTGCTGCCCGACGGCGCCGCCGAGGTCACCGTGACCGCCCGCGCCCTGCTGCGCGACCTGCTGCTCCAGGCCGACCGGCTCGCCCCCGGGGCGAGCGCCGACCGGGGGCTGACGACGCTGCTGCCCGGTGAGAGCGCCACCTTCACCGTCACCGGCTGGGACGTCCCCACCCCGCAGGCCGCCGCCGCCGCGCTGTTCAGCGTCAACGCGGCGGTACGCGGCCCGCGGCCGGGGACGGCTCCGGCTACTTCGTCGCACCCCGGGTGAACCCGTTGTAGATGAAGCGCTGGAGCAGCAGGAAGACCACCAGGGTGGGCACGATCACCAGGATCGCGCCCGCCGAGATGTCCTCCCAGTGCGCCCCGAAGGGGCCCTTGAAGCGGAAGAGCGAGGTGGAGATCGTCCCCAGGTCGTCCGAGGGCATGTAGAGGAAGGGGATGTAGAAGTCGTTGTAGACGGTGATGCCCTTGATGATGACCACCGTCGCGACGGCCGGTTTCAGCAGCGGCAGGATGATCCGCCAGTAGATGGTGAAGGCGTTCGCCCCGTCGATGCGCGCCGCTTCGTCCAGGGACACCGGGATGCCCCGGATGAACTGCAGGAAGATGTAGATCGAGACGATGTCGGTGCCCATGTAGAGCAGGATCGGCGCCCAGCGGCTGTCGAACAGGCCGAAGTCGTTCACGATCTTGAACGTCGCCACCTGGGTGGTCACGCTCGGCACCAGCGAGCCGATCAGGAACAGCGCGATCACCAGCCGCCGCAGCCGGAAGTGGAAGCGGTCGATCGCGTAGGCGGCCATCGAGCCGATGAGCACCGTCCCGGCGATCGAGAAGACCAGGATGAAGGCGGTGTTCCAGAACGCCCTGAGCATCTTCCCGGCCCGGAAGGCCGTCACGTAGTTGTGGTAGTTCAGCCAGTTGTGCGGCAGCGTCAGCGCGCCGCTGCCGTCGGCCATCTCGCGGGAGGTCTTGAGCGACGTCAGCAGCACCGCGACCAGCGGCAGCAGCACCACCACGCTCGCGGCGACCAGCGACAGGTACATCAGCGTCCGGGCCACCGTGCGGCGGGCCCGCGTCCCCCCGGTGCCGTCGGCCGCCGCCGCGGGCGCGGCGGGCGCTTTGCGGACGAGAAGCGAGGTCATACGAGATCGTTCCTCTCGTCGGGCACCACGATGCGCTGGAGCCAGGTCACCAGCAGGATGATCACCAGCAGCGCCACGGCCGCCGCGGAGGCGAGCCCCATCTTGTTGAACTCGAAGGCCAGCTTGACCGTCTGGATCACGAAGGTCTGGGTGCCCGCGGCGCCGCGCGTCATGATGTACGGGATCTCGAACGCCGACAGCGAGCCGGAGATCGCCAGGATCGCGCTCAGGCTCAGCACCGGTTTGATGCCCGGGGCGATGATGTGCCGGAACTGCTGCCAGCGGTTGGCGCCGTCCAGTTCCGACGCCTCGTACAGCTCGCCGGGGATGGACTGGATCGCGCCCAGGAAGAGCACGAAGTTCAGGCCCATGAAGCGCCACACCGACACCCCGGCCAGCGAGGTGTTGCCCATCCGCCCGCTGCCCAGCCAGAAGTGGTGGCCGTGCGCGCCGAAGGCGCTCAGCACCGTGTCGAGGGTGCCGTGCGGCTGGAAGAAGTACAGGAAGACGAAGCCGATCGCGACACCGTTGAGCAGGTAGGGGAAGAACAGGATCCCCTTGAAGAGGTTGCGGAAGCGCACGTCGAAGCTGAGCACCGTCGCGAAGTACAGCGCGAGCACGATCTGCACGACGGAGGCGACCAGGTAGTAGACGCTGACGAAGAAGACCTGGAAGAGCTCGGGTCTGGTGAACAGCTCCACGTAGTTCCTGGTCCCGACGTAGTTGCGGTCCGGGCTGACGCCGTCCCAGTCGGTGAAGCTGTCCCTGATCATGTTCCCGACCGGGACGTAGGTGAACGTGATCAGCAGAGCCAGTGGCACCGCCAGGTAGAGCCATGGCGTCACGGTCCGCCAGACCCGAGCGCGGTTCACAGGCTCGCGGTCTTCTGTGCGGCCGACCACTTCTTCGCGAGGTCCGCGAAGATGCCGTCCAGGTCGCCGCCCGCCGCCCCGCGTGCGACGTCGATGAGGTGCTGGCGGTAGTCGGGCTTGTCGGTCATGCCGATCTCGGACTGGTTGTCGATGCCGGTGACCTTCGCGGCCTGCGCCTGCGACATCTGCACGAACTGCACCCCGGCGTCCTGGAAGGGCTTGAGGGCGCTGGGCATCTCACCGCCCCTGAGGGTCGGGACGGCCTGGTTGTCCTGCACGTAGCCGGACTTGTCGGTGAACCAGTCGATCCACGCGCGGGCGGCGGCCTTGTGCCGGGAGTGGATGTTCACCGCCTCCTGGTAGTCGGGCGCCACCGGGGTGCAGAACTTTCCGTCCTTCTGCGAGGGGAAGGGCATGTAGCCGATCTCGGACGGGTCCTTGCCCGCCTTCTTCGCCGCGTCCTGCATCTGGACGATCGCCCAGGACCCCAGCCACATGGTGCCGATCTTGCCGGTGGCCAGCAGGTTCTTGCTGTTCTCCCAGTTGGTGGTGGTCGGGTCCTGCTCGGAGAGCTTGCCGTGCACGATGTCGTACAGCAGCGTGTCGCCGGCGTTCAGGTCGCTGCCGGCCTTCCACGGGTCGGGGTCGTCGGCCGGCTCGTCGGTCGCCCTGGGGTCGCAGGTGACGGCGCCCTGGACCTGCGTCCAGGCGGTCAGCGGCCAGCCGTCCTTGTAGTTGGTGTAGTACGGCGTCGCGCTCGTCGCGGACTTGATCGCCCGCAGGTCGGCCAGGAACGCGTCGGGCGTCTTCGGCCAGTCGGTGATCCCGGCCTGCTGCCACACGGTCTTGTTGTAGACGAAGCCGTCGGCGTTGGCGAAGTTGGCGATGCCGTAGACCTTGCCGCCGACGGTGGCCTTCTCGGTGAAGGTGTACTTCTTGCCCAGCTCCTCCGCCGTGCCGAGCGAGGCGAAGAACTTCGGGTAGTCGGCGGTCTTGACGGCCGCCGGGATCATGAGCACGTCGCCGTAGTTCGACGTGTTCATACGGATCTTGACCTCGCCCTCGTAGTCCGTGATCCCCTCGAAGGTGACATGGACCTTGGGGTAGATCTTGTTGAACTGCGCGGCGTACTTCTTCATCGTCCCGTCCTGCACCAGGTCGGTGCGCTGGGTCAGGACCTTGACGTCCCCGGTGACCTTGGACGGATCGGTCGGCGAGGCGGCCGACTCGCCGCCGGACGACGAGCCTCCGCCACCGCAGGCCGTGGCCAGCAGCGCCATCACGGCGACCAGCGAACCGGCGAGTGCTGTGCGCTTCATCTGCTCCCTCTCCGTTTCCACGACGTCCGACCGAGTCCAGCGGGACGACGGCAACTTAAGCGATTCAGTTGCAGAACGACCGCACTATTGCATTGGGTTGTTGGCCGGTAAAGACGCTGATTCCGCGCTGATGCTCAACCGTTACATATCGATTCGGTGCCAACGCCCGCCGGTGCTGGGGTAGGTTGGGCGCCGACCGGCGGCGAGGCCGCCGGCACGCGCCACGACTGGCAGGGGAGGTGGGACCGATCACCGCGCGTACGCACCGCACGTTCCCGCCGTACGGCCGCGGCCCCGGGGCTTCCTGACCGGTTCCGCCGGCCGCCGCACCCGCCGAGAGGCCGCCATGCCGCACACCCCGGAATCCGCCGGACCCCTGCCCGTACCTCCCGTACCTCCCGTCCTTCCCGTAGCGGGATCCGCGCCGGAATCCGGTACGGAATCCGCACACGCCGCCGTCACCGCCCGGCTCAGGGCCGCGGGCTGCGTCTTCGCCGAGGACGAGGCCCGCATCATCCTGGACACCGCCGCCACCCCCGCCGAAGCCGCCGCGATGACCGCCGCGCGCGCCGCCGGGCGGCCGCTGGAACACGTCGTCGGCTGGGCCGAGTTCTGCGGTCTGCGGATCGAGGTCGGCGAAGGGGTGTTCGTGCCGCGGCGGCGCACCGAGCTGCTGGTGCGCGAGGCCGTCGCGCTCGGCCGCGCCGAGTGCGCCGCGCGCGGGCGGGCGGTCGTGGTCGACCTGTGCTGCGGCTCCGGCGCGGTCGGCGCCGCACTCGCCGCGGCCCTGGGGCGTACCGAACTGCACGCCGCCGACCTCGACCCGGCCGCCGTCGCCTGCGCGGCGCGCAACCTCGCCGCCGCGGGTGGCCGGGTGCACCGCGGCGACCTCTTCGCGGCGCTGCCCGCGGCGCTGCGCGGCACGGTCGACGTGCTGGCCGCCAACGTGCCCTACGTGCCCAGCGGCGCGGTCGCCCTGCTGCCGTCCGAGGCCCGCGACCACGAGGCCCGGCTCGCCCTCGACGGCGGGCCCGACGGCCTGGACGTGCTGCGCCGGGTGGCCGCGGAGGCCGCGCGGTGGCTCGCCCCCGGCGGCTCCGTCCTTGTCGAGGCGGGCGAGCGGCAGGCAGCCGCGGCCGCCTGCGTCCTCACCGGCGGCGGCCTGTCGGCCCGTACCGTCACCGACGACGACCTCGGCGCGACGGTCCTCGTCGGCACCCGCCCCGCGTCCTAGACGGCGAAGGCCCGTACCTCCTCGCGCGGGGGTACGGGCCTTCGCCGTGACGGTGTGCGGGTCAGTCCGGCTGCTCGGCGGTGCGCAGCCCCGAGGACCACTTCTCCTCGATGTTGCCGAACTTCCACACCGCCACCGCGACCGCCCAGGTGGCGAAGAAGAGCCCGACGATCACGTAGCCGACGATGTTGAGGTCCAGGCCGCCGATCCAGTCCCAGAAGGCGCCGTGCAGACCGGCCTTGTCGCTGACCAGGCCCAGCAGTTCCACGGTGCCGATGATGAGGGCCACCGCGACCGACAGGCCGGTGATGGTGAGGTTGTAGTAGACCTTGCGGACCGGCTTGGAGAAGGCCCACTCGTAGGCGAAGTTCATGAACGAGCCGTCGATCGTGTCCAGCAGGCACATGCCCGCCGCGAAGAGCACCGGCAGGCACAGGATCGCGTACCACGGCAGGCCCGAGGCGGCGCCGGACCCGGCCAGCACCAGCAGGGCGATCTCGGTCGCGGTGTCGAAGCCCAGGCCGAACAGCAGCCCCAGCGGGTACATCTGCCAGGGCTTGGTGATCGACTTCATCACCCGGCCGAGCAGCCGGTTCATGAACCCGCGGTTGTTCAGGTGCTCTTCGAGCGCCGCCTCGTCGAAGTGCCCGCCGCGCATCTGCCGGAAGACCTTCCAGATCCCGGCCAGGATCAGCAGGTTGATGATCGCGATGGCGTAGAGGAAGGTGCCGGACACGGTCGTGCCGATCCAGCCGGTGACGGTGTGCAGCTGCGAGTCGTCGTTCTGGACCGGGTCGGAGAGCGACTTGATGCCCAGCGACAGCAGTACGGCCAGTCCGAAGACGATGCTGGAGTGGCCCAGCGAGAACCAGAAGCCAACCGACAGCGGGCGCTTGCCCTCGTGCATGAGCTTGCGGGTGGTGTTGTCGATCGCCGCGATGTGGTCGGCGTCGAAGGCGTGCCGCATGCCGAGGGTGTACGCGGTCACGCCGATGCCGATGCCGAAGGACTTGGTGCCGACGCTGTAGTGCTCCGGTGCCACGATCGCCACCAGGGTGAACCAGCCGATCACATGGAGCGCGACGATGAACGCCGCCATGCCGCCGAGCCGGGTCCACTCCGCCCGGGTCATCGAGCTCCTCATCCGTCGCAGGCGCGATCCGGCAGGTGCCGGGGCCTCGGTGGTGCTGCTCATTCCTTCGTCCTCCGGGGAGCGGCCGGTGTGTCGCTAACCGCATCAGCGTACTAGTTGCGAACGATGTGCAATAGGCCGCCCGGCCCCCGGAGAGCTTGATCACATGGGCGGAACCCCTGGTGATCGCCGGTTCGCCCTGATTGACGCATGACAGAACGGAGCCCTACGCTCGCCGGGTAAGTGATGACATGGGGAAGCCGGTGAGACTCCGGCACGGTCGCGCCACTGTGATCCCGCCGCCTTCGGGCGAGACGGGAAGTCAGATACCCGCTCATCACGACGCCCAGCAGACCAGGGACGCACGATCCCCGAAGGAGGGCTCATCTTGAGCAGCATTTCCCCCGCCCGCCCCGCCGCCACACCGGTCGTCCTGCCGGTCACCAAGGCCGCGGTCTGGCTCGTCGGCGCCACCGTCCTCGCACTGCTCGCCTACTACTTCATCGGCGTCGACCAGGGCGCCGTCTCCGTGTTCGGCAAGGACATGCACATCCACGAGTTCGTCCACGACGCCCGGCACTTCCTCGGCTTCCCCTGCCACTGACGGCAGCGGGCCCGCCCGCAAGCCCCCGCGTCCCCTGTCCCCCCTTCACAACGGACAACTCCACATGGAAAAGAAACTCGTGCTGCGCGGCGTCCTCGCCGGCGCAGTCGCCGGGCTGCTCTCCTTCGTCTTCGCCCGCATCTTCGCCGAGCCGTACATCAGCAAGGCCATCGACTACGAGAGCGGCCGCGACGCCGCGCAGACCGCCCTCGACAAGGCCGCCGGGATCGCCCCCGAGGCCGCGGGCTCCGACCTGTTCAGCCGCACCGTCCAGGCGGACGTCGGCATCGGCGTCGGCATGGTCGTCTTCGGCATGGCCATGGGCGCGCTCCTCGCCGTCGCCTACACCGTCTGCCTCGGCCGGGTCGGCGGGCTACGCGCCCGCAACCTCGCCCTGCTCGTCGCGGGCGGCGGCTTCCTCGGCATGTACCTGGTGCCGTTCCTCAAGTACCCGGCCAACCCGCCGGCCATCGGCCACGAGGAGACGATCAGAGCCCGCAGCGGCCTCTACCTGATCATGGTGGTGTGCTCGGTCGCCTTCCTCGTCGGCGCCGTCTGGCTGGGCCGCCGGCTCCAGGCGCGCTTCGGCAACTGGAACGCCACGCTGCTGGCCGGCGCCGCGTTCGTCGTCGCCATCGGCGTGGTCATGCTGCTCCTGCCCTCGCTCGGACACCTGGGCTGGAACAAGGAGCACTACGGCGACCACGCCACCGAGACACCCCAGCCGCTCACCGACCCCAAGGGCGACATCGTCTTCCCCGGCTTCCCCGCCGACGTGCTGTTCGCCTTCCGCTTCTACTCCGTGGGCGCGCAACTCCTGCTGTGGTCCGCGCTCGGCCTGGTCTTCGCACCGCTCGCCGAACGCGTCCTGCGCCCCGCGACGGCAGCCGCTCCCGCCCGCGGGACGGCGCCGTCCCCCGCATGACAGCACACGCACCGGGAAGGGGGGACCGGGGCGCGGTGATCGACGAGATCACCGCGCTCGGGCCCTTCTTCGCGTTCACGACACACCCGGACCCGGCGGCGGACCCGGGCCGCGCGGCGCCCGGCCCGGCAGCCGGCGCCGGATCCGGCGAACCGGTGTGGCAGGCCCTCGACGGGCCCGCCGTCGCCGCTCGGGCCGAGGCCGTCCGGGCGTGGCTGGCCGCCGCGAGCGGGCGGCCGCCCGAGGCCGTCGAGGCCCGCGTCGGCGCGTCCGTCGCCCACCTCGGCCTCGCCGCCCGCCTGGTGTCACCCGCCCTGGCCGCCGCCGTCCTGCACGGCGTGCTCCTGGACCACCGGCTCGCCGCCGTCCGCTGGCAGCCCGTCCTCGGCGGCCCCGCGCCCCTGTCGCTGCCCGCCGCCGCGCTGCGCGGCCCCGCCCTGCCGCCCGCGCCGCTCGCCGACGCCTTCGCCGCCCGGCTGCACGACGGCCCGCTCGCCGAACTCGCCGCGCTGCACGTCCCGCTCGGCGTCTCCCGGCACATCCTGCTGGGCAACACCGCGTCCGCCGTCAACGGCGCCGCGGCCATGATCGCCGGCGCCCGCCCCGACCTGGCCGCCGCCACCGCGCGGTTCGCCACCGCGCTGCTGGACCGCGCACCGCTGCGTGCCCAGCGCGCCCGCACGCCCGCGGGGGCCTTCCGCCGCCGCAGCTGCTGCCTGATCTACCGCGCCGCCCCCGACCGCCGCGGCGCCCTGTGCGGCGACTGCGCCCTGCACCCCACCACGGACACCCGCCCATGAGACACGTGCACGTCATCGGCATCGGCGCGGGAGACCCCGCCCAGCTCACCCTCCAGGCCGTCGACGCCATCGGCCGCACCGACGTCTTCTTCCTGCTCGACAAGGGCGAGGAGAAGGCCGACCTGGCAGCCCTGCGCGAACTGATCCTGCGGCGGCACGCGACCGGCCCGCACCGCGTCGTCACCGCCCGCGACCCCGAGCGCGACCGCACCGCGCCCACCCCCGGCTACGCCCCCGCCGTCGACGACTGGCGCGCCCGCCGCGCCGCCCTCTACCGCCGGATGATCGCCGAGGAACTGCCCGACGGCGGCACCGGCGCCTTCCTGGTGTGGGGCGACCCGGCCCTCTACGACAGCACCCTGGCGATCCTCGACGACCTCCACGGGGACGGCGCCCCCGCCTTCGAGTGGACGGTCGTGCCCGGCGTCAGCAGCGTCGCCGCCCTCACCGCCCGGCACCGCGTGACCCTCAACCAGGTCGGCGGCCCCGTCCACATGACCACCGGCCGCCGCCTCGCCGACCACGGCCTGCCGCCCGGCGCCGACGACGTGGTGGTGATGCTCGACGCCCGGCACGCCTTCACCGCGCTCACCGGCCAGGGCCTGCACATCTACTGGGGCGCCTACCTCGGCACCCCCGACGAGATCCTGCTGTCCGGCCCCCTCGACACGGCGCTGGCCGAGCGCATCACCGCCGCCCGCACCGAGGCCCGCACCCGCAAGGGCTGGATCATGGACACCTACCTGCTGCGCAGGCCGCGCCCGCAGGCCGCGCCCCGCTGATGCTGCGGGTCCTCGTCCTGGGCGGCACCGGGGAAGCCCGGGAGCTGGCCGGACTGCTGGCCGCCGACCCGCGGCTGGAGGTCACCAGCTCGCTCGCCGGGCGCACCCCGCAGCCGCACCTGCCCGCCGGGCAGGTCAGGTCCGGCGGCTTCGGCGGCGCCGACGGCCTGGCCCGCTGGCTGCGCGAGCACCGCACCGGCGCCGTCGTCGACGCCACCCACCCGTTCGCCGCCCGGATCAGCGCCCACGCCGCCCGCGCGGCCCGCACCGCGGGCGTACCGCTGCTGGCGCTGCGCAGGCCCGGATGGGCGGCCCGGCCGGGGGACCGGTGGCACTGGGCGGCGGACACCGCCGAGGCCGCGGCGCTGCTGCCCACGCTCGGGCGGCGCCCCTTCCTCACCACCGGCGCCGGTGAGCTGGCCGCCTTCGCCGCACTGCCGCTGCACTTCCTGGCCCGTACGGTCACGGCCCCGCCCCCGCCGCTGCCCGCCCGCTGCGACCTGATCACCGCCCGCGGCCCCTTCACCCCCGACGGCGAGCGCGCCCTGCTGCGCGACCACGGCATCGACGTGCTCGTCACCAAGGACAGCGGCGGACCCGCCGCCAAGCTCACCGCCGCCCGCGAGGCGGGCATCCCCGTCCTGGTCGTCCGCCGCCCGCCCCCGCCCCCCGGCGTTCCGGCCGTCACCACCGCGCGGGCCGCCGCCCGCTGGCTGGGCGCCCGCTGACCCGCCGCCGCGCGGCGGGAGCGGCGGGCGGCGCCGGGTACGGGGGGCTCAGTCGATGTCGACCCGGCCGTTCGCCGCGTCCGGGCCCTTGCCGCGCACCTCGACCTCGGCCGACGGCCGGGCGGCGGGCGAGGCGTCGGAGCGCAGGTTCTTGCGGACCGAGTCCAGGATCGTCAGGCCCTGGCCGACGAGCCCTGCGGCCATCTCGCCGAGGCCGTCGGCCCCGTTGATGACGTTGACGTTGGCGCCCCGCAGGCCGCTCGCGGCCTCCTTGACGATCTGCGGCAGCTGGTCGATGATCATCCGCTCCAGCGCGACCCGGTCGTGCGACGCGGCCGCCTCCGCCTGGATGCGCATCCGCTCGGCGTCGGCGACGGCCAGCACCCGGATGCGCTCGGCCTCCGCCTCCGCGGGTTTGACGATCTCGGCGACCAGCTGCTGCTGGCGCAGCTCGGCGGCGCGCAGCGCCAGTTCGGTCTGCGCCGCTATGACCTCCTGCTGGGCGTGCGCCTGCGCGAGCGGCCCGGCCTGCGCCGCCTGCGCCTGGGCGCGGTCGACCTGCGCGTTGAACTCCGCCTGCACCACCGCGGTCTGCCGCGCGTACTCCGCCTGGTTGCGCGCCGCGGCCTGCTGCGCCTCCACGGCGGCCTGCGTCGCCTGGGCCTGCGCGATCTGCGCCTGCCGCTGGATGGCGGCCTTGTGCGGGGCGGCCATCGCCTCGATGTAGCCGGTCCTGCCGTCGTCGATGGACTGGATCTGCAGCGAGTCCACCGTCAGGCCGATCTTGGCCATCTCGGTCTTGGACGTCTCCAGCACCTCGGTGGCGAGCTTCTGCCGCTCGGTGACGATCTCCTCGACCGTCATCGAGCCGATGATGGACCGCAGGTGGCCCGCGAAGATACGGCCGGTGAGCACCGACATCTGGTCCTGGTCGGACAGGAAGCGCTGCCCGGCGTTGACGATGCTCTCGTGGTCGTTGCCGACCTTGAAGGCGATGACGGCCTTCACCGTCAGCGCGATGCCCTGCCGGGTCACGCAGGTCTCGGAGACCTCCGCCTCGCACATCGCGAGCGTCAGGAAACGGGTCTTGCGGAAGACCGGCAGCACGAACTTGCCGTGCCCGGTGACCACCCGGAAGGGAGCTCCGCCGAGCCCCCGGCGACCCCCCGAGATCAGCATCGCCTCGTCTGGATCGGGAACGCGATAACCGAACATCCTTGCCTACTCCTTCGTGTGCGCGGCTCAGCCGGCCGGGTCGCCGGACGGGTCGTCCCACGCGATCACGTCGACCTGCCTGGTGCCGCGGGAATCCACCACGAGCACCCGGCTGCCCCGTTCCAGCGGTGCGTCGGACCAGGCGAGAAAGGTCTCGGTACCGCCCCTGACGCGTACCAGCACCTCGCCGGGTCCCGCGGATCCGCGGGTGCCCAGCAGCAGTTCCCCGACACAGCCGATCACGGCCTCGTCCCGCGCCACCACCGGCCGCGCCCCCCTCGTCGTCCTCCGTCGCCGTCCCGCGGTCGTCCACGTGCCCGGCCTGCCCCATCCTCCCACCACGTGCTGCCCGCGGGCCCCTGGTCTGCCGGAATGTGCCAGGGTTGCGCCCATACACGCAACGAGCGGGAGGCTTGATGTTCCGGGGCTTCACCACCCCCCTGACGGGTCGGACGGAACGGGACGAATCGGGGGTCTCGTCACCGTGGGCGTTCATCCGCACCGAGTCGGGCAGCGCCGCGGTGCTGCTCGCCGGGACGCTGGCGGCGCTCGCGTGGGTGAACATCGCACCTGACGGCTACGCGTCGTTCTGGGAGACCCGGCTGTCGGTGCGGCTCGGCTCGCACGGCGTCGACATGGATCTGCGCGAGTGGGTCAACAGCGGCCTGATGACGCTGTTCTTCCTCGTCGTCGGGCTGGAGGCGCGCCGCGAGTTCGACATGGGCGAACTGCGCGACCGCAAACGGATCCCGCTGCCGCTGCTGTGCGGGCTGTGCGGCATGGCCGTCCCGGTGGCGATCTACCTGGGCATCAACGCCGGCAGCTCCTCCGCGCACGGCTGGGGCACCGCGATGTCCACCGACACCGCCTTCGCGCTGGGCATGCTGGCGCTGCTGGGCTCGCGCTTCCCGCGCCGGCTGCACACCTTCATCCTCACCGTGGCCGTCGTCGACGACTTCCTCGCCCTCGCGGTCATCGCCGTCGCCTACAGCGAGAAGGTGTCGTGGACACCACTGCTGATCGGCGCGGGCGCGCTCGTGGTGGCCGGCTTCGTACGCCGCACCGGCACCCGCCGCGGCGGGGTGTACGCGGTGCTGGGGATCGTGGCCTGGGTGGCGTTCGTGCACTCCGGCGTGGACCCGGTGGTGGTCGGCCTGATCCTGGGCCTGATGTCGTACGCCTACCCGGCGCCGCGGGACGCCCTGGAGCGGGCCAGCGGCCTGTTCCGGTCCTTCCGCGAGCAGCCCACCGCCGAGCTGGAGCGCGAGGCCCGGCAGGGCATCGCACTGGCCCTGTCGCCCAACGACCGCCTCCAGCGCCTCTACCACCCGTGGAGCAGCTACGCGATCGTGCCGCTGTTCGCGCTCGCCAACGCCGGGATCGAGATCAACGGGTCGCTGCTGTCCAGCGCCTTCACCTCGCCGATCACGCTGGGCATCCTGTTCGGCTACGGGCTCGGCAAGCCCGCCGGGATCCTCGGCGCGTCCTTCGTCGCCGACCGGCTCAGCCGCGGCCGGATGAAGCCGCCCGTGGGCTGGGCGGCCGTCGCGGGCGGCGGCACCATCGCCGGCATCGGCTTCACCGTCTCCCTGCTCATCGCGACCCTCGCCTTCGACGGGCGGCAGCTGGAGCAGGCCAAGATCGGCGTGCTCAGCGCCGTCGTCTTCGCGATGCTGGCCACCTCGCTGGTCGCCTTGGTCACCTCGCGGCTGCCCAAGGCCCGGCGGGCGAAGGCGCTGCTGGGCACCGCCGAGTCCGTCGTCGACCTGGCCGAGCCCGTGGACCCCGAGCGCGACCACGTCCGCGGGCCGCTGGACGCGCCGGTGACGGTCGTGGAGTACGGCGACTTCGAGTGCCCGTTCTGCGGCCAGGCCGAGCAGGTGGTGCGCGAACTGCTGGCCGACTTCGGCGACGTCCGCTACGTCTGGCGGCACCTGCCGCTGCCCGACGTCCACCCGCACGCCCAGCTCGCCGCCGAGGCGGCCGAAGCCGCCGCGCTCCAGGGCGCGTTCTGGGAGATGCGCGACCTGCTGATCACCCATCAGGAGGAGCTGGGTGTCAAGGACCTGCTGCGGCACGCCCAGGAGCTGGGCCTGGACGTGGACGCCTTCCGGGAGGCGCTGCGCGGGCGCAAGGGCGCAGCCCGGGTGGAGGTGGACGTCGAGTCCGCCGATCTCAGCGGGGTGGCGGGCACGCCGACCTTCTTCGTCAACGGGCGCCGCCACCACGGGGCGTACGACATCCAGAGTCTGTCGTCGGCCGTCGTCGCGGCCCGGGACCGCGCCGTCCTCATCGACGGCGCCTGGCCCGGGTCGGACTGCTGACGTGCCGAGGTGCTCGCGGGGCGGATCTCAGCGGGGTACGGGGCGGACGGCGAGCGGTGCGTCCAGGGACTGGTGGCCGCCGCTGGCGACCATGCGGACCTCGCCGTCCGCACTGATCTCCGCGCGGACGATACCGGTGTCGTCCGCGTAGATCGGGTAGCCGCCGGCGCCTGACCGGTCGGTGCGGTGCACCAGCACCGCGTCGTCCTCCACCGCCGCGGCGTGGAAGACCAGCTCGTAGGTCTCCGGATAGTCCATGGCTCTACCTCCGGGCATGGGCTTGCCGGTCCCTTCCATGGTCCCTCACCCGCCCGCCGGGCGCGCGCCCGGGGGGCGGAATCCGGCCGGAGCCCGGCGTACCGGGGCGTGCCGCGGTGCGAAGTGGCGCGTCCCGGGTGGCGGTCGCACAGTGGAAGGGAGGGCCGAAGCGCCGGTGCGCGCCCGTAGGCCCGCCCGCCGGGCCCCGCCCGCGGTACGGCTCCGGCGGTCCGCCGCCCGCCCTACCCACGTAAGGGGATATTCATGGCAACCGACAACGACTCCCGGTCCGTCTCCAGCCGCCGCAGCGACGTCGGCGGCAAGACCACCATCGCGGATTCCGTGGTGGCCGTCATCGCCGGTATCGCCGCCCGTGAGGTCGACGGGGTCCACACGATGGGCGGCGGCGCCTCCCGCGCGATGGGCGCCGTACGCGACACGGTGTCGCGCTCCACCGACTTCACCCGCGGCGTCAAGGTCGAGGTCGGCGAGAAGCAGGCCGCGGTGGACCTGGACGTCGTGGTCCTCTACGGCACCGAGATCGACGACGCCGCCAAGCAGATACGCTCGCACGTCGCCAACGCCGTCGAGCGCATGACGGGCCTGGAGGTCGTCGAGATCAACATCGGCGTGCGCGACGTCTACATCCCCGGCGAGGAGTCGGACGAGGAGTCCCAGTCCCGCGTCCAGTGACCTCCCGCACGCCCCTGCCGGGCCCGGCCGCCCTCCGCGCGGCCGGGCCCGCGGCGTGCGCGGGGCCGCGGCCGGTCAGCGGGCGGGCAGCGCGGCGGCGAGGGCGGCGCGGATCGGGGCGAGGTCGACGTCGGCGGCGATCGTCGCGGGCTCGGGCCGCTCGGTCGCGAGCTGCTCCATGCCGAACAGGGCCCGCAGGAAGCGCGGGTGGACGGTACGGGCGAGCAGGTCGTCCGCGACCCGGTCGGCGTCCTGGGGCCCGAGCCGGCAGTTCTCACCGAGGAAGCCGGCCAGCCGGGCGTGCGCGGAGCCGATGACCGCCTCGTGGTAGCGGGCGGACGCCTCGGGCAGCCGCTCGGCCTCGGCGATGCCCATCCGGCACATCCGCAAGGTGGGCTCCCACAGCAGCGTCTGGAGGAAGCGCCCGCAGTACAGCACCGCGGCCTCCGCGGGGTCCTCGGCGTAGTCGCCGGGCGTCCCGAGCCGGTCGAGGTACAGCCTGCGCACCAGGTCCACGACGGCGAGGAAGAGCTTGTCCTTGCTCTCGAAGTGCGCGTAGAGCGTGCGCTTGGACGTCTCGGCGCGGGCGGCCAGCTGGTCCATCGAGGTGCGTTCGAAGCCCGTTTCCAGGAAGACGTTCTTGGCCGTGAACAGGATGTGCTCCCGCAGTTCGTCGCCGCGCCTTGCCATGCGCCCTCCTGTGCAGCAAAGTAAACGGTACGGTAGAGTTTACTTGAGTCGAGGTCGAGGAGTCCGACATGATCGTCGTCACCACACCCACCGGAAGTATCGGCCACCAGGCCCTTGAGCACGTCATCCGTGCGGGCGCCCCGGTCCGGGTCATCGCCCGCGACCCCTCCCGGCTGCCCGCCGCAGTCCACGAGCACGCCGAGGTGGTCAAGGGCGCGACCGACGACCCCGCCGCCCTCGCCGAGGCCCTCACCGGCGCCGACACCGTGCTGTGGGTGCTGCCGCCGGACCCGCGGGCGGCGAGCGTCCACGCCCACGTCATGGACTTCACCCGCCCGCTGTGCGACGCGATCGTGGCCCAGGACGTGCGCCGCGTCGTCGCCGTGTCCAGCCTCGGCCGGACGGTCGCCCGCAACGCCGGGCAGATCTCCGCGGTCTTCGCCATGGACCACCTCGTCGAGAGCACCGGCGTGCACTACCGCTCGCTCGGCATGCCCGGCTTCATGGAGAACACCCTCGGGCAGCTCGGACCGATCAGGAACCAGGGCCTGTTCTTCGGCACCCTGCCCGCCCGCCGTACGTCCCCGGTCGTCGCCACCCGCGACATCGCCGCCGTCGCCGCGGCCCTGCTGCTCGACCCGCAGTGGACGGGCCAGGAGAGCGTTGCGGTGCCCGGCCCCGAGGACCTGTCGCCCGACGACATGGCGCGCGTCATGACCGAGGAGCTGGGCCGCCCGGTCGCGTACCGGGAACTGCCCCGCGAGGACTTCGTCGCCGCGATGACCGGGCACGGCATGACCCGCGCCTGGGCCGAGGGCATCGCCGGCATGACCGCCGCCGTCGACGCCGGCCTCTACGACGCCGAGTCCTACCCCGACCGGGCCGTCACCACCCCCACCACCTTCCGCCAGTGGTGCCGCGAGGTGCTGCGTCCCGCGCTGGACGCCTGACACCCGGCGGCCGGGCCGCGCCCGTACGCCCCCACCAGGGGCGACGGGCGGCGGGCCGGGCCGAAAACCGTTCGAGGGCGGCCACGGCGGGCAGGTAGCGTCGGCGGTATGGACCCCCTGACCGACGCCGAGCTGCGCGCCTCCTTCGTCAACTGCTCCAAGGGGGAGGCCGGGCGCATCAACCTCCCGCGGGACCTGCCCGCCCTGCCCTGGGCGGACCTGGACTTCGTCGGCTGGCGCGACCCGGGCGCCCCCGACCGCGCGTATCTCGTCGCCCCCGCCACCGCCCCCGGTGGCAAGGCGGTCGGCCTCACCCTGCGGATCGCCCCCGGCGCCCGGCGCAGCCTGATGCGCAGCAGCCTGTGCGGGCTGTGCCTGACCGGCCACTCCGGCGGCGGCGTCGACCTGCTGGCGGCCCCCCTCGCGGGCGCCGCCGGGCGGCAGGGCAACACCGTCGCCCTCTACATGTGCGCCGACCTGCAGTGCTCGCTCTACATCCGCGGCAAGAAGACGTCGGCGCTGGTCCGCCGCATGGAGGAGACCCTCACGCTGGAGGAGCAGATCGGCCGCACCCGGCGCAACCTCGACGCCTTCCTGGCCAAGGTCACCGTCCGGGCGGCGTGAGCGGCGGCCGCCGCGCGCTCGCGCGCTCCCCGGTTCGGGCGGACGCCGGGCGCGGACACCGGTGCGGGACCGGTCACAGGCCGACGGGCACCGGCGCGTCCGGAAGGCCGTCCGCGGCGAGCCGCGCGAGCAGCCCGCCCAGGTCGCGGGGGGAGAACAGGTCGGTGCCGCGGTAGCCGCGGATGTCCTCGGGCCGCCACCACCGCGTCCCGGTGACGTTCTCCGCGGCGAGCTGCTCGTCGGTCAGCGCGCCGCGCGGGCCGAAGTGCGGGGTGCGGACGAGGAAGTAGTCGTTCACGACGCCGTCGTAGCCGGGCGCGTGCGCGGGATCCACGACCTCCTGGTGCCAGACGTGCGGCGGCTCGCCCTCCAGCGCGAACCCCACCTCCTCGCGCAGCTCCCGGCGCAGCGCGTCGAGCGCCGTCTCCCCGCGCTCGACGCCCCCGCCCGGCGCGGCCCACACCACCAGCGTCCCGCCCGGCCGGGCGAAGGCGAACCGGCACAGCAGGATCCGCCCGCCCCGCTCGTCGAGCAGGAGCGCGCGGACGGCGTGACGCAGGTTCAGCGGCGGCATCCGCACACGATAGCCACGTGGCGAACGGCTTCCGTCGCCGGACCGGCTCCGCGCCCGGACGGCAGCCTCCGGGGAGGACTGCCCGGACGGCTTTCCTTCCCGGGGCCGCGCGAGCCCGGCCCCGGGGACGCCGCGCGCGGCCGTCACCGCAGGACAGGCCCCTCCCGCAGGCCGCCGCCCGGGGCCGCTCCGGCATGATGGAGGTGTCGGCCGGCCGCGGAGCCGGTCACCGAGCAGGAGGGGGCCGGAGATGCGCGCAAGCGTCACCGCGGTCAGCGCCAGTGGTGCGTACACGTTCACCAAGCCCAACCGCGGCGGCATCCGGCTGATCGCCGGTCTCGGCGTGGAGGGCGACGTGCACTCCGGCGTGACCGTCAAGCACCGCTCGCGCGTCGCCAAGGACCCGACGCAGCCGAACCTGCGCCAGGTCCACCTCATCCACGAGGAGCTGTTCACCGAGGTCGCCGACGCGGGCTTCACCGTCGCCCCCGGCCAGCTCGGCGAGAACATCACCACCAGCGGCCTGGACCTCCTCGGCCTGCCGACCGGCACCCTCCTGCACATCGGCGCCACCGCCGTCCTGGAGGTCACCGGCCTGCGCAACCCCTGCCGCCAGATCGACGACTTCCAGCACGGCCTGCTCAAGCAGGTCGTCGGCCATGACGCCGAGGGCAACGTCGTCCGCCGGGCGGGCGTCATGAGCGTCGTCCGCGAGGGCGGCACCGTCCACCCCGGCGACCCGATCACCGTCGACCTTCCGTCCACCCCCCACCTGCCGCTCGCCCCGGTCTGACCCCGGGGGAGGGGATTTCGACGGCACGGGAGGCCGGAGCAGCCCTGCTGGGCGGAGGTCCTGCGGTACGCGGGGGTACCGATCCGGCAGCACTTCGACGTGCTGGTGGGGGCGGGGAGCAGCACCGTCCACCGGCCCCGCGGAAGGCCGCACCCGACGGTGCCCGCCTACGTCTGCCCGCTCGACCACGGGTACGTCGACGGCACCGACGGGGGCGACGGCTCCGGGATCGACGTGCGGCTGGGCACTCCCGCGGCGCGGGGCCCGCGGCGCTTCCTGTGAACCGCCTCCGGCCCCTGGCAGGCGGTGCGCCGGGTGCGCCAGGATGGCCGCCATGATCTTCGTCGCGGTCGCCTCGGCCGCCTTCCTGGCGGGCGCCTTCGGTACGGCGCGGGCCGTCCTGCACGGCGCGCGCTGCCTGCGGGCGCGCCGCAGCGGCCTGGAACTGCAGGCCGACGTGGTCGGCAACGACAGCGGGCCGACCGCGAACGCCGGGCGCTACAGCCTCACCCCCGTCGTCCGCTACCACGTCGAGGGGCGCGCCATCGTGTCCTCCCTCGTCAACGCCTCCGGCAGGCCCGGTCCGACCGGCGGCGCGATGACCGTCGTGGTCGACCCGGCCCGCCCCTACGAGCCCTACGACCGCTACCGCCTCCTCGGCGCCGTGGACGGCGGCTCCGTCCTGCTCCTCCTGCTGGGCGGCGCGCTGCTGGTGTGGTCGCTGGTCCTGCTCTGAGCCCGCGCGGGAAGGGCGCTACCCGGCGACGCGGGCCGTGCCGAGCCCGGCCAGGACCGCCTCGACCGTCTGCCCGGGTGTCAGGTCGGAGGTGTCCAGCCACAGTCCGCGGCGCGGTGTCCGCCGCAGCTCCTCGTCGAGCAGCCCGACCGTCCAGCCGCCGCCGTAGCCGCTCTTGGGCCGCCCGGCCTCGCGTGCCGCGACCGCTTCCGCCGTCGGGGCGAGGACGACCAGGTACAGCGGCCGCGCCGTCACGGCGTCGAGAAAGCGGGCCAGGTGCTCGCCGAGGACGACGTCCTGGACGACCACGGTCCAGCCTTCCCGCGCGTACAGGTCCGCCACCGCCGCGCAGGCCCGGTACCGCAGCAGCAACTGCGCCGCGGCCCCGGGCGTCGGGCGCGGCGTGAACTCCTCGCGCCCCGACACGACCATCCGCCGGAAGCCGTCACCGCGCAGATGCACCGACCGCGGGAGCCGCTCGGCCAGCAACTGGGCCACGGTGGACTTCCCCGACGCCATGACCCCGGTGACCAGCACCACCGCGCCCCGCAACTCGCCCACCGCCGTCGCCCCGTGCCCGGCCGTCAGCCGGCCAGCGGCACGATGCTCACCGCGCAGTAGTCGTACCCGTCCTGCTTGCCACCGGGATCCTCCCAGACCAGCTCGACCCGCTGCCCCGCCGTCAGCGTGCGGAAGCCGTCCATCCGGATGTGCGAGAAGTGCCCGAAGCACCCGCCGGGCGTCTCCGGCGAGTCGAGCACCCCCCAGCCGTCCTCGTCGCTCCACTCCCGGACCGTCGCGATCACCATGACAGCCACCCTACGAGCCCGCCCCCGCCCGCGGGGTGCAATTTTCGGGCCCCGGCCCCCCTCACCCCAGCCGCCGTACGGCGAACTCCACGACGGCGGCCGCGAGCAGAAGGCGCCACTCCGTCTCGTTCTGGCGCGCGACATCGCCGCCGGGCCTGTCGGGGCCGTCGTCCCGCGCCCGACCGGGAGCCACCCGCGCCCCGCAATCCCGCCGGCTCAGCCCCCCTGCTGCGGGTAGGTGCTGACCTCGATCAGGTTGCCGTCCGGGTCGCGCAGATAGGTGCTGGTGAAGGGGCCGAGCGTGCCCGTGCGCGGGACGGGGCCGGTCTCGACGGGGACGCCGCAGGCGGCCAGGTGTTCCAGGACGCGGGCCTGCGGGTGCGGGGTGACCAGGCACAGGTCGGCGCTGCCGGGGGTGGGGCGGGCGGCGTGCGGGAGCAGCTCGGCGCCCGCCTGGTGCAGGTTGATCTTGACGGTGCCGAAGGTCAGCGCGCGCCGTCCGTCGCCGAAGGTGACCGGCCGCATGCCGAGGACGCGTTCGTAGAAGGCGACGCTGGCCTCGACGTCGGAGACGGTCAGCACCAGGTGGTCCAGCCCGCCGACCAGCGGCCCGGTCACGGGACCGGCGCCGTAACGGCCGAGCAGCCGCGTGCAGGCCTGCTGGGCGGGCGCGGACAGCAGGCCGCGCGAGCGGGTGAACAGGTCGGCGAGATCGGGGCCGTAGCGGGCCGCGAGGTCCGCGTTGTGCGCGACCAGGTCGAGTTCGTTCGCGGCGGTGATCTCCATCAGGGCCCGCAGGTCGGCCTCGGCGGGGACGCCCTCGGCGCCGGAGAAGCGGTCCCGGAAGACGACGGGGGAGCCCTGGCCGAGCTGCGGGTAGACCGCGGAGCGGTCGCAGCTCGCGTAGAAGTGGACCAGCTCCTCCGCGCGTTCGCCGACGAGCGCCGCGAGCCGGGCGCGCTCGCCGGTGCCGATCAGCGCCTCGTCGAAGCCGTCCGTCCCGTACGCGGCGTGGCACAGCCCCGCCGTCCGCACGTCCGGGCCGGCGCCCCACTCCTCCAGCAGCCGCTCGACCCGGCCCAGGTGCGCCAGCAGGGTGCCGCCGGGGTGGGGGATGCGGTCGGCGCCCCGCTCGCGCAGGAAGTCCTCGATACGTGCCCGGTCGGGCTGCGGTTCGTTCCGGCTCATCACCATGTCACGAGTTATAGTCGTGACGTGAACGCCGAGGCAAGCGATATGGGCGAGGACGTGCCCGCCGGGGAACTGCAATTCAACTTCCGCTCCGGCCGCCTGTGCCTGGCGTTCGTCGCCACGGTCGGCGAGCGCTGGCGCGGCCGGTACGAGCGGCTGCGCGAACCGTCCGACCTGGCCCGCTGGTACTGCGAGGCGGGGCTGCTCCAGGAGCCGCCGGACGTCACCCGGTCCGGCCTGGAGGCCGCCCGGGTGCTGCGCGAGGCCGTCCACCGCCTCGCCCGCGCGGTGCTCGCCGGGCAGGCCCCCTCGCCCGCGGACGAGGCCGCCGTCAACGCCGCCGCGGCCGCGCCACCCCTGGTGCCCGTCCTGAGCGGCGGTACCGGGCGGCTGACCCTGCCGGCCGCGCGCGGGCAGCAGGCGGCCCTCAGCACGGTGGCCCGCGACGCCGTCGACCTCTTCTCCGGCCCCGCCGCGGCCCGCCTGCGCGCGTGCGCGAGCCCGGAGTGCGCCCTGCTGTTCGTCGACACCAGCCGCCCGGGGCGCCGCCGCTGGTGCTCCAGCGAGGCCTGCGGCGGCAAGGACCGCGCCGCCGCGTACCGCCGCAGGCGCGCCACGACGCCGGAGGGCTGAACCCACGCGACTGCCGGACCCCGCGGCTGTCGGAGCCCCGCGATTGCCAGACTCGCGCGACGGCCAGACTCCCGCGACGGCCAGACACCCGCGACGGCCAGACCCCGCGATTGTCAGACCCCCGCGCGAGGATGGCGGGTATGACGACAACTCCCGCCGTTGAGGCGTTGGCCACCCCTGCCCAGTACCGGGACGCGGTCACCCGCGTCCGCGAGGCCGCCCGCGCCTACTACGGCGGAGACGGTGACTTCGCCGCCGAGAGCGTGCTGGACGACGCCACGTACGACGGGTTGCTGCTCGCCCTCGCGGCGTACGAGCAGGCCCATCCGGACGAGGCGGCGCCCGACTCCCCGACCACCCAGGTCGCCGCCGGGGCCGCGCCGGTCGGGGACGTCGCGCACGGTGTGCCGATGCTGTCGCTCGACAACGTCTTCTCCGCCGAGCAGCTGACCGCGTGGGGTGAGGGACTGCAGCGCCGCCTGGGCCGCCCGGTCGAGGGCGGCTTCACCGTGGAGCCCAAGCTGGACGGCGCGGCGATCGCCGCCCGCTACCGCGACGGGCGCCTGGTCCAGGTGGTCACCCGCGGCGACGGCCGGTTCGGCGAGGACGTCAGCCATGTCATCGGCACGATCGACGGCCTGCCGCAGTCGCTCGGGACGGCGGTCACGGTCGAGGCGCGCGGCGAAGTGCTCTTCACACAGGAGCAGTTCGAACGCGCCAACGAGATCCGTGTCGAGCACGGCGCCACGGTCTTCCGCAACCCGCGCAACGGCACCTCCGGCACGCTGCGCGCCAAGGACCGCCCCTACCGCCTGGCCATGACCTTCTGGGCGTACGGCGCCGTCAACCTCGACGGCGGCACCTTCCTGCCCGAGGGCGCCTCGCACAGCGAGGTGCTGGCCCTGGTCTCCGCGGCCGGGGTGCGGACCACCCGCGACAACCCGGCCGGGCTGCGCCGCGTCGGCACGGTCGAGGAGGCGCGGCGGCGGGTCGAGGAGATCCAGGCGATGCGGCCCGGCCTGCCCTTCGGGATCGACGGCGTGGTCGTCAAGGCCGACACCGCCGCCGAGCAGCAGGCCGCCGGCTCCGGCTCGCGCTTCCCGCACTGGGCCGTCGCCTTCAAGCTGCCCGCGGTCGAGCGCACCACGGTGCTGCTGGACGTCGAGTGGAACGTCGGCCGGACGGGCGTCATCGCCCCCCGCGCGCGGCTGCGGCCCGTCGAGATCGACGGCAGCACCGTCGAGTACGCCACGCTGCACAACCCCGCCGACATCCGCCGCCGCGACCTCCACCTCGGCGACACCGTCACCGTGTACAAGGCGGGCGACATCATCCCCCGCGTGCAGGCCGCGGTCGTCCAGCTGCGCCCGGCCGGTGCGGCCGAGGTGCCGCTGCCCGCGGTCTGCCCGAACTGCGGCAGCGACATCGACCGCAGCCAGGAGCGCTGGCGGTGCGTCAAGGGCGCCGCCTGCCGGCTGCCCGCGCTCATCGCCTACGCCGCGCAGCGCGACTGCCTCGACATCGACGGCCTGGGCAGGACGTACGTCACCTGGCTCGTCGACTCCGGCGCCGTCATCGACATCGCCGACCTCTACACCCTCGACCTGGCGACGCTCTGCGAGGCGGCCGGGAGCGACAAGCGGGGCGCCAAGCTCGCCGACCAGATCCTCGCCGCCAAGGCCAAGCCGCTCAGCCGCCAGCTGTGCGCCCTGGGCATCACCAACACCGGGCGCCGCCTGTCCCAGCGCATCGCCGCCCACTTCCGCACCATGGACGCGGTGCGCGCCGCGAGCGCGGAGGCGTTCCAGGACGTGGACGGCATCGGGCCGGAGAAGGCGCCCGGCATCGTGGCGCAGATAGCCGAACTCGCCGCGGTCATCGACAAGATGGCCGCGGCCGGCGCCGCCATGAGCGAGCCGGTGTCCGACACCGCGGTCGACGGCCCGCTGACCGCCGAGGACGGCCGCCCGAAGAAGGTCGTCGTCACCGGCAGGATGACCGGCCCGCTCGCCGCCCTCAGCCGCACCGCGGTGAAGGACCTCATAGAACGCGCCGGCGGCAGGGCCGGCGACAGCGTCACCGCCGAGACCGCCTGCCTCGTCGCCGCGCCTGCCGCGAACGGCAGGCTCAGCAGCAAGGCCGCCAAGGCCGGGCAGCTCGGCGTCGAGGTCCTCACCCCGGAGGAGTTCGCGGAACTGGTCGCCGACTACCTTCCCTGACCGGGCGCGTTCAGCGCGCGGGCGGCGGTGCCGGAAGGCCGGCGCCGCCGAAGGCCCGGCGGGCGTGCTCGACGGCGGCGCGGACTGCCGGGTCGCCGGTGTCCTTCCAGGCCAGCACGAGCAGCGCGGGCGAGGGGACGTCGGTGAGGGGGCAGGCGCCGAGCCGGTCGCGGTGCCGGGCGGCCATGGATTCGCTGAGGACGGCGACGGCCAGCCCGCGGCAGGCGAGGTCGGCGAGCGCGTCGGCCGCGCTGGCCTGCAGCGCGATCGTGAGCCGCAGGTCCTGGGCGGCGCACGCCCGGTCCAGCACCGCCCGCAGCCCGGTCCCGGCGGGCATGCAGGCGACCGGGTGGGCGCTCAGCTCGCGCAGCGTCACCGCGTCCCGTCCGGCGAGCGGGTGCCCGGACGGGACGGCGGCGACGAGCCGTTCGCTGACCACCGTCAGCGTGGACAGCCCCTCGTGGGCGGCCTGCGCGGTGCCGACGAGCGCCAGATCGACGGTGCGGGCCCGGACCGCCTCCAGCAGCCGGTCCGAGCCGTCCTCCAGCAGCGACATCCGCACGCCGGGATGCGCCCGGTGGAAGGACGCGAGCGCGTCGAAGAGCGGCGCGAGCGTGCATCCGGTGACCATGCCGACCGTGAGCTGTCCCCGCAGCAGGCCGCTGACCTCGCTCACCGACCGCCCGAGCGCGTCGGCGGCGGCCAGTGCCGCACGCGCGTGCTCCAGCGCGGCCCGGCCCGCGGCGGTGAGCGTGACGGCCCGCTGCGAGCGGTCGAACAGCTCGGCGCCCAGCTCGCGTTCGAGCCGCCGGATCTGCGCGCTGACGCCAGACTGGCTGATGTGCAGCCGGTCGGCCGCCCGGGTGAAGTTGCGCTCCTCGGCCACCGCGACGAAGTACTCCAGGTGCCTCAGTTCCATGACCGATGATGCTAGTTGTCAGAAGAACGAGCTGTTGGACTTCTTGATCGCCCGCGACCAGGCTGGAGGCGAGAGCGCGGCCGGCCGGCCGCGTACCGCCGGAAGCCAGGAGGAACCCGTGAGCACGCCCTCTCCGGAAAGCGTCGCCGCCGCCTATTTCGACGCCTGGAAGAGCAACGACATCGAGCGGGTGCGGCCCCTGCTCCACGACGGCGTCGACTTCGTCGGCGCGCTCGGCACCGCGCAGGGCGCCGACGACGTCCTCTCCGGCCTCGGCGGCATGTTCGCGCTGACCCGGCACGTCGAGGTCGTCCGGCGCTGGGCGGACGGCCCCGACGTCATCACCTGGTTCGAGCTGCGGACCGAGACCTCGGACCCGATGGCCGTCGTCAACTGGAGCCACGTCGAGGAGGGCCGCATCAGCAGGATCAGGGTCACCTTCGACCCGCGCCCGATGCTCGCCTGACACCGCGTCACCCCCCCCGTGCGGGAGACGGCGGCGGACCCGGCCCGGTGCCCCGGTCGGACGTGCATCTAGGATGACCACTTCCGGCTGAACGGGGGAGGGCTGATGACCGTACGTCTGCGCGGGCAGGGCACGCGGGCCGCCGCGGCGGCGGCCGCAGTGGCAGCCGCGGCCGTGCTCGCCGCGTGCTCGGGCGACGGCGGCCCGGCGGCACTGTCGCAGGCCGGGCTGCACGACAAGGTGCGCTCGGCGGCCAAGGAGTCCACGCACTGCCCGCTGGACTACGACCTGGACAAGGCCGCCTCGGCCGCGCACGTGTCCGGGGCGGCGAGCCCGGTCTCGGCACATGTCGATCTGCCGGAGGACGCGGACAAGGACGCCGTGCTCAGCACCGCGCACGCCACCGACGTGGAGTGCGACTACCGGCTGGGCACCCAGCCGGTGTCCGTCGAGACCCTCGCCGCCGAGAAGGGCACCGCGGCCGCCCTGCTGGCCCCGCTGATCCAGCGCGACGCGGGACTGTCCTCCACCGAACTGGCGGCCTACCTCGGCGAGGTGACCAAGGCGTCCACCGGCACCCCCGTCGTCACCTCGACCGGCAACGTCGCCCTCGTGCGGCTGCGCGGGGCCGGCGGCGACAGTGTCGCCCTGATGCTCTCGGCCGGCACCGACGGCCACGCGGAGCTGACCGCGAAGCAGGTCGGCGCCCTCGCGCGGAATCTGGGCGGCCAGGCGCACTGGTGACGGCGCCGGGACGCCGCACCCCGGCCGGACGGTTCCGGCCCGGTGGCCTGCGGGCGCCAATAGGGTCGGACGCGCGCCAGTCTGTCATTTGCCCGACGGGCCGTCAACGCTGCGCCGTACGGGCAGGTGAGGCGGTGTGCGATCGGTGCGA